>DASYID010000134.1:0-14251 GCA_036252775.1 Solirubrobacteraceae bacterium
GCGGTGATCAGCAGCTGGGTCCCGCGTTCGGCCAGCCGGGCGACGGTTGCCATGTTCAGGCCGTAGCCGTCCTGGGTGCGGGAGGGCAGATACCAGTCCGCGTCGGCACCGAGCCGGCGCAGCGCCGCGAGCAGGATCGCCGTGGAGCACACTCCGTCTACGTCGTAGTCACCGTGCACGGTGATGCGCGAGCCGCGACGCACATGGCCGAGGATCGACGCGACGGCGCTATCCAGGCCGGTGAAGGCGCTGGCCGGGTGGCGAACGTCGGCCGCCAGCCAGCGCCGGGCCTGCTCGAGATCGTCCAGGCCGCGACGGACCAGGACTTCGGCCAGCACCGGGCCGATGCCCAGCTCCTGCTCGAGGCGGCGCACGGCCGCCGTAGGGCAGGGGCCGATCTTCAGACGCGCGGCGGGAACTCGGCTCGCTGACACCGGGCGAGGTTAGGCCCGCCAGGTGACGGAAAACGCGGGCGCTAGGACCTTCCTAGCCCGAGGCGGGGGGCGACCGGCGCTCGCGGCGTGCGCCCTCCAGATAGGTCAGACCCATCCCCACGATCGCGCCCGGGACCGCGTACAGCACGGTGAGGACCTCGGTCTGCTTGCGGCCGGGCACGGCCAAGACGCCCGAGCGGGCGAGGTGAATCAACAGCCCGGCCACGATCGCGCCGACGAGAGCGCCCATCAACGCGCCCACGATGCCGCCCCAGAAGCGGTCGGGCAAGAAGATCGTGTAGTGCCAGACGGCCAGGCCCATCATCACCCAGGCGAGCATTCCCATCAGCGTGACCTCCCGTGACGGCGGTTGCGCGGTCGGCGGCCAGCGTCCTTGGCCTTGGCCTTGGCGCGCTTGGGCTGTGGAGCCCCGGCGATGCCGTCCACCCCGCCCGCACGCTTGGGCATGACGACGTCCTCGGGCGCCAGGTCGTCGGCCGGACCGGGGCCGGAGGCCCCCGGGGGCTCGTCGACGTGCAGGTCGCGGACGAGCTCCTCGAACTCCTGGCGCGACACGCCCTGCTCGGGATCCTCGGGGGCGGTCAGGCGCCCGCGGCGCCGGCGGCGGCTTGGGTCGGGCTCAACCTCGACGGCGGCCGCGCTGCCCAGCAGCGCGTAGGCAGGCACCACGCCACCGGACTCACTCTCGATGCGCCGCCGCCGAGAGGTGTAGACGGGTTCGCGCTCCTTCCAGTGGGTGAGCACTGGCGAGGCAATGAAGATCGAGGAGTAGGCGCCCGAGGCGACCCCCACAAGCAGGGCGAAGGCGAAGTCCTTGAGGGTCTCGCCCCCGAACAGCAGCAGGCTGGCCACCGGCAGCAGGGTGCAGAAGCTGGTGGCCAGCGACCGGGTCAGCACCTCCGACATCGAGCGGTTCACGATCTGGGAGAACGCCGCCCGCGGCATGCGGGGCACGTTCTCGCGTACCCGGTCAAACACGATGATGGTGTCGTAGAGCGAATAGCCGAGGATGGTCAGCAACGCGGCCACGGTCGAGGTCGTCACCTCCCGGTTGGTGAGCGAGTACACGCCCGCGGTGATCAACAGGTCGTGCATCAGGGCGATCATGACCGGCACCGCGTACTTCCACTCAAAGCGCAGGGCGATGTAGATAGCGATCACCAGCAGCGACGCGATGATGGCGATGATGGCGCTGTTGGCCACCGTCTGGCCGAACGTCGGCCCGATCGACTGGTTGGAGAAGTTGCGCGTCCCGAAGCGCCGGTCCAGGGCCTGCTTGACCGTGGTCACGGTGCCGGGCTGCAGCGTGCGGGTGGAGATCTGAAAGCCGGTCCCGCCGACGTCGCCACCGGTGATCTTCTGGATCTGGGCGTCGGCGAACCCGGCCTGCCGGAACACGTCACGCACCTGGCCTTCGTTGGCCGGCTTGACCAGCGCGGTCTTGATCCGGGTGCCCGACTCGAAGTCGATGCCGAACTTCAGCCCGTTGCCCCCGATGGCCAGCGCACCCACCAGCAGGATCGTCCCCGACAGGGAGAAGAACCACTTCGAGGCGCCCATGAAGTCGAACGTCCAGCTGCGAGTGCGCGGGCTGGCGCCCAGCGCGGCTGGGCTGGAGATGGTGCGCGAGCGACCCATCGACCCGAGGATCGCCTGCGTGGCCAGCACCGCCGTGAAGAGTGAGACCACGGTGCCGATACCCAGCACCAGGGCGAAGCCCTTCACGCCCGCGGTGGCGAGCATGAACAGGATGAACGCGGCCATGAAGGTGACGATGTTGGCGTCGACGATCGCCGCGAAGCCGCGTTTGTAACCCGCCGCGATGCCGGCGGCGATCGAGCGCCCGGCGCGGATCTCCTCCTTGACGCGCTCGAAGATCACGATGTTCGCGTCCGCCGCCACGCCGATGGTCAGGATCAGACCGGCGATGCCGGGCAGCGTGAGGGTGATCGGGATCAGCTTGATCAGGGCGAAGAAGTACAACGAGTAGACGAGCAGCGCTCCCACCGCGATGACCCCCAGCACGCGATAGAAGACGACCAGGAACAGCGCCACCACGGCGAAGCCGACCAGGCCGGCGATCAGGCCCTGGTTGAGGGCCTGCTTGCCCAGGGTGGCCGACACCTGGGATTGAGAGATGAGCTGGAGCTTGATCGGCAGGGCCCCGCTCTTGAGCAGGTTGGCCAGCGTCTGCGCGCTATCGATGGTGAAGCCGCCCTGGATCTGGGAGCCGTTGGCTGCGTCGATCCCGTCAGGGTTCTGGTGAAAGTCGATGTAGGGGGCGGAGATGAGCTTGTTGTCCAGCACGATGGCGAAGTGCTGGAAGGCCGAGTCCGGGGGGTTGCCCGGGGGGACCAGGAAGTTCGCGCCCCGCTGGGCGATTCCCCGCGTCACCCGCTGCCAGACCCCGCGGCCGTAGTCGGTGAAGTTGAAGGTGACGATCGGCTGGCCGCTGCCGCCGGTGCCGTTGTCGAAGTTCTGCTGGGGGTCCTTGATGTCGGTGCCCTTCAGCGCGGGGTCGTCGTTGAGGACGAAGTAGCGCGGAGCGATCCCGTGAGCCTTGGTCGTCGGCTGCTCGGCCTGCACGACGACGGTGCCCGGCTTGACCTCCACCACGCGGCTGGCGGCCGGCCGCGACTGGTCGCTCAGCAGGTTGGACTGGGAGTCCTCGGGGCCCCGCAGGACGGTCTGAGACTTGTCATCGACCAGGTAGTAGGTGCCGTTGGTGGTGTTGCTGGGCCGGTTGATGGCGGGCCGTTTGGAGGCGCGAATGACCGCGTCGTACTGCGACAGGGCGGCGGCCTGGCTGCCCGCGCTTGCCCCCCCGGTGACGGCGGCGTCGGTCGGCGCGGGCGAGCCGCTCGGACCGATCACGTTGGGCTCCCAGTCGTAGAAGAACAGCTGGGCCACCTGACCCACCTGGGCTTCGGCCCGCGCCGCGTTCTTGACGTCGGGGAGATCGACGACGATCTGGTTGGTTCCCGAGCGCTGGATCTCGGGCTCGGCCACGCCCAGGGCGTCTACGCGCTGGCGCATGATGTCGATGGCGCGGTTCAGCGCGTCGGGGGTGACCAGGGACTGCTTGGTCGGCTTGCCCTGGTAGACGAGCTCGACGCCGCCCTTGAGATCGAGGCCCAGGCGGGTCTTGATGGCCGAAGTCGCGCCGGGGACGCCGAAGATCACCACCAGGGAGGCGATCAGCAGTCCGAGGACGCTGGTCAGGACGAAGATGTTGCGCCGTCGGTCGCTCATCGGTCAGGCACGTTACTTGTCCGGGGTGAGCACGAGCAGCAGCCCACCGTCATCGTCGTAGGCCGGGAACAGATCCGCCTTCGCGCGGGCGGGAATGTCGCCCTCGGCGTTGACCTGGACGGGCTTGTCCAACGCCCGTACGCCCCATTCCAGGACGGTCTGAATGTGGTCGGCGCCGTTGTCGAAGCGCAGTCCGAGCACCGTCTGGACCGGCCGCCCGACGACCTGCTCCTCGTGCAGGCCGGTCAGCTCGAAGGAGCCGCGGCCGCAACCGATCACCTGGGCGTCGCGATCGCACACGAAGAACGCCGCGTCGGGGGCCGGGTAATAGTCGTCGAGCAGCTCGAACAGAAACGCGAAGCCGCACTTCGCGCAGCCCTTGGCCTCGCGGCGAAAGCCGGCGTTGCGATCGGTCTCGCTCGACCGGTGCCCACAGTTGGGGCAGATGAAGGGGTGGGCCATGGCCTGGAGGGTAGCGGCGCCCCCCGCACCCGAACGAGGGCGGTTTAGAACAACGAGGGCTCGCGCGGTGGCTCGAGCCCCAGGTGCGCAAAGGCAGCCGGCGTGGCGGCCCGCCCACGCGGAGTGCGCTTGATCAGCCCGCACTGCAGCAGGTAGGGCTCATAGACGTCCTCGATCGTGTCCTGCTCTTCCCCGACCACCACGGCGAGCGTCGACAGGCCCACGGGCCCGCCGCCGAACTTCTCACAGATGGAGGTCAGGATCTCGCGGTCCAGGCGGTCCAGGCCCCGTTCGTCGACCTCCAACAGGTCCAGGGCGGCGCGGGAGGCATCGGCGTCGACCACGCCCGCCGTGCGCACGTCGGCGTAGTCGCGGACCCGCTTGAGCAGGCGATTGGCCACGCGAGGCGTGCCGCGGCTGCGCGCCGCGATGGCTCGAGCGCCGTCGTCCTCCAGGGCGATGCCGAGGATGCCGGCCGAGCGCTTGACGATCGTCGCCAGGTCCTCGACGTTGTAGGGCTCCAGGCGGGCCTGGATGCCGAAGCGGTCGCGCAGCGGAGTGGTCAGCAGGCCCGCCCGAGTAGTGGCCCCGATCAGGGTGAACGGCGGTAGGTCGATCGTCACCACTCGCGCCCCGGCGCCAACGCCGACGGTGATCGGCAAACGGTGGTCCTCCATCGCCGGGTAGAAGGTCTCCTCCAGGGCCCGGGGCAGGCGGTGGATCTCGTCGACGAAGAACACGCTGCGGGGCTCCAGCGCCGACAGCCAGGCGGCGACATCGCCCTTGCGCTCCAGGGCCGGCCCCGCCGTGGACACGAACGGGACATCGAGCTCGGTGGCGACGATCTGGGCCAGCGAGGTCTTGCCCAGCCCCGGGGGTCCCGCCAGCAGCAGGTGGTCCAGGGCCTCGTGCTCGCGCCCGCGCGCCGCCGCGATCGCCACCTCGAGCTGCTCCTTGAGGTTGGCCTGCCCTACGAAGTCACTCAGACGACGCGGTCGCAGCGAGCGGTCAAGCTCGTCCTCGGGCGTCAGGTAGGGAGTCTGGATGCGGGCCTCGGTCATGGCGGGGGCTCGCTAGCTCCGGGCGGCGCGGCCGTGGGACAGCCTCAGCGCGGCGGAGATCAGCTCCTGCGCCGTGTCGCCCTCGGCGCCGGCCAGCAGCTGATCGACCTCGGCGGGCACGAATCCCAGCTCCACCAGCCCCTCGCGAGCGATGCGTCGAGGGTCATCACCCCGGGTGACGACGATCGGATCGGCGGACTCCGAGCTGCCCAGTGCCCTCTCGCGAAGCTCGACGATGATCCGCTCGGCCGTGCGCTTGCCCACTCCGGGCACGGCCTGAAAGCGGCTGGCGTCCCCGGCGGCCAGGGCGCCTAGCAGCTCTGACGGTGGACCGCCCGACAGCGTGGCCAGCGCCACCTTGGGACCAACCGACTGCACCGACAGCAGCATCAAGAACAGCTCGCGTTCTATCTCCGAGTGAAAGCCGTACAGCAACAGGCTGTCGTCGCGCACGATCAGATGGGTGTTCAGGGTGGCCTGCTGCCCGACGGCCGGCAGCCGGGCCAGCGTTTCGCGGGAGACGGCCAGGCGATATCCGACCCCGGCGCACATGATCACCACGTGATCCTCGCCGCGCACCGCCAGCTCACCCCGCACCAGCGCGATCATCGCTACAACGCCCCGGCCACGGCGGAGGCCAGCGGCGCCCGGTTGACGTGGCAGATGGCGACGGCCAGGGCGTCTGAGGCATGATCGCTGGAAGGGACTCCGGGCAGCGCCAGCATGGCCTGGACCATGCGTCCCACCTGGTCCTTGTCGGCCCGGCCGTGGCCGCACACCGCTCCCTTGACCTGCTGGGGGGTGTAGGAGGAGCACGTCAGCCCGCGCAGACCAGCCGCGAGCATGATCACGCCCCGGGCCTGCCCGACGGCAAACGCGCTGCGCACGTTCTGGCCGAAGTAGACGTCCTCCAGAGCCATCGCGTCGGGGCTGTGCTCGTCGATCAGGTCCAGCACCCGGCCGTGGATGGAGGCCAGTCGTCGCTCCGCGCTGACCCCCGCCCGGGTGCCTATCACCCCGCCGTCCAGCGCGGCCAGCCGCCCGCTGCGCCGGCACACGACCCCGTAGCCGGTGCTGGCCGTGCCAGGGTCGATCCCGAGGACGATCATCGTGCCGGGATTCTCCGTGGCCGGGCGGACGCCTGCCCGCGCCGTTTGAGTAGCGTGGCCCCGATGACCGACTTTGCGGCCGAGGGCCTGCTCGACGGACTGGACGGGCCCGCCCGTGACGCCCGGCGCGCGCTGCTGGAAGATCTCGAGGGACGCGGGGTGTCGCTCGAGGAGCTGCGCCGCGCGGTGCGCGAGGACAGCCTGATCTTCCTTCCCGCCGAGCTGGCCATCGGCGGCCTGCCCAAGTACACGGGCCATCAGGTGGTGGCGCTGACCGGCCTGGACGCGGAGTTCCTGACCGCCATGCGACGCAGCCACGGCCTGCCGGTCCCCGATCCCGACGAATGTGCCTACACCGAGGCCGACCTCGAGGGCGCGCGCCTGGCCCGCACCTTTCGAGACGCCGGGCTCCCGACCGAGGACATGCTCGACATCACTCGCATCTTCGGCCGCGGATTCGCCCAGGCAGCGGAGGCGATGCGCACGCTCGTGCTCAAGCTCGTGCTCGAGCCGGGAGCCAGCGAGCAGGACCTGGCGCTGCGCTACGCCGACGCGGTCTCCCGCCTGATGCCGCTGACCGAGCCCATGCTCAGCCAGATGCTCAGGGTCCACCTGCGCCAGATGGCTCGTGGCGAGGCGATCAGCGCCGCCGAGCGCGCCTCGGGGCGCCTGCCGGGGGCACGCGACGTGACCATCGCCTTCGCCGACCTGGTCGGTTTCACCCGGGTGGGCGAGGAGGTGCCCGCGGACGAGCTCGGCCGCATCGCCGGCCGCCTGGCCGAGCTGACGACCGAGACGATGCGTCCGCCGGTGCGCCTGGTCAAGCTGATCGGCGACGCGGTGATGCTTGCCGCCCCCAGCACCCAGTCGATGCTCGACAGCACGCTGGACCTGGTGGCGGCCGCCGACGCCGAGGGCCAGGACTTCCCCCAGCTGCGGGTCGGGGTCGCCTGTGGCCCCGCCCTGCGCCAGGCGGGCGACTGGTACGGGCAGCCCGTGAACCTGGCCAGCCGGGTGACCGGCGTCGCGCGGCCCGGCAGCGTGCTGGCCACCTCCGAAGTGCATGAGACGGCCGAGGAGCACTACCGGTGGTCCTTTGCCGGCAAGCGCCGCCTGAAGGGCATTCGTGACCCGGTGGCCCTGTTTCGCGCCCGCCGCCGAGACGAGCAGGCCCCCGAGTAGGACTAGGCGCGGAGCTTGGCGGGCTCCGGGCTAGCCAGCGACCCGCTCGATGACCTCGGCCGAAGCCTCGAAGTTGGCGTGCACGGCGCTGACGTCGTCATTGTCCTCCAGGGACTCGATCAGCCTGAACAGCTGACGCGCGGTGTCCTCGTCCACCGCCACGCGGGTGGTGGGCCGCTGACCCACCTCGGCGCTCTCGATCTGCACCCCCGCCTGCTCGAGCGCCTCGCGCACCGCGCGCAGAGCCGCGGGCTCGGTGATGACCTCCAACGTGTCCTCGTCGGCGACGATGTCCAGCGCCCCTGCCTCGATCGCCGGCAGCAGGTCCTCCTCGGTGTAGGTATCCGCGTCGACCACCACCATGCCGCGCAGCTCAAACAGGTAGGCCACCGAGCCGGGCTGGCCGAGGCTGGCCCCGTGCTTGCCCAGGAGATGGCGGACCTCGGCGCCGGTCCGGTTGCGGTTGTCGGTCAGGGCGTCCACATAGAGGGCGACCCCGCCGGGGCCATAGGCCTCATAGGCCACCGCCTCGACGGCGTCGGCGTCGGCCCCCGCCCCGGTTCCCTTGGCGATCGCGCGCTCGATGTTGTCCTTGGGCATCGAGGCCTCGCGCGCCTTTTGCACCGCGTTGCCCAGGGCCGCGTTTGCCTCCGGGTCCCCCCCACCCTCGCGAGCGGCCACGGTGATGGCCCGGGCGAGCTTGGTGAACTGCTGGCCGCGACGCGAGTCGACGATTGCCTTCTTGTGCTTGATCGAGGCCCACTTGGAATGACCCGACATGCGGCCATTCTAGGGCCCGCAGCGAACGCCTCCGGGAGCTGGCGGCAGCTGCGCACCGGCACGCCGCTCGTCGTGTGCCAGACTGCGCCCGCCGGTGCTCGCCACGGTGTCAAGCGAGGACCGCGGGTCCACCTGGTCGCGGCGGTCGCGGATCCTCCGCGCCTGGCGCACCGCATCGTGGGCCGAGCGCGTGGTGGGGGTGGCTTTTGGCCTCTGGGCGCTGGCTCCCCTGGCCGTGCTCTTCGTGCACACGTCGGGCGGTCTGGGCCTCGGCTCGGGCGGGCGCTTCTTCACCGGCGTCGACCGGCCCGACGTGCCCGACCAGCTGCAGTACCTGGCCTGGATCCGCGACTCCGGTGAGCACCTTCTACTCGCCAACCAGTTCGATCTGCGCTCGGACCCGCATCTGTTCCTGCACCCGGTCTTCGCGCTCTCGGGCCTGGCCTGGCGGCTCGGGCTGAGCCTCCAGCTCTCGCTGCTGGCCTGGAAGCCGATCTGGGCGCTGGCCCTGTTGCTGGGCTTCGGCGCCTACGTTCGGCGCCTGGTCGACGCACCATTGGCCCGCGCCGGGGCACTCGCGCTGGCGCTGTTCACCCTCACCCCGGCCGTGCCCCTGATCGACTGGCTCGGCCTGGGAGGCCCCGCACTGCAGTTCGGAACCCAGGTGGTGGGCTTTGAGATGTTCGCGGGCAACTACCTGGCCGGGGCGGCCGCCCTGAGCGTCGCCGCCATGCCCGTGTACCTGCTGGGGCTGGAGCGCCTGCTCGACGGTCCCGCGGCGGGTTCGCGCCGCGCGGGCCGCGGGCTGGAGCGCCTGCTCGACGGTCCCGCGGCGGGCTCGCGCCGCGCGGGCCGAGGCACGGTGGCGTGGACGTCGCTGGCCGGACTGACCGCCTCCTGGCTGCACCCCTGGCAGGGCCTGACACTGCTCGTGCTCAGCGCGGCGATCGTGGTCTGGGGGCGCCACTGGGCCCGTGTGCGCACGCTGGTGGTGCCGGTCGGGGCCACGCTCGCACCGATCGCCTACTACTTCGTGCTCTCGCGCCTCCCCTCCTCGTGGCACACCGTCGCCCACCCCAACGGCTTTCACCACTTCGGGTCGTGGCTGTGGGTGGCTTTGGCACCGGTGGTGCTCGCCGCGCTGCCCGGCCTGCCCGGGCGGGGACTGGACACCCAGCAGCGCCTGCTGCGGCTGTGGCCGGTGTGCGCGGCCGTCGTCTACCTGGCCCTGCAGACCTCGTGGTTCTTTCACGCCTTCGTGGGCCTGAGCCTGCCGCTAGCCATCCTCACCGTCAACGGCTGGAGAGCTCTCGGGCTGGGACGGCGAGCTCTCGGGCTGGGCCGGAGGGGAGCGGTGGCGCTGGCCGCGGTAGCAGTGCTGGCCCTCACCGTCCCCGGCAGCCTCTACTACCTCCAGCGCACCGAGGAGGAGTCCGCCCTGCACTTCCTCGCCGCCGACGAGGGACGGGCCCTGCGCTACCTGGCCACCCAACCGGGCCCGGGCGGAGTCCTGGCCCGGGGCACGCTCGCCACCGCCGTCCCCGCCTACTCAGGCCGCGGCACCTGGGCCGGGCACCCCACCTGGACTCCGGAGTACCCGGCGCGCAGCGCCCAGGCCGACGCCCTGTTCGCGGGACGCCTGAGCCCCACCCGAGCCCGGGCCCTGGTCACGGCCACCGGGGCGGGCTTCGTGCTGGCCGACTGCCACGCCGCCCCCTCGCTGGCGACCCAGCTGGGTGCCGCGGTCTCGGCGCCGCGGCGCTTCGGCTGCGCCGCCGTCTACCGCGTGCTGGCCCCCGGCCCGCTGCCCTGACGCCCGCCCCCGGCGTCGCGTTCGGCGTGCAGCACCACGTGGCGCACCGAGAACCCCCGCCGGGAGCGCAGGCGAAAGCGTCCCCGCTGCTGGACGCGATCGAAGCCCGCCGTCCACAGCATCCGGCGCCACGTGCGCACCGAGGGCTCCCAGAACACCACCGAGGCGTGGCGGTCGGGTCGGTAGCGAACGGCGGGAAAGGGCAGCAGCCCGACGAGTGGGCCGTATTCCTCGGCGCAGATGAACCGGCCCCGGCACAGGTCGGCGATCCGCTCGAGCGCGAGCAGTTGGTCGCGCAGGTGCATAAGCACCGAGCCGCAGAAGATCAGGTCAAAGGTTCCGAGGTCCTCCGGGCGGGCGTCATACAGGTTGCGCTCGACGCGAAGCACCGAGGAGCCGCGAAGCTCGTGCACGAGGCGAAAGCCAGCCCCACGGCGCACGTCCGGGTCCGCCTCACCGCGCCGCCGCGGAGGCCAGTCCAGATCCAGCTCGCTGTCGAGGTCCAGGGCGGTCACCTCGGCGCCACGGCGCTCCATCTCAAACGCCCAGAACCCGTCCCAGGTACCGATGTCCAGGGCGCGCAGACCATCCATGCGTTCCGGTAGTCCGTAGCGACCCACGAACGGCCGCAGGTCGAACATGCCGTCGGTCACGTGGCCGGGAGCGAGCTCCATCGAGTGATACCACCACAGCCTGCCTGCCTGCTCGAGCGCCTCGGAGAGCTCCACGGCGCCTAGCCTACGCGGGCCGCCACCACCATCTGGTTGCCGCGATCCCGCGCCCGCGCCAGGGGGTAGGCGACAAGCGCCAGTGCGCCGAAGGCCGCGCGCACCAGCCGGGCTCGGCGGCCGAAGCCCAGCATCTCGTCTGACAGCGACGTTCTCCGGTAGAAGGAGAAGGGGATCGCCGAGGTGCTCACCCCCAGCACCCGATAGCCGCTGCGGACGAGCAGCTGGGAGATGGTGGCGGGACTGAAGTCGTAGAGGTGCACGGGCAGCTCGGGGTGCTCCCAGGCGCCCGTCGGGCCGGTGAGCAGGCGGTAGGTCAGCCGGGGGTAGAGCCCCTCGATGTTGGGCATGCTCGCCGCCAGCACGCCGCCCGGAGCCAGCAGTCCCGCGGCCAGCTCGAGCTCGAGGCCCGGGTCGCGCACGTGCTCGAGCACGTCCCAGAAGGTGATCAGGTCAAAGCGCTCCTTCCCCAGCCGCCCCGCCACGTCGGCCAGGGTGCCCTCCCGCACGTCCAGGCCCCGCTCGCGTGCCGCCCGTGCGGTGTGGACACCGGGCTCGACCCCGGTCGCCCGCCATCCGTGGGCGGTGCTCACCTCCAACCAGGCGCCCGAGGAGCAGCCGACGTCCAACGCCCGACCGGGGACGAGGGGTCCGGCCGCCGCCTCCAACGCCGGCAGCTTCGCCTCGGCCTGCTGCAGCGTCCACCCGCGCAGGGGGCCGAACAGCGCCTCGGTGAAACGCGGGTCGTGGTAGTAGGCCTCCGCCAGGGTGCGCTCGTCGGGTTGGGGATGCTGAAAGACGAGTCCACAGACCCGACAGCGCACGAGGGTGTATCCGGCGCGCCCATACAGGGGGTCGAACGGCCCGGGTCCCCGGCACACCAGGCAGGGGCGCGCGGGCACGGCGGACGTGGGGGCCCCGGTCACGCTGCGATCCTTGCAGGATGGCGCTAGCGGACTACCTCGCCGGGGCGGCCTGGCTGGCGGCAACCCTGGGACTACTGGGGTGGTCGGTCGCGGTGATGATGCGCGACCGGATGGCCCACCTGGCCGGAGCAGCGCGGGCCCTGGCCGCGTCGTGCCTGCTGCTCGCCGAGATCGTGGCGGTCCACGTTGGGCCACTGGGCCTGGGCATCCTCTCCCCGGCTTCGGTCCTCGCCGCCGCCGCCCTGGTGGCTGTCGCGACGCTCGCTGGGCACCGGAGGCTGGCCGAGCCGGCTGGCCACCCCCCGCCGACGGACGGCTTTCCCCCGGCGCCGCGCAGCGGCCCGGTCTCCTGGGGGCTGGCCACCCTCGGCCTGGCGCCCGTGCTGGTCTACGCCGCGGGCTTCCTCCGCGCCTATGCCACGAGCGGCGTGGTGGCCTCCGACTACACGCTGTTCCATCTCCCGGGCGTCGCGCGCTGGATCCAGATGGGCACGCTGTGGGCCAACAACGTGCTCGTCCCGGATTTCCCGGTGGGCACCTATCCCAACACCGGCGACGTGATCTTCTTGGCCGCGACGCTGCCCTGGCACAACGACGCGTTCGTGCGCCTGACCAACGTCCCGCTGCTCGTGCTGGTCGGCGTCTCGGTCTACGCGATCGCCCGTGAGCTCGCCGCCCCCCGCGCGACGGCCGTGCTGTTCGGGGGTCTGCTGCTCAGCACGCAGGCCGTCCTGGTCACCGGCCTGGACCGGGTCAAGCCGGACCCGCTGATGCTGGCCATGCTCGGCACCGGAGTCCTGTTCCTGCTGCGTCACCGGCGCCTCGGGCGTCGCGCGGATCTGGTGATCGCGGGCCTGGGACTGGGATTGGCCTTCGGCGCGCGCTGGAACGGGATCACCGCCGTGGCCGTGACGCTCGCCCTGTGGGCGGGGGGCACGCTGCTCGTCGACCGCCGTCCGCGCCAGCTGCTCGGCACGCTGGCCGGGCTGGTGGGCCTGGTCCTGGCCGCCGGCGGCGTCTGGCTGGTTCGCAACTGGGTCCAGACGGGCGACCCTTTCTTCCCTGTGCCTGTCCGGCTCGGCGGGATGAGCGTGTTCTCGGCGCCCGAGGACCCGGTCCGCGCGCACTACGACTTCACGGTGGGCGGCTATCTGTTCAGCGGTCACGTTCTCAGCCACTCGGTGCTGCCCGCGTGGCGAGCGGCGTTCGGACTGCCGGGCGCCATCCTGGGCCTCGGCCTGGTGGCGACCGTGGTCCGCCTGCTGCTCTCCCGGCGCCGGCCGAGCGCGAACGCACGCCACCCTCTGGGACCCGTGACCGCCCTCGCCCTCGGTGCCGTGTTGGTCTTCGTGGTCTATCTGATCACGCCCGGGGGGGCGTTTGGCTTCCCCGGTGCACCGTCACTGGCGTTGGTGATCGAGAACGCCCGCTGGGCCGCCCCGGCCCTGCTGGTAGCCGCCGCCCTGTGCGCCAGCACGGCAGGAGGCATCCCTGGGGTCAGACGGGCGTTCGAGCTGGCGGCCGTCGTCGGCGTGTGGTCGGCGGTGACCCAGGGGGTGGCGGTGTCGGCCTCAAACCTCTTGGTCGGCACCGGTCTGCTGGTCATCCTGGGCGTCGTCCTCGCGGCGACAGTAAGCACGGCCCGGGTCCTGAGGGGCCGTGGCCGTACGCTGCGCGGCGCCGGGTTCGCTGTCCTGGGGCTGCTCGCTCTCGGCTTCGGGCAGCGTCAGCAGCGGGCCTTCAACGACGCTCGCTACCGGCATGCCGATCCCACCGTCGACTGGGTCGCTGCCCACGCCCCCTCTCACCGGCGCATCGGGATCGCCGGGGGCTTCAGTGGTGCCGCTGGCGTGCCGGTGCTCGCGATGTTCGGACCGCGCCTAGACAACCGGGTGAACTACGTGGGCCCCTGGGACGGCGGCTTCCTGCGCCACTATCGCACCGCCGCTGGCTATCGGACGGCCCTGCGCCGTGGCGGTTATGACCTCGTGCTGGTGGGCCGCGGCATCCCGCCGCGCGATGGCGGCATCACCGAACGCTGGACGCTCGCCGCCGGATACGCGCCGGTGGCCCGGGGCGCCGACCACGTGTTGATGCGCCGCCTGACGGCGGCGGGCGGCGCAGCGTTGCCCCGGAGAGGAGCGCTATGACTGGGCTCGACCGCGGTGATTCTGCGGGCACCTACGACGCGGTCTGGCGGGAGGTGTACGGCGACCTGCAGGGCTCCGGCCCGGTGCACCGACATCTGCGCCGTCTGCTGGCCGGCTTGCTCACCGAGCTCGACTACCACGATGCCCTGGATGTCGGATGCGGCGCCGGTCACAACTTCTCGTTGTTGCGGGCGGGCGGACGAGCGCCGCAGGTTGCGGGTGCGGACGTCTCGCCGGAGGCCCTGGCTCGGGCCCGCCACCGGGCGCCCGACGCCGAGCTGCACCGGCTCGACATCGAGCGCGGCTCGCTGCCCCGGACCTGGGAGCTCGTAT
>DASYID010000135.1:0-9322 GCA_036252775.1 Solirubrobacteraceae bacterium
CAAAGGGCTTGACCAGATAGTCGTCGGCGCCCGCGTCGAGACCGTCGATGCGGTCCTCTACCGCGTCGCGGGCGGTCAGCATCAGGATCGGCACCCGGTCCCCAGAGTCGCGCAGGGCCCGGCACACCTGGAGGCCGTCGAGATCAGGCATGCCGATGTCGAGCACGATCGCATCCGGCGCCGCGGTGCGCGCCTGGGTCAGGGCCTCACCGCCGCCCTCGGCCACGATCACGTCGTAGCCGGCCAGCGACAGCACGCGCCTGAGGGCGTCGCGGACGGCACGGTCGTCATCGGCGATCAGCATTCTCATGGCGCGCTTGTTATGTCAGGTCGGGGGCGGGAGGGCAAACCGCCCCGCCCCCGGTCGCGTGGTACATGGCGACCGGGGGCGTGGGGCAGAGTGTTCTCGGTCTGGGTTTAGAGGGCGCTTTCGCGCCGGTCCTAACCGCTGGCGGGGGGACCAGCGGGGGCAGGGCCTGGGGGCGGGGGCGGCGGACCGTCAAAGCCGCCCGGACCATCCGGCCCACCGTGGTGCCCGGGCCCGCCGTGGCCGCGACGCTGGTGGGCGGCGTCATCGGCGCTGACGAAGGTGCCCTGCGTGGACTGCGACACGTGCACCCGGTCACCGGGCTTCAGGTCGCTGAGCTTGGCTGCCACGTCGTTGCGGTACACCTTGGCGTCCGCGGGGATCGTCAGCGTCGCGTCCTGGTAGGGCACGTTGTTGACGCCCTCGGAGATAACGAGGGTGTTGGCGTTCAGGGACTTGTAGGCACCGGAGTCCTCGGTCACGGTGATGTAGGCGTTGCCCGCCTGGTTGAGCACCACGGCCGTGGCGTGCACCGGCGGTCCACCGAAGCGCATCGGCCCATCGGGCCCCCCGCGGTGGTTGCGGACATTGTTGGTCTGGGCCGTGCGCGACTGCGTCTTCTTGTGCTTGGGTGCGGCCGCGACGCTGGCGATGCCAAACGCCGCACCGGCCAGCGCGCAGCTCACGCCGACCGTGGTCCGGCTCCTGAGGTGCGAAAGGTTCATGGCAGGTTCTCCTAGGTCGAAGGCGGGACTTGTGTCGCTCAGTGACCTTGACTGCCTTGGGTAAACGCCAGCATCGAAGGACATAAGAGCCACCGAAGAGTGGCTCTACGCCGGGTACAGGCCGCTCGTGGCGACGCGGGGACCAGCCACAGCCGGTCGCCGGGAGCTAGGTGCGATCGGCCTCGCGGGGCGGTCCGGCCGCAGCCGCCGGATCGTCGCGCACCGGATCGGCCACCTGGCGGCGGCGACTGACCACATAGAAGCCCCCGCCGGCGGCCACCAGCAGAAGCAGCCCAGCCCCAGCGGCGTAGCGCAGCGGGTGACCGCCTCCGCTCTTCTTCTTCTGGCGGGCAAACTTGACCTTCGCGCCCGCCGCCTTGAGCTTGGCCCGCAGCTCAGCGCTCTGAGCCGCCGTGAAGGTGACCAGCTCGCGGCGTCCGTCGGTCAGTCTGACCTTGACCGTATGGGCCTTGTTGGAGATCACGGCGCGCTTGACCTGGTGAGCGTCTATCTGACGAATCAGCTCGGAGTAGGGGGCCGGTGGGTAGGGCGCCGCGGCCTGAGAGAGGCTCGCGCCGACGATCAGGAGCACCAGGGCCACCAGCGTCACCAGGACGGCGGGTACGCGCGCGCTGGGCAGTGGGCGAGGCGCGGGGGTCGCGATCTCTGGCATCGTCACAGCCTTTCAGATCCTCGCCGATCGCCGCCTGCTCACCGCGAACCTCGCCTGAACATGTCTGACCCAGCGAAGCCGACCCCCCCCACCCACTCCCACGACCCGCCCGCCTGGCCGGGGCCGGCGTGGCTCACCGCTCCCCGTGTGGCCATGGTGGGTGTCCTGGCGCTGTCGGCCGTGCTCGAGGTGCACCGGCTGTCGGCCAACGGCTTTGCCAACGTCTACTACTCGGCCGGCGTCCGATCGATGCTCGGCTCGCTGCACAACTTCGCCTATCTGGCCTTCGATCCGGGCGGGCTGGTCTCGCTCGACAAGCCCCCTATCGCTCCGTGGACCCAGGCGATCAGCGCCTGGATGTTCGGGTTGGACCCCCTGAGCCTGCTGATCCCGGAGGCCCTGGCGGTGGTCGCGGCGGTCGCCGTCGTCTACCGCGCGGTGTCCCGACGCTTCGGTGCCTGGACCGGCGTCCTGGCCGCCGCCACCCTGGCCACCTTCCCCGCCTTCGTCGCCGTGGGGCGCGACAACAACCCCGACGCGATGCTCATCCTGCTGATGACGCTCGCCGCTGCCGCGGGGGTCAGCGCGGCGGAGACCGGTCGGCGACGGACGCTGCTGGCCTGCGGCGTGCTGATCGGACTTGCCTTCAACACCAAGGCGCTCGCCGCCTACCTGCTCGTGCCCAGCCTGGCGCTGGGCTATCTCGCCTGCGCGCCGGTGCCTCGGCTGCGTCGGCTGCTGGACCTGGCCATCGCCGGTCTGGCGGTGGCGGTGGTGTCCGTCGCCTGGCTGAGCTTCGTGGAGCTGACGCCCGCATCACAACGCCCGTTCGTGGGCGACACGACCGACAACTCGGAGTTCGGGCTGACGCTCGGCTACAACGGGCTCGGTCGCGTGGGTGGTCAGAACGGAGGGCCCGGCCGCGTCCCCCACATCGTGCCCCGCCACCCCGCCCGCGGGACACGCCAGGCCGCCCGGCCGTCCCGATCATCGGTGCCCACCGCGTTCAGCGGACCCGCCGGGCCCACGCGCCTGCTGGGCGTCGGGCTGGGAAGCCAGGGGGGCTGGATGCTGCCGCTTGCGGTGCTGGGCACCCTGGCGCTCGCTCTGAGCCTGTCCGGCCGCGGCGACCCGCGCCTGGCCTTTCTGATCGTCATCGGGGGCTGGTTCGCCATCGAGGCGCTGATCCTCAGCTTCTCGAAGGGCATCATCCACCCCTACTACAGCTCCGCCCTGGCGCCGAGCGTCGCCGCACTGACCGGGGCGGGCGCGGCATCGATCCTCCGGCGCGGTGCTTGGGAGCGCTGGCGGCTGGCCATCGGGGCCGGGGCTCTGGGAGCCACAGCCGTGGTGGAGATCGTGCTGCTGGGCCGCGAGCACTACCTGGACTGGTGGCCGCCGATCCTCGCGGCGCTGGTCGCGGTCTCCATCGTGGCCGGAGCCGTCGCCGCAGCGGCGCGACATCCCGCGGCGCGCTGGGCGCTCGTGGTCGGCCTCGTGGCGCTGCTGGTGGCGCCCGGTGCATTTTCCACCACGGTCTGGCACGCCCCGGTGGAGGGAACGTTCCCGGCTGCCGGCCTGCACCAGCTGGCGGGTCACGGAGGCGTCGGCCTGACCCCGGCCGGTGCTCGCCAGGACCGTTCCCTGATGCGCTATCTGCGTCTGCACCGGCCGGGCCGACGCTTCGAGTTGCTCACCGTCAGCTCGGTCACCGCCGCGCCGATGATCCTGCTCGGCCTGCGGGCGGCGTCCCTGGCCGGATACGGAGGCACCGATCCTGTCCTGGACGGCCGCTCGCTGGGGCGCCTGGTGGCCCAGGGCTTGGCCCGCCACGTCCTGCTGGGCGGCATCTACTCCGCCCGCGGCGGCAACCGCGCGATCGATGCCGTGATCGGCTCCTGCCGGGCGGTGTCACCGGCACAGTGGCAGCCAGCGGACAGACCGCACCCACAGCTGCCCGACTCGCCCGCGGTGCGCACCGTCGAGCTTCCCGGGACCAGCACCCCCGGCCATGTTCTCCTCAACCTCACGCTGTTTGACTGCGCTGGGAGGGGACGCCAGCTCGCGGGTACCACCAAGAGATGAGCCATCGCGCCCATCGCACCCTGGCCACGGCCGTGATCTGCGCCGGCTCGCTCGGTGGCTGCGCCTCCCCGTCCGGAGACGCCGCCGCTCCGGGCGGCCAGGCCGGCTGCGCCCAGACCGCGGCTGGCGCGCTGGGAACCGTCCTCGGGCGCCTCTACAGCGCGTCGGCGGCTGGTTCGAACGTCGGGGAGGCGATCAAGCGCGTGCAGGGCTCAGCCCCCCTGACCCGCGCCGTCGGTCGCGGCGACCGGGCGGCCACCCGCCTCGCCCTCAATCGTCTGCTCAAGGGGCAGATCCTGCGCATCCGCATCCTGCGCGCAGGGCGCCTGTTCGTGGAGGTGGGCTCGGGCCAGGCACTGGGCCCGTCCTCGGGTGACCTGCGCGGCCCCTCCGGGCGTGTGGTGGGACGCTTCATCCTCGCCGTCCAGGGCACCCACAGCTTCCTGTCGCTGGCCCGCGCGCTGACCGGCGTGCCGGTGGGGATCTACGCCGGTGGTCGTCTGATGCCGGACCCGGCCGCCGGCGGTCCCACCCGCCTGGCCGCGTCCGGGCCGCTGACCTGGCACGGACAACGCTTCCGCGCCTTGACGCTCGCCGCCACGCTGTACCCCTCGGGCCCGATCGACATCTCCATGCTGGTCCCGTCGTCCGGCGGCCCTTGCGGCGCCAGCACCCAGGAGACCCGCGCGCTCGTGCTCGGCATGGTGGCCCGGCGCATCTATCAAGGCGAGCTGTCGGGCTCCGCCGTGCAAGCCGCGGTCCGCCACGTCTCCGCTTCCCGGCGCTTCTCGCGCGCCATCGCCCGCGGCGATCGAGCCGAGGCGCGTGCGTCGATCATCGCCTTCTTCACCACCCATCTGCACGTCGTGCGGGTTCGTGTGCTGCGGGGCGGCAGGCCGCTGGTCGATGTCGGCGGCCCCGCCGTGCTCGCCCCGGTGTCGGTTCCCATCCGCCGCGGAGGTCGCCAGATCGGCGTCGCCGTGATCGCGGTCCAGGACGACGCCGGCTACGTCAAGCTCGTGCACCGCTTCACCGGCGCCAAGGTGGTGCTCTACCGCGACGGCCAGCGGGTGATGGGGACGCTGCACCCGGGCCCCAGGAGTCCGCCTCCCGACGGCGAGGTCTCCTATCACGGCCACTCCTTCCGGTCCTACTCCTTCACCGGCACCGCGTTCCCGTCGGGGCCGCTTCAGATCTCGCTGTTCTTCTGAGCGTGACCCCCGCCCGGTCCTCGCACCGGCCCCACCCGGCCCGCGCGCCCCAGGGGCGGTGATACCTTCGGCCGGTGCCCCGCGCCGCGTCCGCCCTCGCGCTGGCCCTGATCGCGCTGGGGGCGACGCCGGCCGCCGGCGCGCCCGAACGAGTCGGACGAGACACCGGACTGACCCCCCTCGGCCGCCTGCTGTCGCCGGCCGGACGCCAGGTGGCCCTGGGGCCCTTTCCCACCGGGGGAGCGATCAGCCCCGACGGGCGCTTCTACTGGGCGGTGGACAGTGGACGCGGGCTGACCTGGGTGCACATCGTCGAGGTCGCCACCGCCCGCGAGCTGCAGCGCCTGCCGATCCCGGGCGGCTTCGTCGGCGTCGCCCTCAGCCGCGACGGGCGCCGGGCGTTCGTGTCAGGCGAGCCGCCCGACGCCAAGCCAGACCCGGCCAGCAAGGGGGTCAACGGTGCGGTCGTGCACACCTACACCGTCGACCCCCACACCGGCCGTGCCACCGAGGGCGAGCCGATCGCGCTGGGTGGGACCCGGGACGGGCAGGCAGCGGCCGACGAGCTGCCGCCGGCATCCAAGGTCAACCCCTGGCCCCAGGGCCTGGCGATCAGCGGCGACGGCCGCCTGCTGGTGGTGGCGCTCACCCAGGCCGACCAGGCGGCGATCGTGGACCTGGCCTCACGCCACGTGACGCTGGCACCGGTCGGGCGATACCCCTACGCGGTGGCCATGGACCCGCGACGTCCACGCGCCTATGTCAGCAACGAGTACGACGGGACGGTGTCGGTGATCGACCTGCCCGGCGGAGCGCCGGTGGCCACCATCGGGGTGGGCGGGACCAGCGGTGACCGCTACGCCCACGCCGAGGGGATCACCGTCGATCCCGTGGCCGACCGCGCCTACGTCGCCGTCACCAACCGCGACACCGTGGCGGTGCTCGACACCAGGCATCTGACGCTCGAGCGGCTGATCGGTGTGGGCCGGCCCCAGGCCGGTGGCAGCGCCCCGGTGGCCGTGGCGGTCACGCCCGACGGAACGACCCTGTATGCCGCGTTGTCCGATGAGGACGCTCTAGTAGGCATCTCCCTCACGGCCCGCCCGCGCGTCGCTCCCCGGGCGCGGCGATTCCTGCGCGTTCGCTCACCCGTCGCCATCAAACGCTACCGGCGGCTGACCACGCGTCCCCGCCGGCCCGTGACGCGCGCCCGGCGCCGGCTGCTGGCCGCCCGGCTGCTGCGTGGCCAGCCGGTCCCGGCGTGCGCGGGCCCAACCGCAGCGCAGGACCGCCGCTTCGGCCTCGCGGTGCTGCGGGCCTACGCGGTTCACGACCGCGCCGTCGCCCGCCGGCGTCACCGCCATCACCGCCGCCACCGGGCCGCCGACCGACGCCTGGCTCGCTCGCTGCGCCGGGCGAGGCGAGCTCTACCCCGGCTGGTGCTCTGCCCCCCCGCCGGCCAGATACCCGGGCTGCCGGCCTTTCAGGTGATCGGCCGGCTGCCCACCGCCTGGTATCCGAGCGACGTCTCGATCAGCGCCGACGGCCGCCGGCTGGTGTGGCTGACGGCCCGGGGGTACGGCACCGGCCCCAACGACGATGGGGTGGGCATCAAGGAGAAGCTGATCGGCCGCGCGGGAATCCTGGCCACGCCCAGCGACCGCGGCCTGCGAGCCATGACGCCGGCGGCCGACCGGCAGATTGCTCCCACCAACGCCCGTCCCGCGCCTCCGGGCAGCCCGGTGGTGGGACCCGACGGCGGGCCCAGCCAGCAGATCAAGCATGTCTTCTACGTGGTCAAGGAGAACCGCACCTACGACCAGATCTTCGGCTCTGACCCGCGCGGGGCGGGGGCCCCGGGCCTCGAGCTCTTCGACGACAACGGTGTCCGGGGACCGGCGGGCGGCGTCACCCCCAACGCCCACGCCCTGACGCGCTCCTTCTCCCTGCTGGACAACGTGATGGCCAACTCGGAGAACTCGACCGACGGCCACAAGGTCACCTCGGGGGCCAACCCGACCGACTACACGATCAAGTACGTCGAGGCCAGCCGCTCCAAGCGCGGCAATCCCGACATCTTTGCCATCGGCGTGCCGCCCAACGGCTTCATCTTCGACCAGCTCGCGCGCCAGAGCGTGAGCTTTCACAACTTCGGCGAGCTCGGGGCGGGCAACCAGCCGTTCTCCAACGACGGCCGACCCACCTATGACGCGTCCTTTCAGGGCACCGATCCGCGCTACCCCTCCCAGATCTTCGGCAGCTGCGAGCCGGCCGTCCCCACCCCACCCGGGACACCCAACTCGGTCCGCTGCACCACCGACAGCGGTCGCGTGGGAGCTACCGCGGGTCCCCCGGCGGCGCAGAGCCGGATGGACTCCTTCACGCCCGTGTTCTCTCAGCAGGTGGCGAGCGCGACCGTGCCCACGTTCACCTACATGATCCTGTTCAACGACCACACCAACGGCACCGACCCCGGCGTGTACACCCCCAAGGCCCAGGTCGCTGACAACGACCTGGCCCTCGGCCAGCTGGTGGAGACGATCAGCCAGTCGCCGGTGTGGGCGGACTCGGCGATCTTCGTGGTCGAGGACGACAGCCAGGGCGGCTCGGACCACATCGACGCCCACCGCATCCCGGCGTACGTGATCAGCCCCTGGGCGCGGCGGGGGGCGGTCGTGTCCACGCGCTATGACCAGTACTCGTTCCTGCACACGGCGGAGCTGATGGCCGGGCTGCGACCCCTGAGCCTGTTCGACGCCCTGGCCACGCCGCTCTATGACGCGTTCATCTCCGGCACCGAACACCCCAACGTGGAGGGCACGCGCTACCGCGCGATCCAACCCGAGCAGTCGCTGACCGAGGTCAACTCCGCCCAGGCCGCCGACGCCCAACTGTCGCGCCGCCTTCCCTGGAACCTCGTCGATGCGGTGCCCCAGAGCCTGTCGGATCGGATCCTCTGGCACAGCGTCTACGGTGCCGGCCACACTCCGCCGCCGGTGGGCCCCAACGCGTCGGCCTCCGAGCTCGGTCGAGCGCGGATGGCGCTGAGGGCCTACCGGGCGGGGCGCAACGTCCGGCGCGCCCTCACGGCCACGGCCGAGCCCTAGGCGAAGTCCGGGTCCTGCTGGCCGGGAAACAGCTCGGGCAGGCCGTCGCTCACACGGTCGACAAACTGCGCCGGACGTTTCTCCAGAAACGAGGTAACCCCCTCGCGCGCGTCGGCAGACTGGCCCCGGGAGAACATGGCGCGCGAGTCGGCGCGGTGGGCGCTCATCGGATGCTCGGCGCCGAGCATCGACCACAGCAGCCGACGCCCCAGGGCCACGGACACCGGGGCCGTGTTCTCGGCGATCTCCCGGGCCAGCTCGCGAGCGCTGCTCAGCAGCTCGGTGGCCGGGTGCACGCTGCGCACCAGTCCCCCAGCCAGTGCTTCCTGGGCGTCGAACACTCGACCCGTGGCCACCCACTCCATCGCCTGGCTGATGCCTACCAGGCGCGGCAAGAACCAGCTCGAGCAGGCCTCGGGCACGATCCCGCGGCGGGCGAACACGAACCCCATACGGGCCTCCTGGGCCACCAGACGGATGTCCATGGGCAGCGTCATGGTGATCCCAACGCCGACCGCGGGGCCGTTGATGGCCGCGATGACGGGCTTAGTGGAGGCAAAGATGCGCAGGGCCACCTGGCCGCCCCCGTCGCGCGGGACCCCATCAAAGCGCTCGCGGTCGCGCCAGTCAAAGGTCGCGCCCCCGGCGCCGAGGTCCGCCCCGGCGCAGAACCCCCGCCCCTCACCGGTGACGATCACCACCCGGACCTCGTCATCGCCGTCGGCCTGGTCAAAGGCGGCGATCAGCTCGCGTCCCATCGTGGCGGTGAACGCGTTCAGTCGCTCGGGGCGGTTCAGGGTGATGGTCAGCACCCGATCTGACACCTCGTAGCGAATCTCCTGATACTCCATCACTTCCTGCTCTCAGCCGGCGTGGGCGGAGGACGAGGTGCCCACGGGCGACAGGACGACGACGGGGATGCGCCGGTGGCTGGCCCGGCGCTGGTAGTCGTCGAAGCCGGGATAGACACGGTTGGCCAGGCTCCACAGGCGCTCGCGCTGCTCCCCCTCGGCCTCGCGAGCGCGGTAGTGCCCGTGGTGGCGACCCACCCGCAGGCTCGCGTCCGGATGGGCACGAAGGTTGTGGTACCAGGCGGGATGGCGTTCGCGGCCAAAGCTCGACGCGATCAGCACCACATCGTCGGCGTCAGAGAAGTACAGGACGGGTGTGCTGCGGGGCTGTCCGCTGCGCGCGCCCCGGGCGGTCAGCATGGC
>DASYID010000136.1:0-6436 GCA_036252775.1 Solirubrobacteraceae bacterium
GGGCCGGACAGGCGCCTGCGGGCCGGACAGGCGCTGCGGGCGGACAGGCGCCTGCGGGCGGGGTCGCGTTCAGGCGGCCGGGATGGACAGCGCCCCGCCGAGCACGATCGGGCCGGGCTGTGAAGGCTGGCGGGCGCTCTCGCGCGTGATGATCAGCTGGTGAAAGCGCGAGGCGCTGGCCGGCAGGCCAGCAACCGCTTGCAGACGACCGTTCTTGGCCACCGGGGGGGCGAAGCCGAGGCGCTGGCTGTCTGACGCCGAGTTGTAGAGCCACACCGCGTAGAAGGAGCGTGACGTCGAGGGCGTCATCCCCTGCGCCTGGATGGCCAGTGCGCGCTGACCGCCCTGGGCCAAGAGGTTGGCGACCCCCAGTGCCTTGCCACCGTGGGGAGGCGCGAGGTTGACCTGACCGATGATCTGGGGCTGGGTGGAGGTGGTGGAGGCGCCCTGCGTGGAGGCGGGGGACGGCGTGGGCGCCACCGCGTTGTCGCTCTTGTTGCTCGAGCCGCCGCTGAGCACCAGGATCAGCACGACCGCAATCAGGATCCCCAGGCCGGTCAGCAGCAGAATGCCGCCCAGGCGCGAGCTGCGCGCAGCATCCGCGCGCACGGCGGTGCGCGCCTGCAGGGCATCGAAGGCCTCGTCCATCTCGGCCCCCTCGGTGGGAATGTCGGGCAGCGCATCGCCGGCCAGCGGTCGCAGCTCCGAGGCGACCACGCGCGCCCAGGCGCGGGCCGAGGCTGAGCGCTCCAGGTGCGCCCGGGCGGCGGCTCGCGCCGAGGCGGGCTGCTGGCTGAGCAGGAAGTCAGCCAGCTCAGACTGGCGCTCGCCCGTCAGGGGCGTAGCGCGGGGGCCCAGGGCGGCCAAGGCCGCGTGGGCTCGCGAGCGCACCGTGTCCTCGTCGATGCGCAGAACCTGGGCGATCTCTGAGTAGGTCCTGTCCTGCTTGAGGATCAAGGACAGAACAGCGCGCTGGTCGGGTGGGAGGGTGTCGAGGGAGGCCACGCGCCGCGTAGGCTAGCCAAGCGACCGGCCGCAGGTGCCCGCCGATAGGGTGGCTGCGCCATGCCTGACCCCTCTCCCCAGCCCGCGACCGTGGGCTTCGATGCCCTCTACGGCCTGCAGATACTCGACTACTCAGACGAGCACGTGCGGGCGCAGGTCCCGGTTTCCGAGCGCGTCAAGCAGCCGATGGGCCTGGTCCATGGTGGGCTCTATGCCGCGATCGCGGAGTCGGTCGCCTCGATGGCGACCTATCTGGCTGTTGCCCCCGAGGGCCAGGCGGCAATGGGCCTGGCCAACCAGACCAGCTTCCTGCGCCCGATCACGGAGGGAACGGTCCATGCCCACGCCAAGCGCCGCCATCGCGGCCGCACGACCTGGCTGTGGGACGTGGAGATCACCGACGACGCTGGCCGGCTGTGCGCGGTGACGCGGATGACGATTGCCGTGCGCCCGGCGCCCGATCAGCCGCGGTAGCGGTTGGTGATCGGCATCCGACGGTCGCGGCCCAGGGCACGGCGGGAGATCTTGATCCCCGGCGGGGCCTGCCGGCGCTTGTACTCAGCCTGGTCGACCAGCCTGATTATGCGCTGAACCTCGGCCTCGGGCAGTCCGCGGGCCACCAGCTGCTCGGTGCCGAGATCCTCCTCGACGTACCCCGTGAGGATCTCGTCGAGAAGGGCATAGGGCGGCAGCGAGTCCTCGTCGCGTTGATCGGGGCGCAGCTCGGCCGAGGGTGCCCGGTCGATGATCGAGTGGGGGATCGGACCGCCGTCGCCGGGCTGGGCGTTGCGGTACTCGGCCAGTCGGTAGACGAGCGTCTTGGGGCAATCCTTGATGACGGCAAAGCCTCCCGCCGAGTCCCCGTAGAGCGTCGAGTAGCCGACCGACATCTCCGACTTGTTGCCGGTGGTGAGGACCAGCCAGCCGAACTTGTTGGACAGGGCCATCAGCAGGTTGCCCCGGATGCGGGCCTGGATGTTCTCCTCGGTCAGGTCCTCGGTCTGACCGGCGAAGGGCTCGGCCAGCGCGTCTGAGTAGGAGCGCATGGTTTCTCCGATCTCCAGCTCCAGGGCCGAGATGCCCAGGCGGCGGGCGAGCTCGCGCGCATCGTCCTGCGTGTCGGCCGAGGAGTAGGGCGAGGGCATGATGGCCACCGTGACGCGCCCGGATCCGAGGGCATCGACAGCCAGGCAGGCGACCAGCGCCGAATCGATGCCCCCCGAGAGCCCGAGCACCACGTGGGAGAAGCCGTTCTTGTGTACATAGTCGCGCAGGCCGAGGACCAGGGCGCCATAGACCTCCTGTGCCTCATCGGCTAGCGACTCGGCCAGCGAGGGGGAGAGGGCCTCGGTGGATGATCCCGAGCCGGCCGGCGCACTCAGGGCGGCGAGCCGGGTGGCCGACGGCGAACTGCGGCGAACGGCGGGGCGGTGGCCGGACTCCCGCAGGCGGGCGGCTCGCGCCGCCCCCAGATCGATGTCGCACACCAGCAGCTGTTCGGTGAACTGGGTGGCGCGAGCCAGCACGCTGCCGGTGTGGTCGACGACGAAGGAGTGCCCGTCGAAGAGCAGCTCGTCTTGGCCGCCCACCAGGTTGCAGAACGCGAACGCGGCGAGGCTGTCGCGCGCCCGCTGGGCCACCATACGCTCGCGCTCGGCCCCCTTGCCGGCGTGGTAGGGGGAGGCCGACAGGTTCAGGATCAGGGCGGCCCCGGCGGCCGCCTCGTCGGCGGCCGGCGGCCCCGGCTCCCATATGTCCTCACAGATGGTGATGCCCACGTCGGTTTCGTCGAGCGAGAACAGGCCACCCCCGGCACCGGACTGAAAGTAGCGCTGCTCGTCAAACACCCCGTAGTTGGGCAGATAGACCTTGCGGTAGACCGCTGCCAGCTGACCCTCCGCGAGGATGCCGGCGGAGTTGTAGACGTCATCGGCCCGTTCGGGGAAGCCCACCACCGCCACCAGTCCGGCCGTCCGCTGGGCCAGACGGGTGAGCGCGGCGCGGACGTCGCGCAGGAAGTGCTCCTTGAGCAGCAGATCCTCGGGTGGATAGCCGCTGAGAGCCAACTCCGGGAACAGGGCGATGTGCGCCCCCGCCTGCCGGGCCGCGGCCAGGCCGTCGGCGATCAGCTGCTCGTTGCCGGCCAAGTCGCCCACGGTGGTATTGATCTGGTGCAGCGAGACACGCAGCTGATCGAGGCTCATGCGCCGATTATCGCGGCGCGCCTCGGCCGACCCAGAACTCGATGAACGACCTCAGCGCCGGATCGGTCGGTGAGGCGGCGGGCTGGAGGTGGCGCCAGCTGGCCGCCAGCAGGTCCCTCGGGGCCCGGGGGTCGTGATCGAGGACCACGGCCTGGCCGCTGGCCGCCAGGGCAGGGCTGAAGGAGGCGCCCAGCGATGCCGCCAGGCTCCTCAGGGCGCGCTGCATCGCGGCGGGCCGGTAGACCAGGACCACGTTGCCGGTCTCCAGTGCGCTCAGGATCTCGTCGTCGCTCAACCTGCGGCCGTCGCCGGTCAGCGTCACTGCCACATGGGGACCGCTGGTGGGGGGGCTGGAGCTGTAGGCCTGGGCGGGGCGGCTGCCGATGCTCAGGTGGGCGGCGCCCTGATCACGGTAGACCTGCCCGGGTCCGGCGCTCGATCCGAACGTCGATCGATCCCGCGACCCCAGCACCGACACCAGGCCGGCGATGGCGCCGAGTCCCAGGGCGACAGCGAGCGCCGTCGCGGCCACCGCACGCATACGCACCGCCGCCGTCAGGCCCTGGGCCCGCTGGCCGGCGCTACGGGGAGGCCTTCGGTGGGCCCCAGGCCCGTCATGGGGTCGACATCGGCCAGCGGCGCCAACGCCGGGGACTGAAGGTACGTCGTATCCAGCGCGGTCAGGCGATCGGGCCCAGGCACCGTTCGATTCTCCCCGGCTGGGCCTCGGGCGTCAACGGGGCCGCACGCCGGTCGGGGCCTCTGTGACGCTCGTCACAGAGGGCAGGAGGTTCGCGAGTACCCTGCGAACAGTTGTTCGACCTGCCGAGTCGTCTGGCATGAACGCCCGGACGAGCGGGGGACCCACCGCCGCCGCACCCGAGAAGCCAAGGGTGAGGCGGATGGGGCGAATCGGCCGCTGATGCGGTCGTAGCGACGACCGGCCCGTGCCATCACGGAGGACCGGCCGCCGCGAGCCCGACAGCTAACCCCGTAGGCGGCGCAAGACAAGGAGGACCCCTTCATGTGGGCATTGACGACCCTGCGCTCGCCGCGCGTCTGCGCGGCCGCCGGAGTGCTGTGCGCGGCCTACGCGCTAACCGCCGGCTCGCCTCTGGCAGCCGGCGCTGACGCCGGCCCCTCGGCCTCTACGGGCCACCTCACGCTGACCGTCCCCTCGGGACCGCTGCGCTTCCACCAGCGGGTCTCGGCCGCGGGAAGGATCGCCAGCGGTCAGTCCGGCGTGGCCGTGTCGCTTCAGTTCCGCGCACCCGGCCGTCCCTGGCGGACCGTCGCCAGCACCCGCACGGCACGCGGCGGTACGTACCGGCTGACCGCCAGCCTGGATCGCTCCGGACGCCTGCGCACGGTGCTGGCGGGCCCGTCCGAACCCGCCCAGGCCCGGACGGCCGGGGTCGGCGCGGGCGCCGTGGCGCCCGTGGCCACCAGCACCGAGCAGCCGGTCGCAGTAGGCGCGGCGATGGTCGCGGTTCACGGTCATCTGGACGTGCTGGCCGGCCGGCCCGTGACGGTCGCCGGGGTCATCCTCCCGGGCCAGCCCGGACGCTTCGTCAGCCTCGAGGTGCTGCGCGGACACATCTGGCGGCCGGTGGCCCAGGCGCGTACCCGCCTGGGCGGCGCCTATCGCGTGCGCTACAGCCCAAGTCAGATCGGCAGCCAGCCCGTGCGGGTGCGCTTCAAGGGCGATCGCCTCAACGCTCCGTCGCGGCGGAACCTCGGCGCGCTCAACGTCTACCACGTAGTCGGCGCCTCCTGGTATGACGCGAGCGGCAGCGTGGCGTGCAGCGGGCGACACGGCCCGGGTACGCTGGGCGTGGCGCACAGGACGCTGCCCTGCGGCACGCGTGTGCGCCTGAGCTACCGCGGTCGAACCGTGGTAGCGCGGGTCATCGACCGTGGGCCCTACGTGGGTGGCCGCGACTATGACCTGACCGCGGCCACCAAGCAGGCGCTTGGCTTCGGCGACACCGGAGCTATCTGGGCCACGCGCTGAGCTGTGCCCGCCATCGGCGGGCCAGACAGAGCACCGAGGGCCTTCCGTGGGAGGCCCTCGGTGCGTCAGGATGCAGCGCATGACCGTGGCCGCGGCCAGTGGCCCTGGACGCCCGGGGAGGACGTGGCGCACCGTCCGGCGTCGAGGCACGACGTGGATCGGCCCGGCGGCCCTGGCGGGCATCGCCACGCTCGGTGCGTGGCTGGCCGTCGGCGCCGCGGCGGGATCGACGATCGTGGACACCGGGTCATCCGAGGAGCCCGACTGGGTGGCCGGCCCCCTGGCGGGCCTGGGCTCAGACCTGACCGTCAACCGCTTCGGCTGGGCCCTACTGGCCATGACCCTGGCCTACGCCCTGGCCGTGCGGTGCTCTGGGGACCTGCCCCTGCGCTGGGTGATGGGGACGGTCATCCTCGTGCACCTGGCGTTCGCCCTGGCCCCCCCGATTCTGTCCTCCGACGTCTTTCACTACCTCGCCTACGCCCGGGAGGGGTTTCTGCACGGGCGCAATCCCTATCTGAGCCCTCCGATCTCGATCGCCCCTGACCCGATCGTCTCGCTGGTCTACTGGCAGCACCTCACCAGTCCCTACGGACCGCTGTTCACGCTGCTTTCCTATCCGCTCGGCGCGCTCGAGCACACCGATGAGCTGTGGACGATCAAGGCGTTCACCGCCAGCGCCAGTCTGACCGGGGTCGCGCTGCTGGCTCGGGCCGCGAGTCGATCGGGCCGCTCGTCGAGCCGCGCGGCAACGGTCGTCGGGCTCAACCCGCTGCTGCTCGTCTACGGCGTCGGGGGCGCCCACAACGATCTGCTGGTGATGGCCACCGTCTGCGGGGGGGTGCTGGCCGTCTCAGGCCCGAGAGACCCAGCCGCGGGCTCCCCGATGGGCTCAGAAGGCCGGTCGGTGGCGGCCGGGGCACTGGCCGTGGTCGCCGGCGGTCTGAAGGCCTCCGGGGCTGTGGCTGCGCCCTTTCTGATCCTGGGAGCCGAGCGTCCCCGCCGGGCGCTTGTGGCGGCGCTGGTCGCGGGGCTGGCGGTAGTGGCGGTCACGCTGCCCATCTTCGGTCCTCACGTCCTGGATACGCTCGGAGTCCAGGCCAGCTCCGGATCTACGCTGGCGCGCTACAGCGGTCCGGATGTGCTCGGTTCGGTGCTCGGGACCGCGATCGCCCGGCTGGTGCTCGACGTGCTTGTGGCCGGCGCTGCGCTC
>DASYID010000137.1:0-39301 GCA_036252775.1 Solirubrobacteraceae bacterium
TCTGGGGGTGCATGTCAGCCAGCTCGGCGGCCACCGAGATCATGAACACGCCGCGATCGATGGACACCTCGATGCGCTGGCGGCGACGACTGGCCATCAGGACCCCTTCCCCTGGCTGGACGCGGTGCTCTGACCCGCGGCGGCGAACAGCCGCTCGCGGGGGTTGCCGTTGAAGGCGGCGGACAGGCCCTCGACCGCGGCGCGCTGCTCGCGTGAGAGCTTGTTGGGCATCTCCAGGGTGAAGCGGTAGTGCAGGTCCCCGCGCCCCTCCCCGCGCAGGCGCGGCGCGCCCTCGCCCCGCAGGCGCTGCACGCTGCCGGGCTGGGTACCGGCGGCGACGCGCAGCGTCTTTTTCCCGCGCAGGGTGGGCACCTCGATCTCGGCGCCGCCGAGCGCCTCGGGCACGGTCAGGGGCACCTCGACCTCGAGGTGCTCGCCCTTGCGCTTGAACACCGGTGACTCGGGCACGTGGCAAACCACGTAGAGGTCGCCGCTGGGACCCCCGTTCAGGCCGGCCTCGCCCTTGCCGGCCAGACGGATGCGGCTGCCCTCGCGCACTCCGGCGGGCACGTTGACGCCGTAGCGCTTGACGGTGCGCGTGGCCCCGGTGCCCCGGCAGGCCGCGCACGGATCCTCGATCACGGTGCCCGCCCCTCCGCAGCGACCACACGGGCTGGAGATCGAGAACATGCCCTGGCCCTGGGACTCCATCCCGCGTCCCTGGCAGCGGGGGCACACCGTGGGGCTGGTGCCCGGCTTGGCGCCCGTGCCGTGGCAGGTGGTGCAGCGGGTGGCGGTCGGCACCGACAGCGACACCTGAGCGCCCTCGATCGCCTGCTCAAAGGAGATGGAGACGTCGGCCTCCAGATCACGCCCGCGCTGGGCCCGTGGCCCCGCGCTATGGGGACCCGCGCCGGCCCCGCCGGCACCGGCGCCCCCGCCGAACAGGTTGGACAGGATGTCGCCGAAGCCCCCCACGTCAAAGCCGCCGGGGGCGAAGCCACCCCCCGGGCCCGGTCGAGCGAAGGGGCCGCTACCGCGGTCGTACTGCTTGCGCTTCTCGGGATCCGAGAGCACGTCGTGAGCCTCGGAGATCTCCTTGAAGCGCTCCTCGGCCGCCTTGTCTCCCGGGTTGCGGTCGGGGTGATAGCGACGCGCGAGCTGGCGGTAGGCCTTCTTGATGTCCGCCGCGGAGGCCTTCTTGTCGACCCCCAGCGCCCGGTAGTAGTCCTGGTTGGCCATCGGCGTCTCCTCAGGCGGCCACCAGCACGCGGGCGGGCCGGATGATCGTCTCACCGAGGCGATAGCCGGGCTGGTAGACCTCGGCCACGGTGCCGCTCGGGGCGCCGTCGACGGGCTGCTGGGCCATCGCCTCATGCTGGTTGGGGTCGAAGGGCTCACCGAGCGGGCTCACGGGCTGAATGCCCAGGCGCCCCAGCGCCGCCATCAGCTCGGCCTGGACCAGGGCGATCCCCCGCGCCAGGCTGGCCTCGGTGTCGGCGGCCGGGTCGGGCTCGGGCTCGGCGCCCGCCCCCGCGGGCTCGGCGCCTGCACGCTCGCCATCGACGCCTGCCCCCGCGGCGGCGAGGGCGCGTTGCAGGTTGTCCAGCGCCGGCAGCAGCTCCTTGGCCAGCTTGGTCACGCCGCGGGCCTCCGAGGCCCCCACCTCGCGCGCCATCCGCTTGCGGTAGTTCTCAAAGTCCGCCTGCGTGCGCTGCGCCAGCGCCAGATACTCCTCACAGCGCGCCTCGGCGTCTAGGAGCGGATCTGTCTCCTCGCCCGAGTCCTGCGACGGGTCCGGCGAGCCATCGGCGGCAGCCGAAGACGCAAGCCCCTCTTGCGGGCTTGCGTCGGCGGCTGCGGACGAGGGCTCAACCACCTCGTCGTCCACGACAGGGGCGTCAGCCCCCTCTTTCTTGTCAGGACCCGTGGAGCTCACTTCTTGGGCTCCTCGACCACCTCGGCGTCGACGACGTCCTCCTCGCCGTGGGCGTGCGGGGCACCCGCGTGCCCGTCGGCCGAGGCGTCGCTGGCCGCGCCGTTGGCGGCGCTGGCGGCCTGGGCCTTCTCGTACATGGCCTCGGACACCTTGTGGAACGCGCTCTGGAGGGTCTCGGTCTTGGCGTTGATCTCGGCCGCGTCCTCGGAGGTCAGGGCCTCGCGCACCGCCTTGATCGCGGTCTCGATCTCCTCCTTGGAGGAGGCGTCCACCGACTCGCCGAGGTCCTTGAGCTGGCGCTCCGCCTGGTAGGCGGCGTTCTCGCCGTTGTTGCGGGCCTCGGCCAGCTCGCGCGCCTTGCGGTCCTCGTCGGCGTGACTCTCGGCGTCAGAGACCATGTTCTTGATCTCCTCCTCCGACAGCCCGGAGCCGGCCTTGATCTCGATCTTCTGCTCCTTGCCGGTGCCGAGGTCCTTGGCCGACACGCTCAGGATCCCGTTGGCGTCGATGTCGAAGCCGACCTCGACCTGGGGGATCCCGCGCGGCGCGGGGGGGATGCCGGTGAGCTGGAACTTGCCCAGCGACTTGTTGTAGGCCGCCATCTCGCGCTCGCCCTGCAGGACGTGGATCTCCACCGACGGCTGGTTGTCCTCGGCCGTGGAGAAGATCTCGGATTTGCGGGTGGGGATGGTGGTGTTGCGCTCGATCAGGCGCGTCATCACGCCGCCCTTGGTCTCGATGCCCAACGTCAGCGGGGTCACGTCGAGCAGCAGCACGTCCTTGACGTCGCCGGCCAGCACACCGGCCTGGATGGCGGCGCCGACGGCCACGACCTCATCGGGGTTGACCCCGCGGTGGGGCTCGGAGCCGGTGAGCTCGGAGACCTTCTCCTGCACGGCGGGCATGCGCGTCATACCGCCTACCAGGACCACGTGGTCGATCTTGGCCGCGCCCTTGTCCTTGGCGTCGTCGAGCGCCTGGCGCACGGGGGCCACTACGCGGTCCAGCAGGTCCGAGGTCAGCTCGGTCAGCTTGGCCCGCGTGAAGCGCATGTCCAGGTGCTTGGGCCCGCTTGAGTCGGCGGTGATGAAGGGCAGGTTGATCTGGGTCTCCTGGGTGGTGGAGAGCTCGATCTTGGCCTTCTCGGCGGCCTCGTAGAGACGCTGCAGGGCCATCGGATCGGCCTTGAGGTCGATGCCCTGGTCGCGCTTGAACTCGGCGGCCAGCCAGTCGACGATCGCCTTGTCGAAGTTGTCGCCGCCCAGGTGGTTGTCGCCGGCGGTGGACTTGACCTCGAACACGCCGTCGCCGATCTCGAGCACCGACACGTCGAAGGTGCCGCCGCCGAGGTCGAAGACCAGGATGGTCTGGTCGGTCTCCTTGTCCAGGCCGTAGGCCAGCGAGGCCGCGGTGGGCTCGTTGATGATGCGCTTGACGTCCAGTCCGGCGATCTTGCCGGCGTCCTTGGTGGCCTGACGCTGGTCGTCGTTGAAGTAGGCCGGGACGGTGATGACCGCCGAGTCGACGGTCTCGCCCAGGTAGGCCTCGGCGTCGGCCTTGAGCTTCTGCAGGATCATGGCCGAGACCTCCGGGGGGGAGTGCTGCTTGCCGCCGGCCTCTACGCGGGCGTCGCCGTTGGGGCCGGATACGACCTTGTAGGGGACGATCGACTCCTCTTCGCGCACCTCGGCCTCCTTGCGGCCCATGAAGCGCTTGATCGAGAAGACGGTGTTCTGGGGGTTGGTGACGGCCTGGCGCTTGGCCACGGTGCCCACGGGGCGTTCGCCCGAGGCGGTGAAGGCGACCACCGAAGGCGTGGTGCGCCCCCCCTCGGCGTTCTCGATGACCGTCGGCTCGCCGCCTTCCAGGACGGCCATGCACGAGTTCGTGGTGCCGAGGTCGATTCCGATTGTCTTACCCATTCTGGTGTGCTCCTTTTGAGAAAAAGCCTTGTAAATAAGGGGAAAAGGGGCTGACGGCGGGGAGGCCCCGGGCGCCAGGTGCAGCAAAATCTTAGTGGCAGTATGGCAGATTTTTACTGCCGTGTCACATGAGGTCCCGGGCGCCGAGCGGACCGGTGTCGTGGGCGGCCCCCGCCGCAACTGTGGAAGACTGATCCCCGTGGTCCTCGGCGTGATCCTGGCCCACTTCGGGCATTGGTGGAGCAGCCTGGTCTTCGCCGTTCCCTTCCTCGTGCTCGTCGGGCTGTTGACCGCGGGTCGCCTGTATGACCGCCGGCGTGACCGACGCGACGACCCCGACCAATCCCCTTCCCCGTAAACCAGAAAGGACCGATCCCCATGGCCACCAGCACCCAGCCCGACAGCTCCGCCGAGCAGGCCGCTCAGGCCACCGCCGAGGCCGCGGGGGTCGATCTGTCGACCCCCGGCGGGGAGGTCGCCTTCTCGATGGGTCTGTCTGAGGACCAGAAGGACATTCGCGAATGGGTCCATGGCTTCGCCGAGGGCGTCGTGCGTCCCGCCGCGGCGGAATGGGACGAGCGCGAGGAGACACCGTGGCCGGTGATCCAGGAGGCGGCCAAGATCGGCCTCTACGGCTTCGAGTCGCTGGCCCAGTTCTACGCCGACCCCACCGGGCTGACGCTGGCACTGGTCAACGAGGAGCTGTTCTGGGGCGACGGCGGGATCGGGATGGCGATCATGGGCACGACGCTCGCGGTCGCCGGGATCTTCGCCAACGGCACCCCGGAGCAGATGGGCGAGTGGGTGCCCCAGTGCTACGGCTCGGTCGAGGACCCCAAGGTTGGAGCATTCTGCGTGTCCGAGCCCGACGCCGGCTCGGACGTCTCGGCCCTGCGCACGGTGGCCAAGTACGACGAGGCCGCCGACGAGTGGGTGATCAACGGCCAGAAGGCCTGGGCCACCAACGGCGGGATCGCCAACGTGCACGTGGTCGTCGCCTCCGTCGACCGTGAGCTGGGCTCGCGCGGCCAGGCGTCCTTCGTCATACCCCCCGGCACCCCCGGCCTGCAGATGGGCACCAAGGTCAAGAAGCACGGCCTGCGAGCCTCACACACGGCCGATGTGTTCCTCGACGACTGCCGCGTCCCGGGCTCCTGCCTGCTGGGTGGAAAGGACAAGCTCGACGAGCGCCTGGCCCGGGCCCGCGAGGGCAAGTCCCGCACCCGATCGCAGGCGGCGATGGCCACCTTCGAGGTCAGCCGTCCCACCGTCGGCGCGCAGGCGCTGGGCATTGCCCGGGCCGCCTATGAGTACGCGCTGGACTACGCCAAGGAGAGAAAGCAGTTCGGGCGTGCGATCATCGAGAACCAGGCGATCGCCTTCGCCCTGGCCGACATGAAGATGGAGATCGACGCGGCCCGGCTGCTGGTGTGGCGCGCCTCGTGGATGGGGCGCAACAACCAGCCGTTCGCCGCCGCCGAGGGCTCGATGTCCAAGCTCAAGGCCGGGGAAGTGGCGGTGTGGGCCACCGAGCGCGCGATCCAGATCCTCGGTGGCAACGGGTACACGCGCGAGTTCCCCGTCGAGCGCTGGCACCGCGACGCCAAGATCTACACGATCTTCGAGGGCACCTCGGAGATCCAGCGGCTGGTCATCGCGCGCGCCATCTCGGGGGTGAAGATCGCATGAGCGCTCGCCGTCCACCCCAGGTCCAGACCCGCGAGGTCGTCCTGCACGGCCATCGCATCAGCTATCGCCAGGGGGGCGAGGGCCCGGTGATCCTGCTCGTCCACGGGATCGCCGGCAGCGCGCAGACGTGGACCGAGACCCAGCGCCAGCTCGGGCGCGACTTCAACACGATCGCCCCCGACCTGCCGGGTCACGGGGTGTCCGACAAGCCGGTCGGGGACTACTCGCTGGGCTCGCTGGCCAGCACCCTGCGCGACCTGCTGGTCGCCCTGGGCCACGAACGCGCCACGATCGTCGGGCATTCGCTGGGCGGCGGCGTGGCGATGCAGTTCGCCTACCAGTTCCCGGAGCGCTGCGAGCGCCTGGTGCTCGTGTCCAGCGGCGGCCTGGGGCGCGACGTGAACCTGCTGCTGCGGGCCGCCTGCCTGCCCGGCGCCGACCTGTTCCTGTCGGCCGTCTCTCGGCCGCTGTCGGTGGCCGGAACGTCGGTGGGCGGAGCGCTGGGCCGGCTCGGCTGGCGACCGGCGCCCGACCTCGAGGAGGTAGCGCGGGGCTTTGCCTCGCTGGCGGACACCCCGACCCGGCGCGCCTTCCTGCACACGCTGCGCTCGGTGGTGGGGACCACCGGGCAGCGCGTCGACGCCAGCGACCGGCTGTATCTGGCCGCCGAGATGCCGACGCTGCTGGTGTGGGGCGAGCGTGACCCCATCATCCCCGCCCACCATGCCCGCACCGCCCACGAGCTGATGCCCGGCAGCCGGCTGGTGACCTTCCCGGCCTCGGGGCACATGCCCCACATCGACGAGCCCCACCTGTTCTGCGACACGCTGCTGGAGTTCATCGAGTCCACCGAGCCGGCGGACGTCACCGCCGATCGGTGGGGCGAGCTGCTGCGGGGGGGCCCGCCCAGCGCTCCAGGCGCCTCCCGGCGCCGGCGGGCCCGGGCCAAGCGCTCGCCCCGGCAGGCGCGCGCGCGGGCGGGTCGAGCGATGCGGTGACCGACAAGCCGAGACTGCGGGGCGTCTCCCACCAGTGGGCCTTCCTGGTCTCGCTCGGGTGCGGGGTGGCGCTGGTGGCCGCGGCCAGCACCCCGCGGGCGACCATCACCTGCGCGATCTACGCCTTCGCCGTCTCGAGCCTGCTGGGCACCAGCGCCCTGTATCACCGCCACACCTGGACGCCGGCGGCTCGCCGCTGGATGCGCCGGCTCGACCATTCGATGATCTTCGTCCTGATCGCGGGCAGCTACACGCCCATCGCCGTGCTGGCCCTGCATGGCACGCTCTCGACCGTCGTCCTGTGCGTGGTGTGGGGGGGCGCCCTGGCGGGGATCGTGCTCAAGCTGGTATGGATCGACGCGCCCAAGCCGCTGGTGGCGGCCGTGTACGTAGCCCTGGGTTGGGTGGCGGTGCTCACGTTCGGGCAGATCGGCGGCGCGATCGGAGGGCTGGGACTGATCGGGCTGGCCGTGGGAGGCCTGCTCTACAGCGTCGGCGCGGTCATCTACGCGCTCGGACGGCCCAACCCGGTGCCTGGGGTGTTCGGCTATCACGAGGTCTTCCACGCGCTGGTGATCGCCGCCGCCGCGCTGCATTACGCGGTGATCGCCTTCGCCGTGGCGCCGCGCGGGTAGGTCAGCCGCGGCGACTCGGGCACAGCTCAGCCAGCACACACTCACCGCAGCGGGGGGCGCGCGCCACGCACGTCCGGCGCCCGTGGCGCAGGAGGTTCATATGCAGCTCGAGCTCGCGTCCCGGCGGGGTCAGCTCGAGCATGCGGTCGTGCAGCTCGTCGAAGGAGGCCCGTTCGGGCAGCAGGCCCAGGCGCCGCCCGACGCGCGCGACATGGGTGTCCACCGGCACCTCGCGCCGCCCAAAGGCGAACAGCAGCACGCACGCCGCCGTCTTGCGCCCCACCCCGGGCAGCGCGCACAGGAACGAGCGTGCCTGCGCCGGGGGTGCGTCGCGCAGCCACTCCAGCTCCAGCGGATCGCCGATTGCCGCCAGGATGGCCTGGATGCGCGCGGATTTCACGCGCGAGATGCCACCCGGGCGAATGGCCTCCTCGACTCGCTCGGGCGGCGCGTCGCGCACCTGCTCCCAGCTGGACATCGCCCGGCGCAGGGCCAGGAAGGCGACGTCGCGGTTGCGGTCGTTGGTGCTCTGAGACAGCACGGTCAGGATCAGCTCGTCGACGGGGCGCCCGTGAGGAGCCGCGGCCGGCACCCCGTAGGTCCGGGCCAGGCGCTCGCGCACCGCCCGGACGCGACGCGGGTGGGCGCCGGTGGCGTGCGGCGCCCGGGGTCGCGCCGCCGCGGACGCACCGGTGGTCATGAGGCCGTCGGGCGCTCGGTGGCCCCCCAGGCCTCGGTCGCCCGCGCCGCCGCCTGGACGGCCGCCGGCAGGGCCGCCGCGATGGCGGGGGGGTAGAACCCGGCGTCCACCAGGCGCGCTAGCACCACGCCGAGCAGCACGTCGCCCGCTCCCGCGGTGTTGCGCACCTGGGCCGGGTGGGCGGGCACCTGGGCGTTCACCTCTCCCCGCAGCAGGGCTCCCTCGGCGCCGAGGGTGACGATCACGTTCTGCGCACCGGCGGCGCGCAGGCTGTCGGCCGCACGGGCGGGGTCGCGCTCGCCCGTGAGGATCTCCGCCTCCAGGCGGTTGGCCTTGACCAGCAGGCAATCGGGCACGCACGCACCGGCCACCGTCGCCACCCGGCCGCGACCCGGCCAGCGGTGCATCCGCACGTTGGCGTCGAAGATGACCGGACGACCCAGCTCCAGTGCCTGCCGACGGGCCTCGAGGGTCAGCTCGCGCTCGGGCTCGGCCACCATGGTGTTCGAGCCCACGCACAGGGCGGTGCACCCCTGCACCGCCGCGGGCAGCCGATCGGCGATCTCAGGCAGGGAAGCCGACTGGGCGCCACCGTGCACGACGTAGGTCGGCTCGCCGGCCTCGTCGACGAGCACGAAGGCCACCGTGGTGATCGCGCCGGGCGCCAGGGCGAAGCGGTCAAGTCCCACTCCGGCCTCCGACAGCGCCGCCCGCAGCCAGCGACCCCACGGGTCGTCGGCGGTCGCGCCGGCCAGGCTGACGGCCGCTCCGTGACGGGCGGCCACGACCGCCACGTTGGCCATCGTGCCTCCCAGCCGCGGGACGAACGAGCGCGCCCCCCGAAGGTCGTCGAGGTCGCCTCTGGCCAGGGCGGTCGGGCAGATGAGATCGACGATCGCCTCTCCCAGGCACAGCAGGCTCATAGGCGGGGCACGCTAGTCGTTTACACCAGCGCTGGGCGGTGGGACCCCCGGGGCGGCGGCCGGCCCGTCGCTATCCTCGCTGACCCTGATGGGGGAGGTCACCGAGCACAGTGGCGAGATCGAGGGACTGCCGGTCCACTGGCTCGCCGTCGAGGGCCCCGGGACCCCGACGCTGCACCTGCATGGAGTTCCCAACGCGTCGGAGATGTGGCGTCCGTTCCTAGGGCCCGGCGCCGCACTGGCCCCCGACCTCCCGGGCTTCGGTCGCTCGGGCAAGCCGGGGCACTTCGACTACTCACTCGACGGCTACGTGCGCTTCCTCGAGCGCTTCCTAAAGCTGTGCGCGGCGGACACGGTGTCGCTGGTCACCCATGATTGGGGCACCGCCTTTGGGCTGGGCTTCGCCCAGCGCTTCCCCACGCGAGTACGGCGCATGGTGCACATCGCCGGCGTCCCGCTGCTGGAGGGCTATCGCTGGCATCGCCTGGCCCGTGCCTGGCGCACGCCGGTGCTCGGGGAGCTGGCGATGGGCATGACCTCCCGGCCCGTGCTGCGCCTGCTCTCGCGTGAGGCCAACGCCGCCCCGGGCCCGCTGCCCGCCGCGTTCATCGACGAGATCCTGTCCCACTTCGACCCGGGCACGCAGCGGGCGATCCTGCGCCTCTACCGCGGGGCGCCCGAGGACACGCTGGCCCGCGCGGGCTCAGAGCTCGGCCGGGTGGAGGCCCCTGCCCTGATCGTCTGGGGTCAGCGCGACCCCTACATTCCCGCCTCCTTTGCCCAGGCCTACGCCGACGCGCTGCCCCAGGCGCAGACGCTGGTGCTGGCCGACGCCGGCCACTGGCCGTGGCTCGACGTTCCCGATCTCCCGTCTCGGGTCCAGGAGTTCGTGGCCGGCGGTCCTGACCCGGCCAGCTAGCATCACCGGGCCTTCATGTCGGCCCCCGTCCGCTCTCCCCGTTCCTCCCCCAGCGCGCCCAACGGACCGGGAGCGCGGGCGGCCGCTCAACGTGAACTGGTTCGCAACCGCCTGATCGAGTCGCGGCTGACTCCCAACGCGATCTCGCTGACCGGGCTGGCGCTCAACCTGGTGGCGGCCGGGCTGGTGTGGGAGCGGCTCTTCTTCTTGGCCGGCGTGGCCTTCATCGTGGGCTCGGTCATGGACACGCTCGACGGGCGCTACTCGCGCATGTCGGGCAAGGGGACACCGTTCGGCGCCTTCTTGGATTCGACGCTGGATCGAGCCGAAGAGGGGGTCGTGCTGGCGGCCGTCGGCGGCTATTTCGCCAGCCGGGGCAACCAGGAGGCCGTCGCCGCCGTGGTGATTGCCGTGTTTGCCTCGCTGCTGGTCTCCTACACGCGGGCGCGCGCCGAGGCGCTGGGCGTGGAGTGCAAGGTGGGCCTGGCCACGCGTCCTGTGCGGGTCGTCATTCTGTCGGCCGGGCTCGTGCTGGCCCAGGGCGCTTCGCTAGGCTCCTTTGAGCTACTCGAGCCAGCGGTCTATGTGCTGGCGGCCCTCAGCGTGGTCACCGTCCTGCAGCGAATCGCGCACGTTCGCAGCGCGCTGCGAACACCGGTCTAAGCGCCCGCCGGGCCGCCGCCTGGCGCACCGGCGGCCACCGCCCCCGCCCCGGTGAGCGGCAGGTCAGGTGTAATGGATCGCCGCCGAGCGTGTAGACCATCCCAACCTCTCTCTAAGGAAGATCAACGACGTGAGCACTACCAACGGCAAGCCCTCCGCCTCCTCCCGCGCCCACGGCGCCGCGCGAGGCGCTTCCAGCGCCGCCTCCAACGGCAGCGCTCGCTATCGGCCCGACAAGGTTCGCGTGGCCATCGTCGGCGTGGGCAACTGCGCCTCGGCCTTCGTGCAGGGCGTCCATCACTACGCCGACGCCGATCCCAGCCAGGACGTCCCGGGTCTCATGCACGTCGACCTCGGCGGCTACCACATCTCTGACATCGAGTTCAGCGCGGCGTTCGACATCGACGCGACCAAGGTGGGCAAGGACCTCGGTCGCGCGATCTGGGCCGGCCAGAACAACACCATGCGCTTCGCCAAGGTCCCCGCCCAGCTCGGTGTCCCCGTCCATCGGGGCATGACCCACGATGGCCTGGGCAAGTACCTCAAGCAGCGGATCACCAAGGCCCCGGGCGAGACGGCAGACATCGTCTCGATCCTGCGCGAGACCCGCACCGATGTGGTCGTCTCCTACCTCCCGGTGGGCTCGGAGGACGCCACCAAGTGGTACGTCGAGCAGGTGCTCGAGGCGGGTTGCGGCTTCGTGAACTGCATCCCGGTGTTCATCGCGCGCGAGCCCTACTGGGACCGCCGCTTCCGCCGGGCCGGACTGCCGATCGTCGGAGACGACATCAAGTCCCAGGTGGGCGCCACGATCGTGCACCGCACCCTGGCCCGCCTGTTCGCCGATCGGGGCGTGAAGATGCTGCGTACCTCCCAGCTCAACGTCGGCGGCAACATGGACTTCTTCAACATGCTCGAGCGCGAGCGGCTGGAGTCCAAGAAGATCTCCAAGACCAACGCGGTCACCTCGATCATGGACCACACGCTGCCGGCCGATGACGTCTACATCGGGCCCTCGGACTACGTGCCCTGGCTGACCGACCGCAAGTGGGCTCACATCCGGGTCGAGGGGCAGGCCTTTGGCGACGTTCCGCTCAACGTCGAGCTCAAGCTCGAGGTGTGGGACTCGCCTAACTCGGCCGGCATCGTCATCGACGCCGTCCGCTGCTGCAAGCTCGCCCTCAACCACGGAGTGGGTGGACAGCTCGATGGGCCCAGCTCCTATTTGATGAAGTCACCCCACAACCAGCGCCCCGACAACCTCGCCCGCGAGGCGACCGAGAAGTTCATCGCCAAGTACGCCCGCCCCGCGGGCCGGGCCGCCGCAGCCAAGGGGGCCAAGCGCTCCACCGGGGGGTCGGCCCAGCGCTCCAGCGGCGCCCGCCGCGCCGCCGCGCGCCCCAAGAGCTAGGCCACAGCGCCCGCCGGCCACCCAGGCGCGCCCTATCCTGGGTGGTGGTGGCTGACCGCTTCTCGATCGCCCAGGTGACCCCCTACCCCTGGGGGCTCGACCACGAGGTCAACACCTTCGTGGCCCGTTGCTCGGCGCGGCTGGCCGCCCGCGGCCACCGCGTGCTGATCGTTGCTCCGTCTGACTCCCAGGCCGAGGTGCGCCGCGCCCGTCAGGCGATGAGAGCAGCCCGCGAGGACCCCGACTCACTCCTGGAGGACCGGCGGCTGTCGCGCACCGAGGAGGGCGTGCCCGTCGTGTGCGTCGGGGAGGTGCTGACGATGCCGCCGAGCAGCTCCCGGCGCGGCGCTTTGCCGATCGACGTCGCCCGGACGGTCGAGGAGCTGCTGGGGCTGGTGGCCCTGGACTTCGTCCACGTGCACGAGCCGTTCGCGCCCAGCACGTCGAGCGCCGCGCTGCGCCACTCGCGCTCTCTGAACGTGGGCAGCTTTCACTCGCCCACCGAACGGGTGGTCTCCACCCAACTGGCACGCAAGGTGGTGGAGCTGTTCTTCGGTCGCCTGGACGCCCGCACGGCCAGCCTGCAGACCACGCGCGAGCTCATGCAGCGCTACTTCCCGGGCGACTATCGCGTCGTGCTCGCCGGCGCTGACCCGGCCGACCCCGCCCTCGCGCGTACCGACGGCACGGGCGCCCCGATGTCGATCGCCTTCATCGAGGAGGAGGAGCGGCCCGCCCTGCGCATGTTCCTGCGAGCCTTGCGGCGACTGGGGACCTCCGAACCCTGGGAGGCGTCGGTGGTCAGCCGGCGGGGAGCCTCGTCGTCCACCCCGCTGCGCGCGCAGCTGCGTGAGCGGGTGCGCTTCCTCACGCCGGGACAGGAGGCCGGTGTGCTCGCCCAGGCCGACGTTCTGGTGTGCGCCAGCGATGGCACGACGCCGGCCCCCGGGCTGGTGCTGCGAGCGCTGGCCGCCGGGGTGGTCCCGCTGGTCGCGCGTCTGCCCTCCTACGAGGAGGTCGTCGGGGAGGGGGAGCGCGGCCTGCTCTTCGAGCCCCGCGACGTGGAGACCTTGGCCGCCCAGCTGGCCCGGATGATCGGCGACGAGGGCCTGCGCGCGAACCTGCGCGCAGCGGGCGAGGGTATGCGCGGGCGGTTGAGCTGGGACCGCGTCACCGACGAGCTCGAGGCCGTCTATGAGGAGGTGGCCGCCCGCCGCCACGCGCCGAGCTTCTCGGCCCCCCTGTCTCGCCGCGTCCGCGCCCGCCGACTGATCGACGTCGACCTGCACATGCACACCGACCACTCCCATGACTGCGCCACACCGGTGGAGGTGCTGCTCGCGGCCGCCCGCGCCCAGGGCCTGGGGGCGATCGCCATCACCGACCACAACGAGATCTCGGGGGCCCTGGAGGCCCAGGCCAAGGCCGAGGGGATCAAGATCATCGTGGCGGAGGAGGTCAAGACCGCCCACCAGGGAGAGGTCATCGGCCTGTTCATCTCCGAGCGCATCGAGCGGGGACTGTCGCTGGCGCAGACCGTGGCCGAGATCCGCCGGCAGGGCGGGCTGGTGTACGTGCCCCACCCCTTCGATCGCCTCCATTCCGTGCCCGACTACGAGCACCTGCTGACCATCCTCGAGGACGTCGACGCCATCGAGGTGTTCAACCCACGGGTGGCGATCGGCTCGTTCAATGACGAGGCTGCTCGCTTTGCCGCCAAGTACCGCATCCCCGCCGGCGCCGGCTCGGACTCCCACGTTCCGCAGGGGCTGGGCTCGGTGCGGGTGCGCATGCACGACTTCGAGGGCCCCGAGGAGTTCATGGTCTCGCTGCACCGGGCCGAGATCGTCACGCGGCCGACCAGCCTGCTCTACGTCCAGGCCCTGAAGTTCCTGCAGACACGAGCTACACCGGCCGGCGCCCGCGAGGCCCAGCGCGAACGCCGGGTCCGTCGGGCGGCGCGCAAGTCCTGATGCACGCGCAGGGACAAGGTGGCGAGCCGTCAAAAGCCCTGGGATCGATGCCTGCCACCGACGACGAGATCCGCGAGAAGTACCTGGAGCGCGCCATTCGCGAGCTCAACGTGCTGACCCGCGAGCTGCACGCGTGTCCCTACTGCCCCCGCGGCAACCTCACGCCCGTGCTGGGCTCCGGACACCCCCAGGCCGACGTCTTCCTGTTGAAGCTCGCCCCCCTGCCTTCGGAGGTCGAGGAGGGGGTCGCCTTCTACGGCCGCAGCGGCGGCGCGTTGATGAAGTCCCTCAAGCGGCTGCGCATCGACCCGCTAGCGGTGTACGGAACCCTGTGCGTGAAGTGCCCGGTCAGCGACACCGCGCTGGCCGATCCCGCCTGCATCGCGCGTGTGGTCGAGGAGCTGGCCATCGTGCAGCCGAAGATCGTGGTGGTCATGGGTGAAGAGGCCCTCGAGGCGCTCAACGAGCTCGACATCCCCCTCGCCCGACCCGTCGCGCCGCGGCTCGGAGAGGTGCAGGCGCTGACGCCGTCGATCGACGCCCTGTACGTCCCGAACATCGACGAGGCGCTGGACGAAGAGGCCGCCAAGCGCGACTTCTGGGCCGCGTTTCGGGTGCTGGGCACGTGGTACGCGGAGCTGCCGCCCTACTAGGTCTGCCGGCGGTCGCGCTCGCCTACTTCCTGGCGGCTCCCGCTCTGCCCGGGCTGGCCTCCGGCGATCTGAGCACGGGGGTGGCGGGATCCATCGGCCTGGCCCTGATCGCGGCCTGCACCCTGGGCGTGGTGATAGCCCGCGAGCAGCCGGCAGCGGTTGCCCTGCTGGTGGCGGGAGGCAGCCTGGTCTCCGGCGCACTGGTGGCGGCGGGCGCCGGTTCGGCGGCGAACCCGTTTCGGGCAATCGGTGCGGCGGGGATCGGCATCCTCCTGGCGCGTGTCCTGGATGGTCGTCGCGCGCTGGTGGCGATCCCACTCGTGGTCGCCGGGATCGACGCCTGGAGCGTCCTGGGGCAGGGTCCGGCCTCGAGCCTGATCGCCGCGCAGCCCCAGGCGGTCAGCTACCTCGTCTTTGACCTGCCCGCCTGGGGGTCCACGCCGGCCCATGCCGGCGAGCTCGGGCTGGCCGACGTGGTCTGCCTCTCGATGTTCGCCTGCTGGACGCTGACCTTCGGCCTGCGCCGCTGGACGCTCGGGCTGCTCGCGCTCGCTCCGCTGCTCGTCCTGGCGCTGAGCCTGACGGTCAGCCAGGCCCTGCCGGTCCTGCCGGCGCTCGCGGCCGCGCTGCTGCTCCCCAACGCCGACCGTCTCGCTGCGAACGCCTAGTCGTTGACGAGCACGATCTTGCCGAGCTTGCCGCCTGCGGCGAACGCCTCGTAGGCGTCGCGCACCTCGCTCAGCGGGAAGGTCATGGCCACCGGCACGCGCAGAGCGCCGGTGGCGAACAGGGGCAGCACGTGGCGCTCGAGCAGGCGAGCGGTGGCCGCCTTCTCCTCGAGCGGTCGGGCGCGGAGCGTCGAGCCGTGCACCCGTGCGCGTTTGCCCATCAGGCCCAGCAGGTTGAGCTCGGCCTTGGCTCCCGCCCCCACCCCGATGACCACGATGCGCCCGCCGGTGTTCAGCGCCTCGAGGTCGGCGGGCAGGTTGGGAGCGCCGACGAGCTCGAGGACGACGTCGAACGGGCCGTGTCCGGCAAAGTCCTCGGGGGCGATCACGCTGGCCCCCAGCTCGGCCACCGCCCCGCGCAGCGACTCGCTGCGCACCGTGGCCGTGACCTGAGCTCCGGCCGCCGCTGCCAGCTGGATCGCGGCCGTGCCCACGCCCCCGGCCCCGCCATGGACCAGCAGTCGCTCACCGGAGCGGAGGTCCGCCTGGGAGAACAGGGCGTCGTGCGCCGTGGTGAAGACCTCGGCCAGGCCTCCCGCCGCGGGCCACTCCAGCGTGTCGGGTACCGGCATCAGCTGGCGCTCGTGGACCACCGCGCGCTGCGCCTGACCGCCGCCTCCGACGATCCCCATCACGCGGTCTCCCACCGCGAAGCGGGTGGCACCCTCGCCCAGCCCCACCACCTCACCGGCCAGTTCCAGGCCCGGGATCTCCGGCGGTGAGCCGGGCGGGGCGGGGTACAACCCCCGGCGCTGGAGCATGTCGGCCCCGTTGAGGCCCGCCGCGCGAACGGCCACCAGCACCTCACCGGCCCCCGGGCTGGGATCGGGATGCTCGGCGATCAGGACCTCGCCGTCGCGGGTGGTGGCAGCCAGCATGCGGCACGGCAGTGTAGATGCACGGCTCGGAGGCGCTGGGGCGAACCTGGATCGCCTGCGGTGAAGGCCGGCAGGCGAACCTGGATCGCCTGCGGGTGAAGGCGAGCGTTGCGGCTGCCGATAACCAGTTGAGATGCCCGACCCCCACACGCCCGGCGGCGCCCTTCCCGAGCTCGCGGATCGGGCGCGCAGCCTGTCGTACTTCTTCATCGCCGGCGCGCTGCTGGGCGGCGCCGCCGTGGCCCTGCTGCCGCTTCCCCCGGACACGAATGTGACGGGCACGTTGGTGACCGTGGCACTCAGCCTGGCCGCCGGGCTGGCCCTGCTGGTGTTCGCCGAGCGGGTCCCCGCGTGGCTGCTACCGGTCGGCCTGGCCTGCGGAACGCTGGTCATCAGCGCCGACATCTACTTCGCCGGTGACATTCGCACCAACGACGAGATGTTCTACCTGTGGGTGACCTTCTACGGGTTCTACTTCCTCACACCCCGTCAGGCGGCGCTGCAGCTCGCACTGCTGGCGGGGACCTTCGGCACCGTCCTGGCCCTGCGCGGTGAGCCCGACGCACCCACGCGCTGGGTGATCACCATCGGCTGCCTGATCTTGGCCGGGACCCTGATCGCCCGCCTGGTTCGGCGCATGGAGGTGTGGGCCAGCCGCTCGGCCGAACGCGAGCAGGCGCTGATGGCCGCCGAGGAGCGCTTCCGCAGCGCGTTCGACGACGCCGCGATCGGCATGGCGCTGGTGAGCCTCGAGGGAACCTGGATGCGCGTCAACGCGGCGCTGGCGCGGCTGACCGGCTACGACCAACAAGAGCTGGTGGGAATGGGCTTTCGCGACCTGACCCCGGCCGAGGACGTCTCCGAGGACGAGCAGGCACTGGCGCGCCTGCTCGACGGAACGCTGCCCACCCACCGGACCGAGAAGCGCTACCGGCGGGCCGACGGACGGATCGTGTGGATCGACCTCAGCGTGTCGCTGGTGCGCAACTCCGACGGCGCGCCGGTGCACCTGATCTCCCAGATGCAGGACATCACCGATCGCAAGGTGGCCGAGCGCGAGCTCACCGCTCGCGCCCTGCACGACGCGCTGACCGGCCTGCCCAACCGTCTGCTGTTCGTCGACCGGGTGCAGCACGCGCTGGCGCGGACCGAGCGCCGGGCCGCGCCGGTCTCGGTCCTGTTCTTAGACCTCGATCGCTTCAAGCTGGTCAACGACAGCCTCGGTCACGCCGCCGGCGATGAGCTCCTCACCGAGGTGGCGCGCCAACTGCGCGGGCTGCTGCGACCCTCAGACACGGTCGCGCGCTTCGGAGGGGACGAGTTCACCATCCTGTGCGAGGACACCGACGAGCGCGCCGCCGCGACCGTGGCCGAGCGCATCGCCGTGGCGCTCGCCGGCCCGATGGCCATCGCCGGACAGGACCTGTACGTGAGCGCCAGCATCGGCATCGCCATCGGGCGCGATCCCGGGACCGACGCCGAGCAGCTGGTGCGAGACGCCGACGCGGCCATGTACCGCGCCAAGGAGCGCGGCCGGTCACGCTACGCGATCTTCGAGGGCGGGATGCGCCTGGGCGGAGCCGAGCGCCTGGCGCTGGAGAGCGACCTGCGCAAGGCCATCGACCGCGGCGAGCTGCGGGTGTACTACCAGCCCGAGGTTCACCTGGCCGACGGCCGCATGTACGGGCTGGAGGCCCTCGTGCGCTGGCAGCATCCCGTGCACGGGCTGGTGGCACCCAGCGAGTTCATCCCGGTGGCCGAGGAGAGCGGCCTGATCGTGCCCCTGGGCGAGTGGGTGCTGCGCGAGGCCTGCCAGCAGATCAGCGCCTGGCGCGAGGCCCTGCCCGCCGCGCGGGAACTGTGCATGGCCGTCAACCTGTCCCCGCGCCAGCTGGCGGAGGCAGCGCTGCCCGAAGTGGTGGCCCACGCCCTGAGCGAGTCGGGCCTGGAAGCCGAGAGCCTGTGCCTGGAGCTGACCGAGAGCGCGGCGATCGACGTGGGGGTGCCCACCCTGGGCCGCCTGAAGGACATCGGCGTGCGCCTGGCCCTTGATGACTTCGGCATCGGCTTCTCTTCCCTGAATCAGATCCGGCGCATGCCCCCGGTGGACACCATCAAGATCGACCGCTCCTTCATCGAGGACATCGGGCGGGCGCCCACGGACTCGGCGATCGTGGCCGCCATCGTGGGGATGGCCGCCTCGCTGGGGACGGCCACAATCGCCGAAGGCATCGAGACGCCCGAGCAGGCCCGTCATCTTCGCTCCCTGGGCTGCGACCGCGGTCAGGGCTTCTACTTCGCCCGGCCCGTCCCCCCCGCCGACGTGCCGGCCCTGATCGAGGCGGCGTTGTTGGGCGAGCTGACCGCCTGAGGGCTAGGCGGGCGTCCCGCCGCGCTCCAGCAGCGCCACACACTCGATGTGGGGCGTCTGGGGGAACATGTCGACGGGGCGCACCCGGCGCAGGTTCCAGCCGGCCTCCACCAGCTGGGCCGCGTTGGGGGCCAGCGTGGTCGGGTTACACGATACGTAGACGATGCGACGCGGCGCGGCCTCGATCACCCGGCGAATGACCTTGGCCGACAGGCCCGAGCGGGGCGGGTCGAGGACCACCACGTCGGGGCGGCCGGCCTCACCGACGAGCTCGCGCAGCGCGAGGCGCACGTCACCGGCAAAGAAGCGGGCGTTGACGATCTCGTTGGCCCGGGCGTTGGCGATGGCGTCGGCCACCGCGCTCTCGATCACCTCCAGCCCCCACAGCTCGCCCGCCCGCGGCGCCAGCGTGAGCCCGATCGTCCCGATCCCGCTGTACAGGTCATAGACCCGCTCCCATCCCGCCAAGCCGGCCATCTCGGCCGCGACTCCATAGAGGCGCTCGGCCATCTCGGTGTTGGTCTGAAAGAAGGCCTCCGGAGAGATGGCGAGCGAGAGATTCCCCAGCCGCTCGTGCAGCCGGGATTCCCCGGCCACCAGCTCGGTGTCCCCGCCCGCGGTGGTCTCGGCCAGTGCCGCGGTGCGCGTCCACCACAGGCTCGCATCCGGCAGCGCCGCGGCCAGCGAACCGAAGTCCAGGTCGGCCTCGGTGGTGACCAGGCGCAGTTGCAGCTCGCCGGTTCGGCGACCCTCGCGCACGACGAGGTTGCGCAGCACACCCCCGCCGCCGCGCGGGCCGCGCGCGCCCAGACCCTGCTCGCGACACCAGCGCAGAACCTCGTCACGGGCGCGGTTGCCGGCCTCGGAGGCCAGCAGACAGTCCTCGAGCGCGACCACGCGGTCCCACCGACCCGACTCGTGAAAGCCGCAGACCAGCTCTCCGGCCTCACCCGTCCCGAAGGAATACTCAAGCTTGTTGCGGTAGCGCCACGGCTGCTCGGCGGCCACGATCGGCTCGAGCTCGAAGTCGCGCAGGCCACCGATGCGTCGCAGGGCCTCGCCCACCTGCTCGTGCTTGTGGACCAGCTGGCGCTCGTAGGGAATGACCTGCCACGCGACACCCGGGTGGTCGGCGACCGGGTCGATCCGCTCTGGTCCGGAGTCCAGGACCTCGAGCGTCATCGCCTCGGCGTGGGAGCGTTTGCGCTTGGTGATGCGTGCCCGCACGCGATCTCCGGGGACCGCACCGGAGACGAAGATCACGTAGCCAGCGCGACGGGCCACCCCGGCTCCGCCGAAGGCCAGGCTGTCGATGACCAGTTCGAGGACCTCGTCGCGCTGGGGGCGGGGCGGGGTCCCCACCACCGCGGCGGGGCCTGACTCGGACGAGGACACAGTCCTCAGTCGGTCAGGCGCTTCTCGATCGCGTTGAGCACCGACTTGCGGTTCCCGTGACGTCGTTCGTAGTCACGCACCTTGCGCAGCTCAGCGGAGGTGAGGTCGGTCAGTCGCGTCGAGATCTGAGCCGCCGACAGCTCGTCGTAGCTCGACACGGGGAAGACCGGTCCGATGCCCGCCGCCCGGCGGGCCCGGTCGACCTCGCGCAGAACCCGGTCGCCGCTGGGCGACCGGCGCGCCCGGCCGGCCGTGGCCTCGACCGCCCGCTTGCCGGCCACCCGGGCCGCCTGCGCCATCCCGCCCGGGCCCCTGGTGAAGATCTGCTCGAGATCCGTGAGCACGTCCTCGGTCTGCTTGCGTCCGATCGCGATCAGGCTCTGCAGCAGCTCCTCGGCATCGCCACGGGTGATGCGACCGCGCCGGACGGCGTCGTCGAGGGCCTCCTGCAGCCGCTCGCCCGTGAGCACGACACCGCGAGCGAGGTGCTCGCGCAGCGCGGCGAGCGTGGCGGTCAGCGCCTCCTCCGAACGTGGTGGCGTATTGGCCGTGCTGCTCTGGGTCCGCTTCGCCGCGGCAGGGCCACGGGACCGGCGAGCGCCCGACGTGCGCTTGGCCGCCGAGCTGCGCTTGGCCGCGGAGGCGGACTTGGTCGCCGAGCTGCGCTTGGTCGCACCGGCGGTGCGCTTGGCCGCGGTGGAGGACTTCGCCGCCGAGCCGCGCTTGGTCGCCGAGCCGCGCTTGGTCGCACCGGCGGTGCGCTTGGCCGCCGGCTTGGGCGAACTACTCGACTTGGACCTGGGCTGTGGCATGGAGCTCCTCCCGCTTTAACTGGATCGCGGCGAGGCTACCGCACACCCGCGATCAGCAACTCGAGCAATGCCTTCTGGGCGTGGCGGCGGTTCTCCGCCTGCTCCCAGATTCGCTGGCGGTCGCCGTAGAGAACCTCGCTGGTGATCTCCTCTCCCGGGTGGGCGGGCAGGCAGTGCAGCGCGATGGCTCCGGGGCCGGCGGCGTCCAGCAGCGCGTCGTCGAGACGGTAGGCCGCCAGCGCCTGCCGGCGCTCGTCGGCCTGGTCCTCGTCGCCCATGCTCACCCACACGTCGGTGTAGACACAGTCGGCGCCAGCGACAGCGACGAGCGGGTCGGTGTGCATGGCCGCGGCCGCCACCCCCGCCTCGGGCATCGGGCCGGGATCGAGGGCATAGCCTTTCGGTGAGGCGATCGCCACCTCAACGCCGGCCCGATGCCCGAGTATGGCCAGCGAGCGGGCCACGTTGTTGCCGTCCCCCACGTAGGCCAGACGCAGGCCCTCCAGGCGACCGAAGTGCTCCTGAAGCGTCATCAGATCCGCCAGTGCCTGACAGGGATGGTGGCGAGGGCTGAGCATGTTGATGACCGGTACCGCGGCGTGATCGGCCAGCTCCTCGAGCAGCTCGTCCGAGCCGGTCCGCAGGCCGATCGCGTCGACATGGCGTGAGAGGACGATCGCGGTGTCGCGTACCGATTCGCCGCGCGAGAGCTGAAGCTCATCGGAGCGCAGGACGAGCGGATGGCCGCCGAGCTGCACCACCCCGACCTCGAAGGACACCCGCGTCCGCGTGGACGGCTTCTGGAAGATCAACGCCACCGTGCGCTGCACCAGGGCGCGGCTGGCGCTGGGGTCGCGCTTGAGCTCAGCGGCTCGCCCCAGGAGGGCGTGGAGCTCCTCGCTGGAGACCTCCACCCCGGTGAGAAAATGCCTCGTCATGTGAGCGCGAGAGTTTAGGGTGGTCACTGCCCTAGCCCGCCCCGTCACCAGGAGGCAACCATGAGAGCCGCACTCGTCGTCACCGCCGTCGTCAGTGCCATCGGCCTAGCCGCCTGTGGCAGCTCGAGCTCGAAGAGCACCTCATCGAACTCCCCGTCAGCGTCGCCGTCCACCTCGGGCGCGTCCAGCTCGGGCGCTTCGACGGGAGCCTCCAGCTCCGCCGCCCCGGCCTCGACCGCTGCCGGCGCGGTGACCATCAAGATGGTCAACATCGCCTTCTCCCCGGCCTCCACCTCGGTCAAGGTCGGCCAGACGGTCAAGTGGACCAACCAGGACAGCGTGGAACACAACGTGGTCGCGACCGCCGGCGCGACGTTCAAGTCTCCGAACTTCGGCGCGGGCGGCAGCTACAGCCACAAGTTCACCAAGGCGGGGAAGGTCAGCTACGTCTGCACCATCCACCCGAACATGAAGGCGACCCTGACGGTGACCAAGTAGAGCTCGGGCGGACCCCCGCGGCCAGGGGCTCCCTCGCCGCGGGGGCTCCCTCACCGCGGGGGCTCAGCGCCGTCGCGGGCGGGGCACGCCGAAGCCCCGCATCACCATCAGCGCTCGTTCGCCCATGCTGCCACGCGTCGGGAGGACGCCGATCTGCACGGCGGCGTCATAGGCATCAAAGAAGGCCCGCACCCGCCACAGGGTGCGCCGCGAGGCGTCGAGCTCGCAGTAGAAGACGGTGTGCACGACCACGAAGCTGCCGCTGGCGGGCAGCCCCTCGAGCTCCTGGCGATGCGTGCCCAGGAGCTTGCACGGTGCCACCACGAAGCGCCCGTCGGTCAGTCGCTGCCCCGTGCGCTCCAGGCGAACGTCGGGCAGGCCGCGCCACAGCCGGGCGGCATGCTGGGCCAGCTGGGCCGGACCATGGAGGGGCTCGGGGGTGAGCGGGTCCTCGTAGTGCACGTCGGCGGCGCAGACCTGCTCGAACAGCGTTGGATCCCGCTCAGACCAGGCGCCCTCCCAGCGGTCCATCAGCCCGTCGACCGTGCCCGCCTCCGACGTGCTCATGACAGGGCGGGCAGACCCTCGTCCGGGCTCGACGCCTGGGCGTATCGTCGCCGCGGAATCCGTCCGGCCCCGTGCGCCAGGTGACCCGCGCGCACGGCATCACGCATGGCCGTGGCCATCGCTACCGGATCCTCGGCGCGCGAGATGGCGCTGGCGCAGAGCACGCCGTCGCAGCCCAGCTCCATGGCCAGCGCCGCGTCGGATGCGGTTCCGATCCCCGCGTCCAGGATCACCGGCGCGCTCACGCTCTCGCGCAGCAGGCTGATGTTGTAGGGGTTGCGAATGCCCATGCCGCTGCCGATGGGTGAGCCCAGCGGCATCACCGCCGCGCACCCCACGGACTCCAGACGCACGGCCAGGACAGGGTCATCGGTGGTGTAGGCGAGCACCGCGAAGCCGTCGGCCACCAGCTCCTCGGCGGCGATCAGCAGCTCCGGGGCGTCGGGCAGAAGCGTCCGCTCGTCCCCGATGACCTCGAGCTTGACCCACTCGGTGTCCAGCGCCTCGCGGGCCAGGCGGGCGGTCACGACCGCGTCGCGCGCCGTGTGACAGCCGGCGGTGTTGGGCAGCACCGCCACCCCGGCGCCCTCCAGCACCTCGAGCAGTGAGCCCTGCGCCTGGGGATCGATCCGTCGCAGGGCGACGGTCACCAGCTCGGTGGCGCTGACCTTCACCGCCTGAGCGAGGACATCGAGGTTGGTGAACCCACCCGTGCCCAGCAGCAGCCGCGACCCCAGCTCGCGTCCGGCGATGCGCAGCGAGCTCTCGACGCTCATGCGCTCATCCTCCCTGCATCGCGGTCAGGACCTCCACCCGGGCCCCGGCGGCCAGGGCCTGGGCTCCCCACCGGCCCCGGGGCACGACCTCCCCGTCCACCGCCACCGCCACCCCCCGGGCGTCGGCCTCCAAGCCCAGCTCCCGGAGGGCATCGAGGACGGTCGAGCCCTCGGTCACCCCGCTCGGCTGGCCGTTGACCCAGATCAACTCGCCGCCCCGACTCCGGCGCCACTTACGCCCGACCCCGCCGACGCCGCCGCCGGCTCCCAGCGGCCGGGTGCCGTCAGGGCGGCCCAGGGGCCGCCCGGCTCGCCGGTCAGCTCGTCGGCGACCATCTGCGCGGTCAGCGGCGCGAGCAGGATTCCGTTGCGGTGGTGGCCGGTGGCCCACACCAGGCCGGCCAGCGCGCCTGGGCCGATGATCGGGGCATTGTCCGGCGTGCCCGGGCGCAGCCCGGCCTGCAGCGCCACCAGCTCGAGCTCCTCCAGACCGGGGACCAGAGCGTGGGCCTCGCGCAGCAGCTCGAGCACCCCCCCCACGGTCACCCGCCGGTCAAAGCCCCGCTCCTCCATCGTCGCCCCCAGGACGTAGCGTCCGTCGGCGCGCGGCACCAGGTAGCCGCCCTCGAAGCGCAGCACGCGCTGCACCAGTCCGGGCCCGGACGGGTCGCGCAGCACGACGATCTGGCCCTTGACGGGGCGCACCGGGACGCGTGCCCAGCCGGGCAGCCCGTCGATGGTGTCCGACCACGCGCCCGCGGCGAGCACCACCCGCTCGGCGCCCAGCCAGGCCCCATCGGCCAGGCGCAAGCCGGTGACCCGACCGCCGGCCAGCTCCAGCCCCGCGACCGGGGTCTCCGGCCGCAGCGTCGCTCCCGCGCGCTGGGCGGCGATGGCCAGCGCCTCGGTCAGCGCCCGGGGGTCGACGCTGTGGTCCCCGGCCACCAGCAGGGCCGAGCGCAGGCTCGGTGCCAGCGCGCCCTCGAGGCGACGGGCCTGACTGGGTCGCAGCGCCTCCACCACCAGACCCAGGCGACGGCGGAAGGCGAGCTCACGCTCCAGCGCCCGGCCCTCGTCCTCGTCGCGGGCCACCACCAGCGTGCCGCTCTCCCGCCAGCCCACGTCGATGCCCGCCGCCGTCTCGAGCTCGACGGCAAACTCCGGCCACAGGCGCGCCGAGGCCAGCCCCAGCTCGAGCTGGCGAAACCCGGCCTCGCCGAACTCGACCTCGGTGACAGGAGCGAGCATTCCCGCCGCCACATGGGAGGCCCCACCCCCCAGGGCCCCCCGGTCGAGCACGCAGACGGAGCAGCCTCGCTGAGCCGCACGCCAGGCGACGGTCAGGCCGATCGCCCCGCCGCCGACGACGGCGACCTCTACGTTGGGCGGCTGGGCAGCTGGCAAGCGCGCTTCCTTTCCCTGCGCCCGCATGACCGGGATCAGGTGTTGACGGTCGGCGGCCTGGTCTGCCGCCCTCTCAGCCCGGTTGCCGCGGGCTCCCGTGAAGCACGGATCCTAGACCCTCGCCGGCCGCCTGCGAGACTTGGGAGCGTGTGGTCAGCGACGGAACCGCGGCAGCGCCTGAGCGCCTCCCGGCTGTACCTGGTGGCCGGCGCGGCCCCGGGTGGCCGTCCCCTGCGCGACGTGCTCGAACCGGCCCTGAAGGCGGGGGTCGACATCTTTCAGCTGCGCGACAAGACCGCCTCCGATGAGGCGCTGCTCGAGGTCGCTGTCGAGGCGCGACGGATGACCCGGCAGGCCGGTGCCCTGCTGATCGTCAACGACCGCCCCCAGGTGGCGCTCGCCGCCGGGGCCGACGGCGTCCACCTGGGGCAGCAGGACATGCCCGTCGCCCAGGCGCGTGGGATCGTGGGCAGCGATCGCCTGATCGGGCTGTCGACGCACTCTGCCTCCCAGGTGCAGGCGGCGGCGGACGTCGACTACATCGGCGTCGGTCCCGTGCACGCCACCCCGACCAAGCCCGGACGCCCCGCCGTGGGCCTGGCCCTCGTGGCTCACGCCGCGCGTGTGGCCCGGGTGCCCTTCTTTGCCATCGGAGGCCTCGACGCGGCCAACCTGGCGCCCGTCCTGGAGGCCGGGGCAACGCGGGTGGCGGTCGTGCGGGCCATCACCGAGGCACCGGACCCCCAAGCGGCCGCTCGCGGGCTGCGCGAGCAGCTCGACGCTGCTGGCCAGCCGCAGGAGGTGCGCGTTGGGTCAACGTAGCCGGCGTCGCGCGGGCCAGGAGGCAGGACGACCCCGCGGGGAGCAGCGCGACGCCCAGCTGCGTGCGTCGCTGGAACCTTTGGGCACCGGTGAGCGGCCGGGGGCGGTGACCGTTGGCGCCCTGGTGGCCGCGGCGCTGGCGCTGGGCAACCTGATCGCCTTCGCCGCCGGCCTGAAGATTCGCGGCCGCCTGCCCAACGCCGAGGGAGTCATCGCCTTCAGCGTGTTGATGGGCGTGGCCAGCGTGGGGATGTGGCGCCTGCGCTACTGGGCCGTGCTCGGCTTCCAGGCCCTCCTGGCGCTCATCATCATCGGCTTCGGCCTCAGCCTGGTCGTGGCCTCGAGCATCCGGGGCCTGGTCATCGCGGTGGTGGTGATCGTGCTGGCGGGCTGGCTGTTCTACCGGCTGGTGCGCGCCATGGCGCGCATCCAGATGCCCGAGCGCCGGCCGCGAGACTGAGCGCTCGGCGAACGCGGCGGGCCACGCGGGCGGCGGACGCAGGCGGGCACCCAGAAGCTCGGGGTCACTCAGATAGTGTGCGCCGGGAATGGCACAGAAGTCCTATGACTGCATCGTGATCGGGTCGGGTCCCGGGGGCTATGTCGCGGCGGTGCGCGCCGCTCAGCTCGGAATGAGCACGGCGGTGGTGGAGTCAGACCGCGTCGGCGGTCGCTGCCTGAACTACGCCTGCATCCCGGCCAAGGCGGTGCTGCGGGTGGCCGACATCCTGAGCGAGATTCGCGAGGCCGATGACTTCGGCATCTCGGTCTCTGAGCCCACTGTCGACTACGCGGCCGTCCAGGCCCGGCGCGAGCGCGTGGTCAAGATCCTCACTGGCGGGGTGTCGGGTCTGTTTGAGAAGAACAAGGTCGAGCTGCTCGACGGTCACGGCTCGCTCACCGAGGACGCCGACGTAAAGCTCGGAGGCGAGTTCGACGGGGAGGAGATCGGCGCCGGGACCGTAGTCCTGGCCACCGGCTCGATCAAGCGAGCGATCCCCGGTACCCAGTTCGGCGGACGCGTGATTGGCACCGAGGAAGCCTGGGCGCTGCCGGAGCTGCCGGCCCGGCTGGCGGTGGTGGGTGCAGGCGCCTCGGGGGCCGAGATCGCCTCGGCCTACGCGCGGCTGGGCAGCGAGGTCCTGCTGTTCGAGGCGCTCGACCGTGTGCTGCCCACCGAGGACGCCGACATCTCGCGCCTGGTGGAGCGGGGCCTGAAGAAGCAGGGCATCCAGGTGCACACAAAGACCCTGGTCACCGACGTCAAGGAGACCGGCACCGGGGTCAGCTTCACCCATGGCGAGCAGGCGGGGGAGGTCGACTGGCTGGTCATCGCCGCCGGTCGGGCCCCGGACATCGAGGGCCTGGGCCTCGAGCGGGCCGGCATCGCCCTCGACGACCTGGGGCTGATCGCCGTCGACGGCACCCAGCGCACCAGCCACGCGAAGGTCTATGCCATCGGCGACCTGGTCGCCGGGCCCGCCCTGGCCCACAAGGCCTCCGACGAGGGCATCATCGCCGTCGAGGCCGCCAGCGGACGGGCCACCCATCCCCTGGTGCACATCGACATCCCGCGGGCCACCTTCTGCACTCCCAACGTGGCCTCCTTCGGACTCACCGAAGCCCAGGCGCGCGAGGCCGGGCACGATGTCGTGGTGGGCAAGGTCCCCTACGGCGCGGTGGGTGCGGGGACGGTCTACGGCGACCGGACCGGGCTGGTGAAGGTGATCGGCGACAGCCGTTACGGCGAGCTGCTGGGGGGCCACATCGTGGGCGCCAAGGCCACCGAGCTGATCCAGGAGCTGGTCAACGTACGCGCCTTGGAGGGCGGGCTGCCCGAGGTGGCCCGCATGGTGCACGGCCACCCGACCCTGTCGGAGGCGGTGATGGAGGCGGCCCGAGCGGCCGACGGGTGGCTGATCCATGGCTAGCGGGCTCGACGCTCCCGCGGACGCCGCCTTCTACTTCGACCTGCACAGCCCCGAGGCCTACCTGGTGGCCGAGTGCGTGCTCGGCCTGCTTCGGCCCCCGGTGGCCTGGCAGCCGGTCCTGGCGCGCGGACTGCCTGGCGCCGACAGCTTTGACGTCTACCGCTGCGCCGAGGAGCGCAACATCCGGCGCGGTGAGCTCCAGCGCCGCGCCGCCACGATGGGGCTGCCGGCGATCGTCTGGCCCGACCCGTTTCCCTTCGACAGCGAGCCGGCCATGCGGGTGGCGCTGTACGCACAGGGCATAGGACGCGTGGTCGCCTTCTCTCAGGCCGCGTTTCGCCACGCCTTCGCCGCCGGCAATTCGCTCACCGAGACCGACAACATCCTGATCGCCGCGGCCGGCTGCGAGATGCATCCCCGGGCGGTGCTGGGAGCGCTCGAGCGCCCGGCGCTGGGGGAGCAACTGCTGCAGGGCACCCAGCGGGCGGCGAGCCTGGGGGTGCGCGACGTCCCCGCGCTTCGCATCGGAGACCGCGTGTTCCACGGCGCCGACGCGCTCGAGACCGCCGCCGCCGCCCAGGCCGCCGCGCCGGCCGCCGCGCCGGCCGCCGCCGCCCAGCCTGCCGCCGCCCAGCCCGCCGCCGGCGCCCAGGCGGGAGCACAATGAAGGCGCGCTCGTTCTACCGGCTGATCGTCACGCGGGGGGGCCGCGCCCCCGCCCTGCTGGCCGACCCGGCACGCACCGACCACATCGAGATCGTCGACATCGAGGCGGGGGAGGTCGTGCTGTTCTGGGACTGCACGCCTCGCGACGCCAGCCGCCGTGCCCACGCTCTACGCGAGGACCTGGGCCGGATGGACCCGGAGGAGTTCCTGGCCACCTGGAGCGAGCCCGGCGCTGGCGAGGTGGACGCGTGAACGCGGACGACCCTCCCGCGCTGCCGCTGCCGCTGCCGCCGCCGGCTCAGGCGCGCGAATGGCTGGCCGCGATGACCCTCATCCGGCGTTTCGAGGAGCGGGCCGGCGAGATGTACACCAAGGCCAAGGTCGGAGGCTTCCTGCACCTGGCCATCGGGGAGGAGGCGACGATCGTGGGCGCGGCGCGCGCGTTGCGCGACACCGACTACCTGGTCTCCACCTACCGATCCCATGGCCACGCCCTGGCTCGAGGCACCCGCCCCGAGGCGGTGATGGCCGAGCTGTTCGGGCGCGTCGACGGCTGCTGCCGGGGCCGGGGCGGCTCGATGCACATGTTCGACCTCGAGCGCCGCTTCATGGGGGGCTACGGCATCGTCGGCGGCAACCTGCCGCTGGCCGCGGGCATGGGGTTGGCGGCCGACTACCTGGGTACCGAGGACGCCACCCTGTGCACGTTTGGCGACGGCGCCTCCAACCAGGGGACCTTCGGCGAGACCATGAACCTGGCGGCGCTGTGGCGCCTGCCGGTGGTGTTCATGGTGACCAACAACCAGTTCGGAATGGGCACCTCGCTCGAGCGCCACTCGGCCGTCACCGACCTGCGGCGCAAGGGAGAGGGCTTCGGGGTGCCGGGCACCAGCTGCGACGGCATGGACGTGCTCGACACCTACACCGTGTGCCGCGAAGCGCTGCGCACGGCGCGCGAGGAGCGCCGGCCGATGCTGGTCGAGGCCCGCACCTATCGCTTCCGGGGCCACTCGATGGCCGACCCCGAGGAGTACCGCACCCGCGAGCAGGTCGAGCAGTGGCGCCAGCGCGATCCGCTGATGGTCTTCGGCCAGCGGCTGGTGGCTGAGGGCACGCTGACCGAGGCCGAGCTCGTGCAGATCGACCAAGAGGCGCTCGAGCGCGTGGAGGCGGCGGTGCAGTTCGCCGACGCATCCCCGTTTCCGAGCCCGGACTCCCTCTACGACGACGTCTACGTGCTCGGCGATCAGGTGCACGGCTGGTACTCGGTCGACGCCCGCACGCCCACCCCCCACCGCGGCGAGGACGAGCACGCCATGCCCGCCGAGCAGCTGCCCGCGGTCCCCGATCCCCAGCGGGCCGAGCACTCCGAGGCCCGACCGGCTGACGAGGCGCAGGGACGCACGGCCCAAGCGCAGCGGGGCGAGGGCTGATGGCCACCATGCGCTACCGCGAGGCGCTCAACGCCGCGCTGCGCGAGGAGCTCGAGCGCGACGATCGCGTGATCCTGATGGGCGAGGACATCGGGGTGTTCAACGGGGCCTTCAAGGTCACCGCCGGCCTGCTGGAGGCCTTCGGTGACCGCCGCGTGCGCGACACACCGATCTCTGAGAACACGATCGTGGGGATGGGCGTGGGAGCCGCGATGGCCGGGTTGCGCCCGGTGGTCGAGCTGATGACGATCAACTTCTCACTGCTGGCCCTCGACCAGATCGTCAACCACGCCGCCCACATCCGCTACATGTTCGGCGGTCAGGTCACCGTGCCGCTGGTCGTGCGCATGCCCCAGGGAGCCGGGCATCAGCTCGGCCCCACCCACTCGCACTGCCTGGAGGCGATGTTCCTGCACGTGCCCGGCCTGCTGGTGGCCGTGCCCTCCACGCCGGCCGACGCCAAGGGGCTGCTGAAGGCGGCCATCCGCGACGACAACCCGGTCATCTTCATCGAGCACGAGTACCTCTACGGACGACGGGGGGAGGTGCCCGACGGCACCGAGCACCTCGTGCGCTTCGGCCAAGCCGCCGTGCGCCGCCCGGGCTCGGACGTGACCATCGTCGGCATCTCCCGCATGGCGCTGGTGGCCGAGCAGGCCGCCCGGATCCTCAGCGAGGAGCACGGTATCGAGGCCGAGGTGATCGATCCCCGCACGCTGCGCCCACTTGACCTCGACACCATTCTGGCTTCGGTGCGCCGGACCAACCGCTGCGTGATCGTCGAGGAGGGCTGGCCCCACGGCGGAGTGGGAGCAAATCTCGCCGCCCTGGTGGCCGAGCAGGCCTTCGACGATCTCGACGCACCGGTCGGCCGTGTCACCGGCGCCGACGTGCCGATGCCCTACTCGCGTCCCCTGGAGGAGATCGCCTACCCCCACGAAGCACAGGTGGTGCAGGGCGCACTGGCCACGATTCGCGATGTCTAGCCAGGCCGACGTGACCATGCCGCGTCTGTCTGACTCGATGGAGGAGGGCACGATCCTCAAGTGGCTGCGCGCACCCGGCGACCACGTGCGTCGCGGGGACCCGCTGGTCGAGATCGAGACCGACAAGGCCAACATGACCTACGAGGCCGACCGCGACGGTGTCCTGGAGATCCTGGCCCAGGAGGGTGAGACGCTGCCGATCGGCGGCCTGATCGCGCGCCTGGGTTCGGGGGAGGGGGATGAGGGGGCCGCTTCCGCGGCCCAGGGAGACGAGCCGTCACGGGCGGCCGAGATGCCGAGCGAGCCGGTGGAGGCCGCCGGGCGCGTACGGGCGTCGCCGGTGGCGCGGCGCCTGGCCCGCGAGTCCGGCGTGGACCTGCACGGCCTGCGGGGCAGCGGCCCGGGGGGGCGCATCGTGCGCGTCGACGTCGAGGCGGCGATCGCGGCGGGGGGCACCGCACCGCCGGGGGACCCCGGGCCCGCACAACCCTCCACCGGCGCAACGGCCGGCGCGACTCCGCCACCCGCGCCCGCCAACGGCGTCGGGACCGCCAAGGGCGCGGTCGTGATCGAGGAGCCGACGCGCACCCAGCAGGCGATCGCCCGTCGCATGGCGGAGTCTCGGGCCACTGTCCCGGACTTCACCGTCACGGTCGAGGTAGACATGGTGGGTGCCGTCGAGCTGCGCGACGAGCTGGCCCGGCTGGGGGCGGACGGACCGCGCCCGTCCTACAACGACATGATCGTCAAGGCGTGCGGCCTGGCCCTGCGCGAGTTCCCGCGCGTCAACGGCTCCTACCGCGACGGCCGCTTCGAGTTGCACTCACGGGTGAACGTCGGTATCGCCGTGGCCGCGCCGGACGCGCTGGTCGTCCCCACCGTGTTCGACGCGGACACCAAGTCGCTGGGCGAGATCGCCCGCGAGAGCCAGGCGCTGGCCGGGCGCGTGCGCGACGCGACCATCACCCCGCCCGAGCTGGCGGGCGCCACCTTCACCGTGTCCAACCTCGGCATGTTCGGCGTGTCACAGTTCACCGCGGTGATCAACCCGCCCCAGGCGGCGATCCTGGCCGTCGGCTCGCTGGTCGATCGAGTGGTGGCCCACCAGGGGGGCATCGCGGCCCGGGCCACCCTGTCGCTGTCGCTGACCTGTGACCACCGAATCCTCTACGGCGCGGACGCGGCCCGCTTCCTGACCCGCGTGCGCGAGCTGCTCGAGCGTCCCGTGGCGCTGGCGCTCTAGCCCGCGCCACGGCGAGGGGGCGGATGGCCGAGCAGGGCTAGTGGCCGAGCAGCCGCTGGGCCGCGGCGGCGGCACTTCGACCGGCGTCGCCGACGGTCTTGCCGGCCCCGCTGGCGGTCTGGTTGACGCTCTTGCCCAGCGGAGGGCTGACCTGGCCGGTGACCTGGCTGGCGGTGCTACCGGCGCTCTGGACGATGCCCCCGGCGGTGTCGGTGGCGCCGCTGACGACGCTCGAGGGCGAGCCGGCAGTGGGCGACGCTGGGGGCGGGGCGGAGGGGCTTGAGGGGGAGGAGGCCGATGACCGGCGCACACGCGGGGCCACGCTCGCGCGGCGCGCGGTGCGGGTGCTGGCGGGCGAGAGACTCGCCCGAGCCGAGCGGCCGGGAGCGCTGACGGCGGCGACGGGGGCGGGGACCACGACGACGGGCGCGGCGGCCACCGTGCCGGCCGGGCCGGCGGGACTGACCGGGGTGCTCAGACGCAGGGTGGGAAAGGATGAGGTGGAGCTCACGCCCGGCCAGCCCTGGAAGCCCACCACCGCGCTGATCACCAGCAGTGAGCAGGCGAAGGCCGCCGTCAGCGAGCCGCTGGCGCCGAGCGTGCCGAGGAGTCCCCTGGTCGCGCGCATCACCAGAGCATCGGCAGCAGCCGCCGAGTGCTTGAGCGGCTAGGCCCCGCCGGCCGACTGGCCCCGGCCGAAATAGTGGCCGTTGGGAATCGGATTGGGGTCCCGGCGGACGCCCGGTGGCGTCTGGGACGTGTCCACGAACAGGCACAGCGCGTGCATCCGGTCTGCGCCGGGCACGCAGGTGCGAAACAGGCTGTCGTCCAAGCGCAGGCTGTCGGCCTGAGCGAGGTGGCGGCGATAGATTTCAGCCCCCTGGGTGCGCACGTAGGCGCGCATCGCGTCCGCCGCGTCACGCACCGCCTGGCGCTGGGCGAGCAGGGCGGGCCGGTGGGCCAGGCCCAGGAGCAGCATGCAGCCCGCCAGCAAGAGCAGAGCGACCGTACCCGCGTAGTCGCGCGCCACCACCGCCGGCAGGTCCCGGCGCCGGCGTCGCACGAGCAACCCGCCCAGGGGCGCCACGACGGCGAGCACGGTGAGGTTGGCAAAGCCGGCGAGGAGCACCCCACCCAGCAGCCCGCTGCCCTCGCCCGCGGCGGGAAGGCGGTCGGCCAGCACCGCGTCGATCGGGACCAAGACGACGAAGGCGGGCCACTGCCAGGCACCCCGCAGACGCCAGCGCAGCCGGCGGCCAAGACCGGACTCGGGCGACGGCAGCGTCATCGCCGCCGCAGCCTACGACTCCCACCACATCCTGGGCGTGATCGACCGGCGCCGCGTCGACGGTCGGGTACCCTCGACAGGCCATGGCGACCGCGCTGAGAGCTCCGCGAACCGCCGCTCGCGCCCCGCGTGCGGCCGGCGTGCGGGACCTCTGGGTCTGCCAGCTGCCCGTGACCGCCTATGAGGACGCGCTGGAGCTCCAGCTGCGTCTGCGCGCGCTGCGCCAATCCGACCGGATCCCCGACGTGCTGCTGCTGCTCGAGCACCCGCCCGTCTACACCCGGGGGCGGCGCACCGAGGCCGGGGAGCTGCCCCTGGGCGAAGCCTTCTACCGCGACCGCGGCATCGAGGTCGTCGATGCCGACCGGGGCGGCCGCGTGACCTACCACGGCCCCGGCCAGCTCGTCGGCTATCCGATCATGCGCATCACCGACGTGGGGGGCTACCTGCGCACCATGGAGGCCGCGATCGTGCGGGCCCTGGACGACGAGGGAATCGCGGCGGGCCCGGTCGCCGGTCTGACCGGCGTCTGGACCGACGGGCGCAAGGTCGCCTCGATCGGGGTGCATGTGGCCCGCGGGGTGACCACGCACGGCTTCGCGGTCAACGTCGAGAACGACCTCGAGCCGTTTGAGTGGATAGTGCCGTGTGGCCTGGCCGGGGTGCGCATGACCTCCGTGGCCCAGGAGACCGGCCGCACCGGGGGGATGAGGTGCTTTCGTCGAGCCATGGCCTGGCGCTTCTGTGAAGCCCACGGGGTGCGCCAGCGCCTGGTCTCCAGCCACCAGCTGGAAACCCTGTGAGCGCGTCACCCCCCACCCCGAGGGCGCCCGCCGCGACGCGCTCGCGGACCAACCCCGGCGGCATGGACGTCCATCAGATCCTGGGCTCGAGCGTCAGGCCGCTGCGCGAGCGCAAGCCTCCGTGGTTCAAGGTTCCCGCCCCCGGGGGGCCCCGCTATCGCGAGCTGGCGGAGCTGATCCGAGGTGAGGATCTGCACACCGTCTGTCAGGAGGCGGCCTGCCCCAACGTGGGCGAGTGCTGGGAGCGGGGGACGGCGACCTTCATGATCCTGGGTGACACCTGCACGCGGCGCTGCGGCTTTTGCAACGTCAAGACCGGCCGGCCCACGCACTCGGACCCGCTGGAGCCTGCCCGGGTCGCGCGGTCGGTGGCGCGCATGGGGCTGCGCCATGCCGTGGTCACCTCGGTCGACCGCGACGACCTGCCCGACCTGGGCGCCGGTGCCTTCGTCGGGGTCATACGCCAGATCCGCCGCCAGGCACCCGCCTGCAAGGTCGAGGTCCTGACGCCCGACTTCCGCGGCCAGGAGATGCCGCTGGCGCGGGTGATCGCCGAGCGCCCCGACGTGTTCAACCACAACGTCGAGGTGGTACCCCGGCTGTATCCCGTGGCGCGGCGAGGCTCGACCTTCCTGCGCTCCTGTCGCGTGCTGCGCAACGCCCGCGAGATGGGCGGCGGGGAGGTCATCACCAAGTCCGGGCTGATGGTGGGACTGGGCGAGAGCCACCAGGAGATGGTCGAGACCTTCGGCGTGCTGCGCGACCATGGAGTTCAGGTGCTCACGGTCGGTCAGTACCTGCGTCCCACCGAGCGCCACCTGCCGGTCGTGCGCTACTGGCACCCGGATGAGTTCCTGGCCCTGGAGCGCGAGGCCTACCGCCTGGGCTTTGCCCATATCGCCGCCGGGCCGCTGGTGCGCTCCAGCTACCACGCCGACACCCACATCGCCCAGGACCAGCCCGGCCACGGACCTCTGGCCGCGGGCGCCTGACGGCGCCGTCGAGCGCCGTCGGTCCGATGCGGACGGTGTGTTAGGGACATGGGCCCCCGAAAGCTGATCCTGGGGACCGCGCTGGCCTTCATTGCGGTCTTCGCCGCGCTGACGCTGTACGTGACGATCCGAAACGGCCCCGACATCCTGACCGTGTTTTCCGTACTGATCCTGGGCATGCTCGGCTTCGGCGTCCTCGGGGCGCTGCGTGGACCTCCCGAGCAGTGACGCGCTCCCCGTTTCTGGATTCCGGCGAGCGTCGCCGGGAGCGGGTGCTGCGCCGGCGCCGGCGACGGGCCCGGCGGCGCCTGCTGGCCGCCGTCATCCTGGCGATCGCGCTCGGTGTCCTGATGACGCTCACCCATCCTCTCGCCGGAGGCCGGGGTGGCGCGCGGCCGGCAGGTCCGTCCCGTCCGCCCTCTTCGCGCGCGGTCAGCGCGCCCTCAAAAGCCTCCCCCGCACCGCCCGCTTCGGCGCTCGCGCCGGGTCCCAGCGCACCGCCCGTCGCGGGCCAGGCGCCGCTGTCACTCAAGCTCACCGGGATCCACGACGCGGTCCACGTGCACTTCAAGCACGTTCCGCGCGCCGGGATCATGGTCAACCTCGACACCGGCCGGGTGTTGTGGCGCCACCGGGAGATCCGGCCGGTGCCGATCGCCAGCCTGACCAAGATGATGACCGCGCTGCTGGTGGTGCAGACCGCGCCACCCGACGCGCCCGTGCTCATCACGCGCGAGGCGCTCGCCTACGAAGGCTCGGGGGTGGGGATCCTCCCCCGCGGACGCCGAGTCCAGCTGGAGACGCTGCTCAACGGCCTGCTGCTGCCCTCGGGCAACGACGCCGCCATCGCCCTGGCCCAGCATGTGGCCGGATCCGTGGGCGCGTTCATCGCGTTGATGAACCAGCGGGCCGTGCAGATGGGCCTGCGCTGCACGCGCTTTGCCTCGGTGGACGGCTTCAACGATGCCGGGCGCTCCTGCGCCGCGGACCTCGCCGTGCTCGCGCGCGCCGATCTCGACCAGCCCCGCGTGGCCCGCATCGCTCGGCGCCGCCGGGCCGTGATGCCGCTGCCGATCCGCGGGGGCAAGGTCTACCTCTACAACAACAACCCGCTCGTGCGCCTCGGCTACCCGGGCATCAGCGGGCTGAAGACCGGCTACACCGCCGCCGCCGGCGGCTGCCTGGTGGCCACCGCGGAGCGTCATGGCGTGCGCCTGGCCGTGGTGCTGTTGCATTCGGCCGATCCGGCGACGCAGGCCCGCCAACTGCTGGACCGCGGCTTTCGCGTCAGGCATTGACCGGGCGGCCCGGCGCGCCGGGGGCGATCGGGTAGCTTGTGGCCTGACTGGTCGGCCAGCCAACGGATCAGGAGGGCGAGCGCGTGGATCTCAACGACACCCCCGAGCAGGCGGAGTACCGCGAAAGGGTCCGCGCCTGGCTTGAGGAGCACCGCGGGGAGGCTCCTGTGTTGCGCGGTCCGGATGCGCTCACCGACGAGCAGGAGATCCTCTCCGCCCGGCGCGCCTGGCAGGGCAAGCTGGCCGAGGGCGGCCTGGCCGGGGTCACGTGGCCCAAGGAGTACGGCGGCCAGGGCCTGGGCCCGATCGAGCAGGTGATCGTCAACCAGGAGCTGGCCCGCGCCGGCGCGCCCGGCATCCTGGACGTCATCGGGATCGGCATGCTCGGCCCGTGCCTCATCGCCCACGGCACCGACGAGCAGAAGTCGCGCTACCTGGGCCCGATGCTCCACGGCGACGAGGTGTGGTGTCAGATGTTCTCCGAGCCCGCCGCCGGCTCGGATCTGGCGGCCGTGCAGACCCGTGCCCGCCAGGAGCAGGACGGAACCTGGACGCTCAACGGCCAGAAGGTGTGGACCACCAACGCCCAGTTCGCCTCCTTCGGGCTGCTGCTGGCCCGCACCGATCCCGACGTGCCCAAGCACAAGGGGCTGACGATCTTCGTCATACCGATGGACGCCCCGGGGGTGACGGTGCGGGGGCTGCGTCAGATCTCCGGCGAGGCCGAGTTCAACGAGGTCTTCCTCGATGACGTCAAGCTCGACGCCGATGCCGCCGTGGGCCCGGTGGGAGGCGGTTGGGGAACCGCCCTGACCACGCTGATGTTCGAGCGTGTGACCATCGGCCTGGGCTCGGAGGGCATGGGCTACCGCGAGGGCCGCTTCGCGGCGGCTCTGGCCGCCGACGAGCACGCGCGCCGCGACCCCCGGGTGCGCGAGCGCCTGGGCGAGCTGTCCACCGACCTGCTCGCGGTCCGGTTCACCGGCTACCGCACCCTGACCGCCCTGGCCAAGGGTCAGATTCCCGGGCCCGAGGCCGGCCTGGCCAAGGTCACGACCGTTAACGCCGCGGTCGCCGCCGGTGAGCTGATCGCCGATGTCCTCGGCCCCGACGCCCTCGAGCCGAGCTCCGAGTGGAGCTACATGATCTCGTTTCTGCCCGGGCTGAAGTCAGCCGGTGGCACCGAGGAGATCCTGCGCAACACGATCGGCGAGCGGGTCCTCGGCCTGCCTCCCGAACCGCGCCTGGACAAGGGGATCCCCTTCTCGGAGCTGCGCGCCAAGGAGCGCGCGGCGGTGGGCTCGTGAACCTGGCTCTGTCTGACGAGCAGGAGTTCCTGCGCGAGGCGGCCCGCGGAGCTCTGTCGCGCTACAAGACGATCGAGGCGGCCCGCGATGCCCTGGAGGGGGGCGAGCTGCCCGACCTGTGGGCGGCGGCGGTGGAGGCGGGCTGGCCCGGGCTGCTGGTCTCCGAGCAGCGAGGCGGAGCGGGGCTGGGCGCGTTTGACGCGATGCTCGTCATGCAGGAGTGCGGGCGGGTGCTCGCGTCGGTGCCCCTGCTCGGCCACGTGGTGGCCACGGCGGTGCTCGAGGCGGCCGAGTTCGACGGCCTGAGCGCCTATGCCGCCGGCGAGCGCCGGGCGGTGTTTCTGCCGGCGCGGCCCCCCGGAGACATACAGGGAGGCTGGACGGTGGACGAGGTCTCGGGCGCCGGGCGCGCGGCCGCCCCCGTCGCCCAGGTCTCCGGCTCCCAGGCGCAGCTGACGGGCACCGTCCCGTGGGTGATCGATGCCCCGGGCGCCGACCTGTTCGTGGTCGTGGCGCTGGACGGCGGCGGCGAGCCGGTGGGCGTCGCGGTGGAGGGGGCGCAGGTCGAGCCGGCGACGCGCTATGACGCCACCCGGCTGGTCGGGCACGTCACCCTGGACGGCACCACCGGCACGGTCCTGGACGTCACCGCGGAGCAGCTGGCCAACGCGTGGTACCTGGCTCAGGTGCTGCTGGCAGCGGAATCGCTGGGTGCGGTCGAGACGGCGCTGGAGAGCTCGGTGGCCTACGCCAAGGAGCGCTTCACCTTCGGCCGGGCGATCGGCTCCTACCAGGCGGTCAAGCACGCGCTGACCGAGGTCCTGCGCCTGCAGGAGAACACGCGCTCGCTGCTGTACTACGCGGGCTGGGCGCGCAACGACGCTCCGCACGAGTTCCCCTTGGCGGCCAGCGCGGCCCGGGCCAGTGGCGGCCGGGCGCTGGACTTCGCCGCCCGCGAGCTGATCTCCGTCCACGGCGGCATCGGTGCGACCTGGGAGCACGACGCCCCGCTGTTCTTCCGGCGCGCACAGCTCTCGCGTCGCCTTCTGGGGGGTACCGCCGACGCGACCGACCGCGTCGCGGGCGAGCTGCTGAGCAGCAGCGCCGCGGCGTAGGCGAGCGGTAGGGCGGCGTCGTAGGCGGGCGGTAGGGCCGTTGTGCGCTAGGAGCGCAGCGATCTGGCCACGGTGCGGGCCTCGACCGCGGCCATGACCGCGATCAGCAGCGCCGCCAGACGATCGGCAGACCCCCAGCCCAGCCACCGGTAGAGCAGCAGCCCGACCAGGGCCAGCAGGGCGGTGCCGGCCCCGATCGCGCTTAAGGTGCCATCACCGGTCAGAGCGCGACTGGCCAGCGCGATACCGGTGGCCCGCTTGAGGTAGGCAAGCGGGGCCAGCACCAGCAGGGCCAGGGCGGCGACGGCCAGGGCAGCCGGGGAGGCCCCGGGATGGCTACCGGCCAGCAGGGCGCGAATCGACTCGACGGCCAGGACCGCGCTCATCACCGCGAGCGCTCCCGAGACCGCGATCGCCGCCGCGTGCTCGGCTCTGTCGGCGTGGACCGGATGCCGGCGCTCGGCTTGAAACCGCCAGATGAGGACGCCCGAGCCCCCCAGGTCAGCCAGCACGGCGAGGCCGGCGGCGAGCACACCGAGGCTGTGGTCGAGTACCCCGATGACCACCGACAGGGCGCCAGAGAGCCCACCGAAGCCGACCGAGACCCACGACAGCAGCAGCGCCC
>DASYID010000138.1:0-10332 GCA_036252775.1 Solirubrobacteraceae bacterium
GTCGCAGAAGAAGATCGCGTCGGGCGGACGCTGCAGGTTGCGCACGCCGCCGAGGTTGTTCGTCAGCTTCTCGCGCTCGTTCATGGCGTTGATGCGCTCGCGCGTGGGCAGCAGCTCCATCGAGCCGCTCTCGACCCAGTCGTTCAGGTCGTGCAGGCGCTTGATCCGCTTCGACACCGTCTGGAAGTTCGTGAGCAGGCCGCCCAGCCAGCGCTGGTGCACGTACGGCATGCCGGCGCGCTCGGCGGCCTCCTTGCGCACCCGCTCCTCCTCGGCCCGGAAGATCGAATGCCCCTCGGCGACCACCGAGCCGATCGCCCGCGTGATCAGAGCACAGGAGCGAATCGCGTCGTCGTTGCCGGGGACCACGTAGTCGATCCCATCGGGGTCGCAGTTGGTGTCGACCAGTCCGATGATCGGAATCCGCAATCGCTGCGCCTCGCGCACCGCGATGACCTCGGTCTTCAGATCGATGACGAACATCGCGTCGGGCACGCGCTGCATGTTCTTGACCCCGCCCAGGTTGGCGCGCAGCTTGGCCAGGTCGGCCTGGGCGGCCATGCGCTCGCGCGTGGGAAGAAGCTCGAGTTGTCCCTCGGACTCGTAGTGCTCGAGGTCGTGCAGTCGTTTGATGCGCTGGTTGATGGTCTGGAAGTTGGTCAGCAATCCCCCGAGCCAGCGGTGGTTGACGAAGGGCATGTCCGCGGACTCGGCGATCTCCTTGACGGCGTCGCGAGCCTGCTTCTTGGTGCCCACGAACAGCACCGTGCCGCCCCGGTGCGCGATGTCCGAGGCGAACCGCTGGGCCTGCTCGAGCAGGGCCAGCGTCTTCATCAGGTCGATGATGTAGTTCCCGCCGCGCTCCCCATGGATGAAACGGCGCATCTTGGGGTTCCAGCGGCGCGTCTGGTGGCCGAAGTGCACACCGGCCTCCAGCAGCTCTCTGATTGAAACCTGAGCCACGGTCTTGCTCCCTTGTCGTGAGGCGAGTGAGGTACCGCTCGGCCGCCGGACGTGGACCCGTGCAGGCACGGGCAGGGTCACGCGACGATCCTCCGAGCGGGTCGGTTGATCGGTTCTTGCGCAGTCTACGCAAGTTTTTGCCCCGGACTTCGTTTCAGGAGGGCGAACCGGTCCTCCCTCCCCTACCTCCGGTGGTCCGGTTACGTTGACAGGCGCAAGGCGGCCAAGGAGCAGGTCGCCTTGACGCCTTTAAAGGGGGCCCGAGGGGCCCCTGTCCTCACCCTCCTGACGGCTCGGCCGTGGGCTGGGCCCGGGCGAGGGCGCCCTGCAGCTCCTCGGGCAGCTCGGAGCGCAGGTCGAGCTGCACTCCCGTCAGCGGATGAGCGAAGGCCAGCCGTGCGGCATGCAGGAACTGGCGATCGAGACCGAGGGTCCCCGCCTGGCCGTAGTCGGGGTCGCCGCAGACCGGATGGCCGATGCCCGCGAGGTGTACGCGGATCTGGTGCGTGCGTCCGGTCTCCAGGCGTATCCGCAGGAGCGTATGGGCGGCCAGGGTCCGCTCCACGACGAAGTGGGTGCGCGCCTCACGCGGGTGATCGGTGTCGAGCGACATCAGGGTGCGCAAGCGCCGGTCGCGCCCGATCGGCGCATCGATCGTGCCGCTGCGGGCCGTGGGCCGGCCCTCCACCAGCGCCAGGTACTCACGGCGCATCTGGCGCCGGGCCAGCTGCTCGCGCAGACGACGATGCGCCGTCTCGGTGCGCGCCACCACCAGCAGCCCCGAGGTGTTGCGGTCCAGCCGGTGCACGATTCCGGGCCGGGACGGGTCCTCGCCGCCGGCCGCCAGCCCCGCCAACGCCTGCACCAGCGTCCCGGTGGCGTTTCCCCTCCCCGGGTGCACCACCACTCCCGCCGGCTTGTCGACGACCATCAGCGCCGGGTCTGCGTACACGACGGTGAACCCAGCGACGGGGTGGGAGGCAGCAGCGGGCGCCGTCTGGGGCAGCTCCCCGACCTCGACCGCCTCACCGGCTACGACCAGATGGCGCTTGGCTCGTTGGCGCCCGTCGACGGTCACCACTCCCCCCGAGATCAGGCGCTGGGCCCGTGATCGCGAGCCCAGCTCCGCAGCCAGGAAGGCGTCGAGGCGCCGGCCCTCGGCCGTCTTGGGAACTTCAATCCTCACGCTGTCGTTCACCCTCGACGACATAGAGCAACGCCAGCACGCCGATGGTGATCGCCAGGTCAGCCACGTTGAACGCCGGCCACAGTGGCAGCTTGATGAAGTCGGTCACCGCCCCGTCTCGGGCGCGGTCGACGATGTTGCCCGCCGCGCCGCCGACGAGCAGACCGGTGGGCAGCCACAGCAGGGGACGACGAACGTGAGTGACGAAGTAGATCACCAGCCCGGCCAGCGCGACCCCGATGACGCCCAGCACCACGGTGTGGCCTCCGGCGAAGGCCCCAAACGCCACCCCCTGGTTGCGGACGTGCACCAGCTGCACGGCGGGGAACACGGCGCGCTCCTCACCGATGGCGATCGAATCGCTGGCCAGCCGCTTGGTCAACTGGTCCAAGCCGACGACGATGCCGAGGACGCCGGTGGCGCGGGCCCACGCTGCGCGGGTGCTCACGGCCGTTAGCCGTGGATGGCCGAGACGAGCAGGCCGCCAACGAAGTACAAGACGAACAGCGCCACCATGGGACTGAGGTCCAGCGGTCCGAGCGGCGGAATGAATCGACGGAAGAGTCCCAGGTACGGCTCGCACACGTCGCGCAGGAAGGTCAGCACGGCGTCGAAGGTGCGCGAGTAGGGCATGCGCACCCCGAAGGCGAATATGAACGTGGTCAGGATGTAGGCAAAGATCAGCAGCGAGTAGACGTAGAGCAGCACGCTCAGATAGTCCGCGACGTCCGTCCGCAACGTCCCGACCAACAGGCTCATCTTCGCACCGCCATGACCGCCTCCAGCGCGTCCACGAAGGCGCTGCGCAGGCCGCCCCGCTCCAGCGCGGCCAGGCCCCTGGCGGTGGATCCGCCGGGCGAGGTGACCTCCCGGCGCACGGCGAGCGTGTCAAAGCCGCGGGCCTTCAGCAGAGCGGCCGATCCGGCCAGGCTCTCGACCACCAGCTGGCCGGCCACGGCGCTGGGCAGGCCGTGCTTGACGGCAGCGTCGATCTGGGCCTCGGCTATCAGCGCCGCGTAGGCGGGTGCCACCCCGGAGGTGCCCGTGGCCACGTCCATCAGGCGCTCGGGCAGGTCGATGACATGGCCGAGCCGGCCAAACAGAACGCGGACGCGCTCGACGATCTCGGGCGCCACTTCTGCACCCGGGCACATGCAGGTCACGCCCGCCCGAACCTCGACCGCCGTGTTGGGCATGGTGCGCAACACCGCGGCGCCGGGATAGGCCCCCTGCAGGTCCTGCAGGCTGGTCGCACCCAGCACCGAGACGACGACGGGAGCGCGGCCGGCGACCTCGGCCGCGACCGCCTCCAGCTGGGCCGGTTTGTGGCAGAGCACCAGCAGGTCTGCCCGCTCGGCCACCTCGGCGTTTGAGGACAGGGCCTCCCCCCCCACCTCGGCCACCAGTCGCCCGGCCCGACCCGATCCCGCGTCGCTGCACAGCACCGCCTCACCCCACCCCCGAGCCAGCGCGCGCGCCATGTTGCCGGCGCCGATCAACCCGAGTGCCATGGTCGCCAAGGCTAGCGGGGACGCCGGAGCGCGCGCCGCCGCAGGACGCTCAGAGCGTCGGCGTGTCGGCGATCAGCGCGTCCACGGCCTGCAGGTCATAGCTGCCGTGGTCGGTGCCCAGACCCTGGGCCACCATGGCCGCCGTCCCGCACCCCAGGACCGCCGCCTGGCGGCGGTCGCGTCCGAGCGCCAGGCCGCGCAGGAACCCGGCGGAAAAGGCGTCGCCACATCCGGTCGTATCGCGCACCTCGACGGCGAAGGCCGGCACGCTCCCAGACGAGTGGCCGTCGAGGACAAGGACGCCCTGAGCGCCGCGGGTGGCCGCCACGCAGCCCACGCCCCGCTCGAGCAGCTCTCGGCATCCGGCCTCCAGCTCCTGGGCCCCGGTGAGCGCGAGGACCTGCTCGGCATTGGGCAGCAGGTAGTCCAGGTGGCCCAGCGCGGGCGCGATCCAGTCCAGAATTCCCTCTCCGGGCGCGAGCAGGTCGGCCGAGGTGGTCACGCCGTGCGCCCGGGCGTACTCGAGGATGCGTGCCGCGGCCTCGCCCCCCATGAACTCCGGTCCCCCGAGATGCAGGTGGCTGGCGGCGCCGATCTCCTCATAGGGGGCGTCCTCGGCCCCGTAGCTGCCGTTGGCCCCGATCACGTGAAACGCCGGCCGCTCTCCCGACGGACGGATGGGCAGCACGCTGGTGGAGGTCTGCACTCCGGCGCGCCGCAGCAACAGCGAGGTATCCACGCCCTCTCGCGCCAGCAGCTCGAGCAGCAGGTCTCCCAGGGCATCCTGGCCGATGGCTCCGGCGCTGCGCACGTTCGCGCCGAGGCGGGCGAGGATCACGGCGGTACCGCCAGCCGAACCCGCCGCGGTGGCACGGATCTCCTCGACCAACGCCCCGCCCTGGCCCTCGGGGATCTCCTGCACGGGCCGCACGAGCACGTCGAGCACGTGAACACCCATCGCTATGACCCTCATGTCCGGGGTCACTGGCCTCCGCTGGGCTCGGCGGGACGGGTCCCACCGTAGCCCCGACTGATGGCGGCGTCGATCACCGCTTGGCGCTGGCGCTGGTCGAGCACCCGCGGGCTCCCGACCATGGACGCACGCCAGTACACGGCGGCTGCCCACTCCAGCAGCTCGGTCGAGGCCACTGCCGCCGCGAGGTCATCACCCATGGCCACCGTGCCGTGATTGGCCATCAGGGCGGCGACGCGACCCTCCAGCGCCTCGAGCACCGAGGCAGCGAGCTCGGGTGTCCCGAAGGTCTCATACCCGGCAACGCGCACCGGTCCCCCGAGAGCAAGCATCCCGTAGTGCACGCACGGCAGCTCCGTCAACACACACGACAGCGCGGTCGCCATCGGAGCGTGGGTGTGGACGACGGCGCCAGCGTGGTAGCGACCGTAGACGCCGAGGTGCAGGTCGAGCTCGCTGGTCGGTGCCAGCTGCCCGTCCACCACGTTGCCGGACAGGTCCACCAGCGTTACCTGTTCGGGCGTCATGGTGGCGAACTGTGCACCGGTGGCGGTCACCGCCACGTGCTCCTCGATCCGCGCGCTCACGTTGCCGGCGGCGCCGATGACCAGGCCCTTGTCGGCCAGCGAGCGACAGGCATCGACGATCGCCGCCCGGGGCCCGTCCAGGTTGATCGCCTCCTCAGGCATCCGCCGTCACGTGGCGATCCTGTCAGGTCCGAGGAGGCGGGGCTGGCTAGCTCTGGTTGAAGAAGCCCTTCTCGATCAGCCGCGCACGCTCCTCGGCCGAGATCTCGACGTTACGGGGCGTGAGCATGAAGACCTTGTCGGCGATCCGCTGCATGCCGCCGTCCAGGGCGTAGGTCAGCCCGCTGGCGAAGTCGATCAGGCGCTTGGACAGGTCGGTGTCGGTTCCCTGCAGATTGAGGATCACCGGCACGGCGTCCTTGAAGCGGTCGGCGACCTGCTGGGCGTCGTTGAAGGACTTGGGGATGACCAGATGAACCTGGACGTCCTGGGGGCGCCCATTGCCGCGCCCGCCCACCGGACGCAGGACAGTGGTCGGGCGCCCGGGCTCATCGTCGGCGAAGATGTCATCGAACTCGTCGCGACGGCGGCGCTGGGACAGACGGCGCACGTTGGGACGCTCGCGGTAACGGTCTTCGATCTCGGCCTCGGGCTGCGGGCCGCGGACGGGGTCGGTCTCATACAGCTGATGCTCGTGGTCCTCGGCCAGGCCGAAGTAGACGAGCGCGCGGTGCCAGGAGTCTCGGAAGGCCATACCTCACGGGTCTTTCGTCCGGGAAACGAGATTCCCTGCTAACTCCAACTGTAGCCCCCGGGGGAGCCGGCTGAGCTCAGCGGTAGAGGTTAGTGCCAATCCGCACGATGGTCGCCCCCTCCTCGACGGCGACCGTGAAGTCCTGGGAGGTGCCCATCGACAGGCGCTCGAGGCCATGGTGGTCAGCCAGGGAGCGCAGCTGGGCAAACCAGCGCCGGCTGTCCTCGGCGGCCACGGCCAGGGGCGGCATCGTCATCAGCCCGGTGATGGGAACGGGACTCGCCTCCAGGAAGCGACCAACCTCATCGGGGACGACCCCTGCCTTGCCCGGCTCACCGGCCACATTGACCTGGAGCAGGGCCTCGAGCCCCGGACGCGCCGACGCCGCGTGGCGACCGAGCTCCCGCAGCGCCGACTCGCTGGCCAGCGAGTGAATCAGGCGCACATGGGGCACGATCTCGCGGACCCGGCGGCTCTGCAGCGTGCCGATGAAGTCCCAGGCGAACAGGTCCCCGTGAACGTGTGTCTTCTCCCTGAGCGCATCCGAGCGGTTCTCCCCCACCAGCTCGATCCCGGCGCGAGCCAGGACCGGGAGCTCCTCGGTGGCGACGTACTTGACGGCTGCCAGGATCTCGACCTCCTCGGCTCGGCGGCCAGCGAGGGGCGCGGCCCGCGCTATCTCGCCGCGGGCGCGCTCGAGGTTGTCCCGTATCCGCTGCTCGCTGAGGCCCGTGATCAGGCTCGCCACACCACTCCGCCCTGTCGGCCGGTCCGCCCCTGGTCGCGGCGATGGGAGAAGAACCGCTCGTCACAGATCGTGCACAGCCCGAGGTCATGAATCTCCGCGACACCGGCTCGTTCGAGCCGGTCGCGGGCGATCGCCCTGAGGTCCAGATGACGGCCCCGGCTCGCGCCGGCCACGTCTGCGAACTGCTCATGAACCTCCTCGCCCACCTCATAGCAGCACGGTCCGGCCCCGGGACCGATGGCCGCCCGCAGGGGGCCGCCAGAGCGCTCTCGCAGGGCCAGCACGCCGTTGGCCACCACCCCCGCCCGCAGCCCGCGCCAACCCGCATGCAACGCCGCCACGCCACCCTCCCCGACCAGGGCGATCGGCAGACAGTCAGCCACGAGCACCAGCACCCCGACCCCCGGATCGCTGGTTAGTTGCCCGTCGGCCTCACCCGCGGCACCCAGGCCATCCGAGCGCCGGCGCGTGGCCACCGAGGCACCATGCACCTGGCGGCTGTGGGCCAGGCTCGCGGGGGCCAGGCCGGCGGCGGCCGCTAGCCGATCGCGGTTCTGGCGCACACGTCGGGGATCGTCAGCTCCCGGCGAGCCCGCGGCGGGCGGACGCGCCACCTCGTGAGCCACTCCGCTGGCGCCCAGGTTGAGGCTGCGGTAGGGGCCCTCCGACACCCCCCCGTGGCGGCTGGAGAACAGCGCCCGTCCTCCCGGCAGGTCGATGGCGAAGTGATCGCCCGCGGCGACGAAGGGTGCCTCCACGCTCACGTCACGTGCACGGTGAGCTCCGGGATGACGGTGCGTTGGGCGTACTCGAAGTGCGCTCCGCCCGCACTCTGCAGCGTGTCGCGCAGCTTCCAGCCCGCTCCACGCGTGCGATCCCACACCCACAGGCGCATCGAGGCCACCTCGCTGTTGTAGCAGTAGGCCAGCTCGCCATCAGGGTCGTGGTAGGTGACGCCCACCAGCGACGGGCGCGGGGCATCGACCTGGCCGACCAGCCGGCGAGCCCCGTCGCGGGCTTCGAAGTGCCAGCTCGTCAACCCGAACTGGCTGGCGTTGGTGGACACCCGCAGTGGCGAGACGCTGGTGAAGTCTTCGTCGAGGAGGCGCGCCACCAGCGGCGTGCTGGGCCCCACCTCGCGCCCCAGACGCGACACGAAGACCGACACGCCATCCACGAAGCTGCCCGGTCGGGGCCCGCCGTCCAGGCCACAAAGCGCGTTGCAGTGGGCCCAGGCCCACCGGCGGGCATGCTTTGAGCCCCACAGGTGCGCCTGTCCGCCGCGGGCGCCGTCGAGCTCGAGCTGGCGTTCGCCCAGACGCACGGTGCCCGATACCTCCAGATCGGCGTGTGGGAGCGTGAGCGTGGTCTGGGCCACGCCCAGGCGACTCAGGACCGGGTGGACGTGGTGATAGGCCGCCAGGCGGGGCTCCCAGCTCAGCTCCCAGGCCACGTCGGCGAACGCTCCGCGCATCCCCCGGTTGCTGAGGGTCGCCTCGCCGATGCTCAGCGCAAACGGCGCTGACTCGGCGCGCAGCTCGCCGATGGGGTAGTCCACCTTGCGGCCCAGCGGCTCTCCAGGTGCAGGGCCCCGCTGCGTCTGGCTAGGCGGCATGGCCATCAGCCATAGGGACGCTGTCGCCGGCTGGCCGCGCGGTCCCGTCGGCGCCAGCATCGTATATCGGATCCAGACCCCCCACCCGCTCGAAGGGTCGGTGACAGACAGGTAGTAGACCTCGTAGTGACCGGGCTCGCCCGTCCACCGCAGGGCGTTGGCATCGGCCCCCATGGCGCGACTCTACCCGGCGAGGCCAGCCGCCAGCTCCGCGTCACGGCCGCCGCCCAGCTCGCCGTCGAGCTTGCGCGCGAGGACCGCCTCGAGCCTGCGACCGACCTCGGGTCCGGGCGGGCACCCCGCCGCGAGCAGGTCATCTCCGGTGATCTCCAGGGAGATGTGACGCCAGCTTCTCAGCCAGTCGCGTGCCGTCGAAGCGGGCCCCAGCGCCCCGGCCAGTGCGACCACCTCGACCGCCAGACGTCCCACCGCGACGCGAACCTCGGAGGGGCGCCGGGCCTGCGCCAACCGCTGAGCGAGCACGGGCGCGGCGGTCACCATCGACAGCACCAGGTCGCGCTCCGCCGCGGTCAGCTCGATGCTCTCCAGCCAGGACCGCAGCGGCGCGGGCGGAAGCCGGCGGGCCGCCGCGGCCAACTCGACCAGGTCCTCCCGGACGGCCACGGGCTCCTGGGCGTGTGCCGCGGTGGGCCCGCGGCCACCTGCCGTGGTAGGTCCCCGGCACGCGGCGGCCAGCAACCCGCAGGCGGCCGCGGTCAACTCTGCATCCGGTGTCAGGCCGGGGAGCATCGCGGACAGGATTCCCAGCCGCCCCATCTCGACCAGACAACCTTCGGCCAGCGCCAGGCGCAACTCGGCCCCCAGGCGCGAGCCCGAGACCGGGGCGAGCGCACCGCCCTCGATCGCTTGGCGAGCGAGCTCCGCGGTGTAGCCCTCGACGTCGAAGTCCAGGCGGCACCGGTAGCGCGCAAGGCGAAGCAGCCGAGTGGGGTCCTCGTGGAAGCTCTCGTCGTGCAGGATGCGCAGGCGACGGGCGTCCAGATCCTCCAATGCGCCCGGGACCTCCACCAGCGCTCCGCGGTTGGACCGAGACAGGCCAACGGCCAGGGCGTTGACCGAGAAGTCGCGACGCCGGAGATCCTCGCCCAGCGTCGCGCCGGGCCGTATCTCGGGCAGCGCCCCGGGTACGGGGTAGGTCTCGGTGCGAGCGCTGGCGAGGTCCACGCGCTCGTCTCCGGGGACGGTTGCCGTGCCGAAGCGATCGTGGCAGACCGCCGTGACGCCCAGACGGCGGGCGAGCTCGGTGGCCACCGGTGCCACCGCGCCCTCGACCACCACGTCGAGCTCGCGCGGAGTACGGCCCAGAAGGAGGTCGCGCACCGCACCGCCCACCAGGTAGAGGCCGTCGTGGTCCCGGGCGAGGTCAAGCAGCGCGGCTCCACCCACCCTTTCACCCAGATGCTCGATCACCAGCGCCCCCTGGTCCGACACCGCGCGGTCTGGCGCCTCGCCGCCCGCTCCTTTGTCGCCCTGATTCGGCTCGTCCGCCGAGCTCACGTCAAGCGTACGGGGATGCCGGCCGCCGCCAAGTGCGCCTTGGCCTCACCAACGCGGTGGTGGCCGTAGTGAAAGATCGACGCGCATAGCGCCGCATCGGCGCCGCACCGCAGGGCCTGGACGAGGTGCTCGAGCTCGCCGGCTCCACCGGAGGCGATCACGGGCACGCTGACCGCCTCGCTGACCGAGCGGGTCAGGTCGAGGTCATAGCCGTCGGTGGTGCCGTCCCGATCCATGCTGGTGAGCAGGATCTCCCCGGCGCCGCGCTGCACCGCCTCCTTCGCCCATGCCACCACGTCGCGACCGGTCGGCGTGCGCCCGCCGGCCACATACACCTGCCATCCGGCATCCTCGGCAGCGACCTCCGTCACCTCGCCGTGCTGCGCCTTGGCGTCGATGGCCAACACCACGCACTGGGCTCCAAACACGGCTGCCATCTCGTCGAGCAGCTCCGGCCGGGACACGGCGGCGGAATTGACCGCGACCTTGTCGGCCCCGGCATCCAGGACCGCCTGGGCGTCCGCGACGCTGCGGATG
>DASYID010000139.1:0-5760 GCA_036252775.1 Solirubrobacteraceae bacterium
CGGGCGTGCTCGAGGCCGGCGGTCAGCGCCGCCTGATGACCGAAGTTGCGCGACAGGTGCACTATCCGCAGCCGCGGATCGGAGGCGGCCAGCCGGTCGAGGATCTCGCTCGAGCCGTCGCTGGAGCCGTCGTTGACCAGGACAACCTCGAAGGGCAGCCCCTCCATGGCAGCAACCGTGCGCTCATAGAAGGCCTCGACGAGCTCGGCCTCGTTGTAGATCGGAGCCACCACGCTCACCAGTTGGGGCGTTCGCTCGGACGGGAGCGCCATCGGCTGCCTTTCGGTTACATGACGATTGTCCACGCGCGTTCGGCGTGGGACCGCCGGGGCACCCTTTGCCGCGGGCCCGGCTAACCTGAAGCGGTCTGGTGGAGATTGTGCCGGATCGCGTCCCCCGGGGCGCGCGCCCCTCCCCATGAGATCTCTGCGCCCGCTCCGCTCGCCCATCGTCGCCCAGTTCGTCAAGTACGGCGTCGTGGGCATTGTCAACACGCTGCTCAGCGTCGCTCTGATCGTGCTGGGCGATCGGCTCGGCGTATGGCACATAGCGGCCTACGCGGTGGCCTACGGGGTGGGCGCCATCAACGGCTATGTGGTCAACCGGCGGTGGACCTTCCAAGCCTCCGCGCCGCATTCGCGCTTGGCGGTGCGCTACTTCGTCGTCCAGGGTGCGGCCCTGCTGGCGAGCACCGGTTTGGTCTATCTGCTGGTCGACGTAGCGGGCATGCAGCACGTTCTGGGGCAGCTGATCGCCATCGCTACCGCGGTCACGGGCGGGTTCTTCGCCAACCGCTGGTGGACGTTTGCCCAGGAGGAGCCCCCGGCCGGCGATTCCGGCGGCCCCGAGGTGCGCGCCCCGGCGCCCGCCTCGACCGCCGCACGATGACCGCCAGCGAACGGGCAGCACTGGGTGCGGTGACCCTGCTGGCCGGCGCCCTGCGGCTGATCGGTGTCGGCCTGGTGCCCGAGAACGTCTTCTACGACGCCGCGGTGCGCAGCATGTCGCTGTCGGCCCACAACTTCTTCTTCGGCGCCTTTGACCCGCTCGCCGCAACCTCGATCGACAAGCCACCGCTGGACCTGTGGCTGCAGGTGCTCAGCGTCAAGGTGCTGGGCTTCAACTCGGCCGCGCTGAAGTATCCGGCGGCGTTGGCCGCCACATTGGCCGTGGTCCTTCTCTATGACCTGGTACGTCGCGTGGCCGGCGGTCCGGCCGGCCTGGCCAGCGCGGTCAGCCTCGCCGTCCTGCCCGTCTCGGTGCTCACCGCTCGCAGCGACACGATGGACTCGGTGATGATGGGCCTGCTGGTGCTGAGCGCATGGTTGATCGTGTTCGGCCTCGGTCCGGCCTGCGGTCCGCGAGCTCGCCGACTGTGCCTGGTCGCGGCGGCGGTGGTGCTCGGGCTGGCGTTCAACGTCAAGCTCTTCGAGGCCCTGATCGCGGCTCCGGCGCTGGCCGTGCTGGCCTGGATGGGCCTGGGTGAAGGCCGCGGCGAACCCCTGAGCGCTCGGCTGCGGGCCCGCGCCCCGATGCTCGCGGGGATGGCCGTCGCGTTCCTGGTCACGGCCCTGTGTTGGCTGGCGGTGGTGTCGGCCGCCCCTCGGGGTGAGCGCCCGTTCCCGATCGGTTCGACCAACGGCAGCGTTTGGAACGCGGTCTTTGAGTTCAACGGCATCCAGCGCCTCAGCCACGATCCTCAGCCCGACCGCTTCGGCGGTGCCTCGCCGGCCTCGGGTCAGGCCCCCGGGCCCCTGCGCCTGTTCTTCTCCGGAGGCCAGGACTTCGGGGGGCTGCTGGGCATCCAGCTGCTCGCCGGCCTGCTGTTCGGCGCCACTGCCCTCCTGGTCGGGCGCCCCTGGAGGGGGCCCGGGCCGCTGGGCGAGCCCGGGCTGGCGCGAGCCGCGCTCTGGACCCTGGGCGTTTGGCTGGTGACCGGACTGGTGCTGTTCAGTGCCATGAGCCGCCTGCATCAGCGCTACCTGGAGGCCTTCACGCCGGCGGTGGCCGCGGCGCTGGGCGTAGGCGTCTGGGCGCTGGCCCGTGAGGTCCGGCGCCGCGAGGTGGCGGTGTCGCTCAGCGCCGCGCTGCTGGCCGTCGTGCTCTATGGGGTCGTGGTGGGCGGGAACGGTTCGGTGGTGGGGACCGGACGCGTCCTGGCCTTGGCTCTGGGGGCGGGGACAGTGACCGCCGCGCTGCTGGCCTGGCGCTCGCGGCCAGGCGACGCGGGGGGCCGGTCCTGGTGGCCGACTGCGGTGGGCGCGCTCGCCCTGGGCTCGGTCTGTGCCTTCTCGCTGAGCCGGGACGTCCGGATCGTGCGCAGCCACAGCGGCGATCAGGCCGCGTCACCCCCGTTCGCCGCCCGCCAGGCCCGAGCGGCAAGCGCCTTCTTTGCCTCTCGACAGGCCGGAGCGCGCTTCGCCTACGCCGCCAGCGCGCCCAGCCTCGCGGCCCCGTTGATCGTGCGCGACCCCCGGCCGGTGCTGCTGCTCACCTCCACCGGAGGCCTTCCGATCGTGGATGCCCAGCAGCTTCGCGCCCGGGTGCGCGCCGGCGAGGTGCGCTACCTGCTCACCCGCGGCCGCTGCCCGTCGCCCTCCAACCCCCACCTAGCCGCCTGCGCTCCGGCGGTGCGATGGGCGCTGAGCGGCGCCCAGGACGTGACGGCGCAGGCCATCCCCCGAGCCCGAGGGATGATCTTCCGGCTGCGGGGATGAGCGTCAGGCGAAGACGGCCAGCAGGGAGAGCCCAGCCGGGATGCGCCGGCCCCGGCGGATGATTGCCGCCTCGGCGTGCAGCGGTCGCTCGAGCACGCGATTGAGCAGGTCGGGGGTGCGCTGGAGATCGGACACCGGGGGCCCGGACGGGCGCTTGACCCGCTCCAGGCTGCGGACGGCAATCGCTCCCGGCAGCAGCAGGGCGTTGAAATGGGTGGTGCGCAACGGGCGCCAGCCGGCCTCGGCCGCGGCCGAGAGCAGCGTCCGCCGCGTGTAGCGGCGGCGGTGGTGGTTGACCTCGTCGTGCATGCTCCACAGCCACTGGTAAGCGGGGACCGTTATCAGCAGGCGCCCGCCGGGCGCTGTCACGCGGCGGAATTCCCGTAGCGCCTCACGGTCGTCGTCGAGGTGCTCGATGACGTCCAGGCTGACCACCAGATCAAAGCTCGAGTCGGCCAAGGGCAGCGGGACCACCGAGCCGGCGATCACCTCGCCGACGCCACGTCCCCGGGCCACCTCGACGCTCGCCGGCGCCAGCTCGACTCCGGTCACCTGCCCGAAAGCCGCCAGCTCCACCATGTTGCGCCCGCTGCCACAGCCGGCGTCGAGGATGCGGGCGTGCGGCGCCAGCTCGAGCGAGCGCAGCACCTCGGCCAGCACGCGCCGGCGGCCACGGTACCACCAGTGCTGATCCTCCACCTGATGGGTCTGCAGCTCGTATTCGGTGTCCATGCCCTGATTCTGCCGGTTTGGGACTCCGACGGAGGGACTGGGCGTCCCTGACCTCGGTCGGCCAGGGCTGTTTGGAGCCGGCTAGTCGACTACCGGTGAGCTGGTGCGCAAGCTGGCCGGGCTCAGGCGTCCGGCGAGCTCAGAGTCAGCCCGATCGAGGCGGGCCGCGGCCACCAGCACGCGGGCGCCGTGGGCCCGGTGAGTGTGGGCGGCCACGGAGGCCCCGGCCGAGCTCGAGTTGCGAGCCTGCAGAGCGGGAAGGTGGGCGAAGCCCGTGCTACCAGCGGTCAGGATGGCGACCCAGGCCAGGCCCAGGAGCACGGCGAAGACACCGGCGGCGCGCACCAGGCGGGCGCGGCGACCGCTGCCGTCGTGGAAAATCGGCGCGTGGAAGTCAGGCGCCAACGTCAGCGGGCGGGGTGCGGGGACAGGGCCATCGCGGTACACGAAGGGGAGTTTGGACATGCGACGCGCATCGGTGGGCTTCTTACGGTCGTCTTACAGCAATCCTTGTCGGTCCTAACCCAGCGCTAACGCAGCCCTCCCCACTTTTGGGGAGGGCGCGGTCCGGAACTGGTCGGCCGTTGCGCGCCACGCTAGCGTTGTGGACCATGGATGGCTTGGCAGGGCGCATGGTCGCGCCCGTTCGCGTAGTGGTGGCCGCGGTAACCGTGTTCACTATCGCCGGAGGGGGTCTGTCCTGGGCGCTCGGCGCCGAGGGACCCACCGACTCGGTGGGTCACACGGTGGTCATGTGGGTGGGGAAGGTCAGGCAGCCCGCCGTGGTGCGCGTACTCACGCGTCAGCGGGTGGTGGCGCTGACCTTCGACGACGGCCCGGACGCCCGCTATACACCCCGCGTGCTGAGCATCCTGCACCGCTTCGGGGCACGCGCCACCTTCTTTGTCGTGGGGCGCAACGCGCGCGCAGCCTCCCGGCTGGTGGCCGACGAGTTGCGTGCGGGCCATGAGGTGGCCAACCACACCTACGACCACGCGCTGCTCCCGTCGCTCTCCACGCGTGAGGCGCGGCTGCAGATCGACCGCGGCCGTCAAGAGCTGATGGCCGCGGGGGCACCCGAGCCCCTGATGTTCAGACCGCCGTTCGGCCAGTTCTCCGCGGCGGCGGCGGAGGCTGCGGGTCGATGGGGGGAGATCAGCGTGGCCTGGACCGTGACCCTCGAGCGCGCGATCAACGGCCGCACTGTCCGGCACGGCGTGCGATGGCTGCTGGCGCGGCTTCCCCGGGGCGGGATCATCCTGGCCCACGACGGACGCACCAACCGCGCCCGCACCCTGCTGGCCTTGCCGCTGCTGCTGGACGCGCTGCGCTCGAAGGGCTACCGGGTGGTGCCGGTAGGCCAACTTCTGACGCAGGTCGGCGACCTCAACCGGCGGCACTGGCGCGCCCTGCGGGCGCGGGCCAACCCGCGCTTGCCGACCTGAGCCACGGGGCCAGCCGTCGGTCCCGTGTGGCGCCGATGACAGCTAGGTGCTGATCCGGCCCACGATCAGGCGCGTGCCACCGTTGGCGTCCTCGCCGACGCGGATGAAGCGGCCGTTGGCACGCAGGGAAAATTCGAGCGTCTCGCCGGAGTCCTCGGCCACCACGGTGACACGCCTGCCCCCGTCGGCCACCGCGCTGATCGTGGCCGCCTCACGTACCGCGTAGTGGCGTACCGTGGCCGCCATCCCGACCTCGGGCAGCACGCGCCCGCCGGGCATGGCCGGCTAGGCGTCGTCGGCGGCCAGTGCCGCGGCCCCGAGGCCGGCCGCCGCCAGAGCGGTGACCGTCGCTAGCGCCGCGGAGGCCATGGGCAGACGCCCGCTGCGCCCGGCGAGCACGCCGGCGGCGGCGTCGGCCAGGTCGCAGCCCAGGCCCAGTCGCCAGCTCAGCCTGCGGGCGTCACCGGACTGCGAGGTGACCGCGACAGCGAGGGCGACATCGCGGGCGGCGAACAGGCGGCCGAGGTAGGAGGCCTGAGGGTTGCCGGCCGGGTCCAGGCCGAACAACCGCCCGGCCAGGTCGGGCGCCAGCCAGGCGCCGCCACCAATGGCCAGACGAAGCCCGACGAGGGCCTTTCCCGGGGCGGAGGAAACGATCAGACGAGCCTAATCGATCTTGGCCTGACGCGGCGGGCACGATAGTTTCGCGGTCCCATGTCTGTCCCCCGAGTCGATCCCCACCGTCGGCGCGGCCCCCTGGGCTCGCTGTTCATGGCCTTCGTGCGCTCGCGGTTGGGACGCTGGTGGGGCATCCACATCGCCACCCGTATCGATCCCTGGCTGCTGCGGGTGACGCGGGGGCGCTT
>DASYID010000140.1:0-11072 GCA_036252775.1 Solirubrobacteraceae bacterium
CGGCGCGCAGCAGTGAAAGCTCGCTCATGAGATGTGACAGCCGCTGGGCCGACGGGGGCGGGGGCCCAGGCTTCTGCTTGGCGGCAGCGCGCACGAACGCCCTCGCCCGGTCAAAGGCGTCGGTGGCGATTCCCAGCCACAGATGAGACCAGAGGATGTGCGAGACCGGCACCATCGATTCTGCCGCGACCCGCGGGAACGGGGTCGCCAGCACCTGTTCGGGGCTGACCGTGGCCCGGACGACGAATCCGGGCGAGCAGGTTCCCCGCATCCCCAGTGGATCCCAGGTGCCGCTGCGCTCCAGCATCGTTTGCTCCGCGCGGCTGAGCACCACAACCTGGTCTCCAGGCTCGGCGTCGGGTGCCCGGCGAAGCGTGATGAACAGGTCATCGGCGTGCTCCCCGTAGCTGACGGTGGGAGCCTGCTTCTCCAGCGACACCTGGCCGTCCTCGGCCGGGGTCACGGCGGCCACCGACCGCCCCATGTCGCCGCCCGTGCCGATCTCCGAGGTGACCGAGGCAACCAGGCGCTGCTCGGCGACGAGCTCGCGTAGATAGTCGGTGAACCACGGCGAGCCCTCCAGGTGTCGCACGATGCTGACCACCTGGATCTGGTGCATGGCATAGACCATCGCACTGGCGCCGCAATGGCGGCCAAGCTCAAAGCAGGCAGTGGCCAGCGCCGCAAAGGAGACCCCGCCTCCTCCGAGCTCGGCGGGCACATACGCCGAGAGCGCCCCCTCTTCGCGCAGCGCGGCGAGCGTCTCGGCGGGGAAGCGGGCTTCGCGGTCGACCTCCAAGGCGTGCTCGGCCGAAACCTCGCGGGCAATTCGGGCGATGGCCCGCAGCAGCTTCTCGTCGGGGTCGCTGGTGGCGGTCAAGCCGCCGCCTCGGTTCGCAGCTCGGCCACCGCCGTCGCGATGGCGGCGATGCTTTCGAACACGCTGCGCGTCAGCATGCGGTCGGGGAACTCGATATCGAAGGTGTCCTCCAGAGCGAGCATCACGTTGACGCTGGCGTGCGAGCTCATCCCCGCCTGGTAGAGATCGGCGTCGTCAGACAGAGACTGTGGATCCACCGGAAGGCGGGCATGCTCGGCCAGGATCTGGCGGATCTGGTCGGTCACCTCGCTCATCCTTCCCGAGAGGGTACTTCGGCAACCACGACGGCCAAGGCGAGGTCCCCCTCGTGACTGAGGCTGAGGGCGAGGTCGGTGATCCCCGCCTGGCGGGCCAGGCCCGCGGCGGCACCGCTGAGAGCGAGGCTCACCCAACCCTCAGGGGCGCGATTGACCTCGATCTCGCGCCAGGGCACGCCGACTGATCCCGGCCGCAGGACCTTGAGCGTCGCCTCCTTGGCGGCAAAGCGGGCCGCGAGACGCTGGGGGTCGACGCCCTCCCGGCCGCCGCAGCTCTGGCGCTCGGCCGGCGTGTAGACGCGCTCCAGATAGCGCTGGCCGTGTCCCTCCAGGGCGTCCCGGACGCCCTGTACCGAAACGAGGTCGATTCCGACGCGCACCGGCACCAGCGGCAAGGCTCCCGGCTGCTCGCGCGGCTGTCAAGGCCGGGGGCCGAGCGGGGTACGCTGCGCCGGTGCCCGCTGGGAGCGCCCATGGCCACAGCTGAGTCTGCCCCGGGTCTGGGCGTGCGCACGCTGCGCGGGGTGCTGTGGAACTACGGCTCCTACATCGGGGGCCGCACTCTCGTGCTGATCTCGACCGCGGTTCTCGCCCGCCTGCTCTCCCCGCGGGAATTCGGCCTGGTGGCCATAGCCATCACCGCGATGGTGCTCATGGACGCGGTGGGCGACCTGGGCGTCACCCAGGCGCTTGTCATCTCCAAGGCCGATGAGCTCTACGAGCGGGCCGAGACCGCGCTGGTGGCCAGCATCGCCCTGGGCGCCCTGCTCAGCGCGATAACGGCGGCGTTGGGGCCGCTGGCCGCCAGCTTCTTCTCAGACGACCGGTTGACCGCAATCGTCCCGGTGCTCGGGGCCCGCTTCTTCCTGCGATCGCTCGGGGCCACCCACTTTGCCCTGGCCCAGCGCCAGATCAATTTCCGGGCCCGGGCAGGTGCGGAGTTCGCCGATGTCAGCGTGCGCGGAGTGACCGGGATAGTCCTGGCGCTGAGCGGCTTCGGTGTCTGGAGCCTGGTGGTCGGATACCTGGCCGGCACGGCGGCGCGCGTGATCACCCTCTGGGTCCTGATCACCTGGCGCCCCCGGCTCTCACCGTCGATGCACCACCTCCGGTCGATGCTGCGTTTCGGCGGGACGGTCAGCGCGGTGGATGTGATCGCCGACATCGGCGCAAACGTCGACAACGCCTTCGTCGGACGGCTTCTCGGATCGGCAGCGCTCGGTCTCTACAGCATCGCCTACCGCCTGCCGGAGCTGCTGATCCTAAATCTGGCCACCGTTGCCGGGGAGGTCCTGTTCCCCGCTTTTGCCACGGCCGACCGTCAGGACCTGCGGCGGGGCTTCGTGGTGTCCCTGCGCTACACGTTGATCGTCGGGGTCGGCCTGTCGGTCGGGCTGGCCGTTCTGGCGGAGCCCTTCCTGCTTGCCCTCTTTGGGCCCAAGTGGGGTGGATCGGTCACCGCGATGCGTGTGCTGAGCGTGTTCGCCCTCGCCGTGACGGTGGGCATCCCGGCCGGCACGGTCTACAAGGCGATCGGGCGGGCGGACATCGTGCTGAAGATGGCCATCCCGCGTCTGATTCTGCTCGTCCCCCTGCTGGCGCTGTTCGTGGATCAGGGCATCGTGGCGGCCGCCCTGTGCCAGGCGGGCGTGGCTGTCGCGGGTGACCTGTTTGGCATCGCCCTGGCCTCGCGACTGCTGTCGGTGCCCGCCCGCGTGCTCTGGCTCAACGCACGCCCCGCGGTGCTCGCCGCGCTCGGCGCGGGCGTCGGCATGTGGATCGTGCAGCACACCATCCATACGGCCTGGCTGGCCTTGGTGGTGGGTGTGTCAGAGGGGGTGACCGTCTATCTGGGCCTGATCTTCGTTCTGGCCCCCGAGGTGCTCGACACCCTCATCGGCGCTCTGCGGCGCACCGCCACGCCTCCTACCGCGGTCAGCTGACCCTCAGCACCACCAGGCGAGCGCCGATACCGGCGGCGATCAAGTCACCGTTGCCGCTGATCAGCGGGAAGGACGTTGAGCCCTCGCCCAAGACGACGTCGGCGAGGGGACGTCCGTCCTTGAGTCCCACGGCGCGCAGGTGACCGCTCTGCATGCTGATCGCCGCCCCGCCGGCGACAATCGGAGACGCCGACTTGCCGTGTGTGCGCCAGGCGACCTCAAAGCCCCTTGGCGTCAGCCGAAGCGCCACCAGCGAGCTTAGGCAGGGCACCAGCACGTAGGGCGGGGCCACCGCCGCCGCGCCGTAGACCGCCATGTCGCAGATCCGCGCCCGGTAGGCCTCAGCCCCGACTCCCCCCAGGCGTGGGGCCAGTCGATAGCCGAAGCCGCTCTTGCCGCTCTGGAAGATGCTCCCGTCGGGCAGTGCTACCGGCGCGATCGACCCGATGTCCAGATCGGCGCCTCCTGACAGGGCCCGCCAGTCCGCCGGCGCCCAGCTGGCCAAGCGCCTCAACCCGCTCGACAGGCGGATCACGCTGTTGGCATAGGAGTAGGGGCCCGCGCCGGCGCCGTTGCCCGTGGCAGCCAGGAGGCTGCCCCCGGGCTCCAGGCTGAGCCCGGCGACGGCCCAGATCCCAGCATGGGGCGACGGGTTGACGTAGACCTGACGGCTTCGTCCCGCGGCGGTAACCGAAACGACATATCCCCGGTAGTGACCGCAGTCGCCGTTGAGCCCGCCGTAAGGGACATAGATGCGACCGTGGGCGCCCAGCAGGGCACCGCGCTGCTGGCTGGAACGAGAGCGACCCGGCGGCGAGGTCTCAGCGCGCACGAGCACCCGCCCGCTGGAGGGGTCCAGGCCGTAGAGAACATGGCGATGGCCCCGGCGCAGGTAGGCCACCGCGTAGATGCGCCCGGCGTATATGACCGGGGTCCCCGTGATGCCCGAGGGATCTATGTTCCCGCAGGGAAGCGAGTGACCGGGGACCGGCGCGCCGAGGTGGCGCGCGAACACCAGGCGTCCGTCACGGGCGCCGAAGGCATAGACGCTGTTGTTCTCGGTGGCCACGTAGACCTTGCCGGCCGCGAACAGGGGCTGCCCATAGACCTCCCCGTCCAGGTTGCGCACGTAGGACCGGGTCAAGCGCCTGAGAACGGGAGCTCCAGATACCACGCCGGCCCGCGCGGAGCTGGCGTTGAAGGTCGTCCACCCCGCCGACGCAGGCGGGGCGCTCGCAGCGAACAGGCCCAGGAGTAGCGCTGGAAGAAGGCGCGAGAGCATCGGCGTGATCAGGCTAGCGCCAGCTCGCCCAGCAGCCGGGCCATCTGGTCGGCGGCACGTCTGAGCTCGTAGTCGCGCTCGACCAGCTGACGCCCGGCTCGGCTGCGGCGACGGGCGTCCCCTGGGTCGGCGAGCAATCGTTCGAGGGCCCGCGCCAGGCTGCCGGCGTCGGCGGCTTCGGCCAGTAGGCCGGTGTCGCCGTCGCGAATCAGCTCCGGTATCCCCGAGATCCGCGTTGAGACCACGGGAACGCCCACCGCCAGGGCCTCGATGAGGACGTTGGGCAGTCCCTCCATCTGGCCGTCGCCGGCAACGATGCTGGGCAGCACGAAACCGTCGCTGGCGTTGAGCAGCTCGAGCACCCGGGGCTCGGGCAGGGCGCCGTGGAAGCGGACGCGATCACCCACGCCCAGCTCGGCAGCCAGGCGCCGCAGCTCGCCGTCGAGATGACCACCCCCCACGAGGTCGACTGACACTCGCTCCAGGGTCGGGCTCTGGGCCAGGGCCTCGATCAGGTAGCGATGGCCCTTGTATTCCTGCAGGCTGGCCACACACAGAAGCCGCACGGGTCCGTCGGCGGGCAGCGTCCGCTCCTGATAGGCGAAGCGTCCGACGTCGATTCCATAGCGCACGACCTCTACCCGGCGGGCCCGTCCCGCGCCGTAAGGCCACAGGAACCCGCGGTTGAAGTCCGAGATGGTGACCACCGCCTCGGCCTCCTTGACCTTGACCTCTAACAACGACTGATCCACGTAGATGTCGTGGGCGTGGGCGGTGAAGGTGTAGGGGATTCCGGCCAGGCGCCTGACCACCCACGCGGTGAGGGTGGGATAGGTGGCGTAGTGGGCATGCACATGATTGACGCCCAGCGTTCGCATCGTGCGGGCGTGCCCGGCGGCGAGCACCACCGTGACCAGAGCGCGCGCCGCCCGGCCCGGACGCCGCCGGTGAGCCGCGGCCACGACGATGAGCACCCGCCCCAGCGTCAGCGGCCGCCGAGCCGTCCAGAAGAGCAGGCCGGTCAGGGCCGTCCGGGCGTTGGCTCGCCGCAGTCGGGACACCCATGGCTGGGCTACGGGCTGCACAGGTCCGGCGGCCGCCGGAAACAGCGAGAACAGCTCTACGTCGATGTCCTCCCGTCCGGCGAGGGCATCGAACTCACGCACGATGAACGTCTCCGATAGATGCGGAAACCGGGACAGCACGTAAGCGATGCGCATCAAGGCAGGCTAGCCGCCAGGCCCGGCGGGCTCTACACTGCCGGCCCTTGGAGGCAAGTAGTACAGCCAGGCCCACGGACCGGGCTACTGAAGGGGCGCTGGGCCCCTATCTGCGCGCCATTCGCGCCCATCGGCTGCTCGTGGTCATGGTCGCCCTGGTGATGGTTGCCGCTGCCGTCGGCTACTCGGTCAAGCGCGCCCCAACCTATGAGGCCACGGGAGAGCTCCTGCTGACGCCCCTGCCCCAGGACGACCGCGTCTTTCAGGGTCTGCAGGTCGTGCGCGACTCCAACGACCCGGCGCGCACGGCCCAGACTGCGGCGACCCTGATCGACTCCCCGCAGGCCGAGCTGCTCACCGCCCAACGCCTCGGGGGCGACTGGACCCGGACCAAGGTGCACACCGCGGTATCGGTGCAGCCCCAGGGGGGCAGCAACGTGCTTGCCATCACCGCCAAGGCGAGCAGCGGGGTTCTGGCCGCGCGGGTGGCCAACGAGTTCACGACAGCCGCCCTGGCGGCACGCCAGCGACTGCTGTCCACCCAGGCGGCGCCGATCATCGCCCAGCTGAAGACCAGTACCTCCCAGACCGATCGTGACCGGCTGTCCCAACTGCAGCCCGTGCTCCGCGGCCAGGACCCCAACCTTTCCATCTCCCAGAGCGCCGTGGTCCCCTCATCCCCGAGCGGGCCGGCAAAGTGGCTGGTGGGCGTACTGGCCCTGATCGCCGGGCTCGCCCTGGGCTCGGGTGCGGCGTTGCTGATGGAGCTCGTCAGCCAGCGCGTACACGACGGCGACGAGGTGGTGTCGATCTTTCCCCTGCCCGTGCTTGCCCACGTGCCTCGCCTCCCCCGCCGCGCCCGGCGTCGGCGCCAAAAATCGCTGGTCATGCCCCCAGCCGTCCGCGAGGCCTACCGTACGCTGCAGGTACAGCTGGACACTCAGCTCAGTCTCCCACGGGTCATCATGCTGACCAGCGCGTCCACAGGGGACGGAAAGACGACCGCCGCCACCAGCCTGTCGCTGGCCCTGGCCGCGTCGGGCCACCGGGTGGTGCTGATGGACTTCGACCTGCGCAAGCCCGATGTCGATCGGGTCATGGGTATCACCGCCACCCACGGGCTGGTCAGCCTGTTGACCTCCGAGATGTCGCTGGCCGACATCCTGGTACCCGCCCCCGACCTTCCCCCGCTGACCGTGGCCCTGGCGGGGACCGGCGAGGGTGACGCCTTGCTGCTCGGGGCCCTGGTAGCCCGGATGCCCCAGATCATGGCCGAGGCCCGCGAGCTGGCCGAGTACGTGATCGTCGACACCGCGCCGCTCGGCGAGGTCTCTGACGCTCTACGGCTGCTGCCCCACGTTGACGACATCCTTGTCGTGTCCCGGCCCGACAACACGCAGCGACCCAACCTCGAGCACCTGCGCGACCTGCTGGCCCGGTCCGGGCGCGACCCGCTGGGGCTGGTCATCGTCGGCGAGACCCAGCGGCGGCCCAGCGGCTACTACGTCTACGGTCAGCCGACGAGCGGCCGCAAGCGCCTGCGGGCCTCCTCGACGCGCTAGGGCGGCCGATGGCCGCGCGACGACTTCCGCTGCTGACACCGCGCGTCGTGGTGGCACTGGCGCTGCTCAGCGCGGCCGCGATCGGCGTGGTGATGGCAGTCAAGGTCGGGCCGGGCACGGGGGCCACCGTGGCGCTGCTCTACGCCCCGATCGTGCTGCTCAACCTCCCGCTCGGGATCGGGCTGTGGCTGGTGCTCATCTTCCTCAAGGACCTGCCCTTCGTGTGGGTCGGACCCAGCGCCGCGTCGGTGCTCGTGCTTGTCGCCTGGCCCGGCTACCTGCGTGGCCTGCGTCGCGACGCCGCCCGGCGCGGAGTGGCGCTGAACAGCCCGCTACGCCACCACCGCCTGCTCTCGGGCCTGGTCCTGGCCCTGGTCGTGTGGATCACCCTGTCGATGGCCTGGGCTCCCGACACCACCCTGGGGGCCGACGAGCTGTGGACTTGGTATGTCGCGGGGCTGGTGTTCTTCATCGTGGCCACCGTCCTGCGCAGCGAGCGGACGGTGCGGACGATCGTGATCGCCTTCGTCGTGGGGGCCACCCTGACGGTGGCGGTGGGCTTGGCCCTGACCGGCCTTGCCCCAGCCAACAGCGCCATCCAGAGCGCGGCGCAATTCGACGGGCGCCTGTCGGGAGGCGCGGGGGACCCCAACTATCTGGCCGCCGGCCTGGTCCCGGCCCTGGCGCTGGCCGGGGCACTGTTTGCGCTGACCAAGCACGTGTTGGCCCGCTGGGCGCTGCTGGTGGCGATCACCATCATGGTCATCGGGCTGGCGGCCAGTCAGTCGCGGGGTGGGATCCTGGCCGCCGCTGCCGCCACGGCCACCGCACTGGTCGTGTTCCGCGGCCGACGACTGCAGGTAGCGGGCGTCCTGGTGCTGCTGCTGAGCGTCTCGGGCGCCTGGTTTGCCAGCTCGCCGGGGGCCCTGCAGCGCGTGACGAACTTCAACGGCGGGGGTACCGGGCGATCGGACCTGTGGACGGTGGCCTGGCGGATTGGCAACGAGCACCCGGTGATCGGGGTGGGAATCAACAACTTCCTGCACGAGGAGCAGCTCTTCGTGCGCCGCCCGGGGCCACTGAGAAACCTCGATCTGATCGTCGACAAGCCCCATGTGGCCCACAACATCTACCTGCAGCTGTTCGCCGAAACCGGGGTGGTCGGCGTTTCGATCTACCTGATGGTCATGCTGCTGTTCATGCTCAGCGCGTGGCGCGCTGGAGAGAGATGGGAGCGGCTGGGCGAACCGGGGCTGGCCCTGATTTCGCGCGCCGTGCTGGTTGGCCAGGCGGGCGTGATGGTGGCGCTCATCTTCCTCTCCGACGGCGCCGACGAACGCTTCTGGGTGCTCTACGCGCTGGGGCCCGCCCTGTTGAGCCTGGCCTACGCCCGGGAGCGGGCGCCGCAACTATCTCGCTAACCTCGCGTTCTGCATTCGGGAGGCCGCCGCTCTCTCCGTGGCCTCCCACCCCTCCCCCCCTCGGAGCCGATTGTCACCCACCGCATCATCTGTTGTTTCCCTGCGCGCTCTCGTGGCGCTTCTGGCCCTGGCCGGTCTCGCTCTGGCCGCCGGTAGCGCGCGTCCCCCGCGGGCACATGCCTCGTCGCTTCAGCTCTCGGTGATGATGGACGACGACCAGCTCGTCTACCGCAACGACCGCACCCGAGACCGAACGCTGGCGACCATGAAGGCACTCGGGGTGGACATGGTCCGGGTGACGATGCTCTGGAGCGTGGTGGCCGATCAGGCGCGCTCGACAGCAGCTCGGCGACGGCATTTCAACGGCGCCAACCCCTCGACCTATCCGCCTCGGAACTGGGACCGCTTCGACGGGATCGTGCGCACCGCCCGACGGTTGGGCCTCGCTGTGTACTTCAACGTCACCGGCCCGGGGCCGTCCTGGGCCCATGAGCGCGCGCCCGCCAGCCACCGGGCAGACCAGCGGACGTGGATGCCGAAGTCGCGTGAGTTCTACAAGTTCGTGGCCGCGGCGGGTAAGCGCTACTCCGGCACCTACAAGGCCCGCAACGGCCAGGTGCTCCCGCGCGTCGTGGTGTGGTCGCTGTGGAACGAGCCCAACCAGGGTGGATGGCTGACCCCGCAGTGGGCCTACAACCGTGCCCTACACCGGATCGCCCCGGCCTCTCCGGCGATCTACCGGTCGCTTTTCCTCTACGGCCGCAAGGCGCTGGAGGACACCGGCCACGGCCACGACTACATCTTCGCCGGTGAGACCGCGCCCCTGGGCTCACACAAGCGCAGCACACGATCGCCCATGTACCCCAAGCAGTTCATCCGAGAGGTCCTCTGCGCCGACGCCTCCGGCCACCCGTTCGCCGGGCACAGCGCGGCCGCCCGGGGCTGCTCGGTGTTCGACAAGCTCGGACCGCTGCGGGCCATCGCCTGGGCCCACCACCCGTACACCAAGCACCTCCCCCCCACCGTTCGCGACCCGAGCCCAGACTCGATCACCATGGCCAACCTCAAGGAGCTCCCCAGCCTGCTTGACGAGCTGGCCCGGTCGACTCACCACGTCGCGTCGGGCCTGTCGGTCATGTCTTCGGAGTTCGGCTATGAGACCAATCCGCCAGACCCCTACAACGGGACCTCGCTGGCCAAGCAGGCCGAATACCTCAACATCGGCGACTTTCTGGCTTTCGCCAACCCGCGGGTCGCCGGACAGACGCAGTTCCTGCTGACCGACGCCGCACCGCAGCGCCAGTATCCGCGGACCAGCCGCAAGTACTGGTTCACCTACCAGTCGGGGCTCTACTTCACCGGACAACGACCCAAGCCCGCCCTGCAGGCTTACCTTCTGCCGATCTACGCCTACGGGCCGTCGGGGACCGACCCCAGCACCGGTCAGCACCTGTACACCGTATGGGGTCAGCTCCGCTTCCGGCGACCGATCAACGTGTATGGCCCCGAGCGCGTGACCATCGAGTTCCGTCCCTCCGGCGGCGGCGCGTGGCGCCAGACGGGAGGCCCGGTAACGATCACCAACGCGCAGGGGTTCTTCGGCGCCTACGTCCCGGTTCCCGGCAGCGGCTCGATCCGCGCCCACTGGCGTGGGTCCACGGCGCCTCGCGACTGGACCAGCCGCGAGGCCAGGGTGCGAGGCGGATGAGCACCCGCGTGCTCATCGGTCGTAGCGCCGCCTTGGCCACGATGGTGGGGCTCCTGCTCGCCCTGCCCTCCGCCGCGCCGGCCAGCCGCGCCCAGCTGACGATCTTTCAGGATGACCGCGCACTGCTGCTGTCGGGGGCCGCCAAACGGGAGCGTGCACTGAACGAAATCGCCGCGCTGGGAGCCGACACGCTGCATACGATCGTGGGGTGGAGCTCGATCGCGCCCAACCCGTCCAGCCGTCGCGTCCCCCGGGCCGACCTCAGCGATCCCGCCAACTATCCGGCCGGGGCGTGGGCGCGCCTGGACGCCTTGGTGACCGGCGCCACCAGCCACGGGCTCGAGCTCATCCTGGCGCCCGCGGGACCGATCCCCCGCTGGGCCTCTCGCTGCCCGCGCGGTAGCGCTCACGAGCTCGCCAGCTGCCGGCCGGACCCAAAGCTCTTCCAGGCCTTCGTCACCGCCCTGGGTCGCCGCTACAGCGGCACGTTTGCATCGGGTGCGGCGGGCGCCTCCAGCCGGCCGGCCCCGACCCCCATGCCCGGGTGCAGCTCGACGGCGCTGGGTCTGGCTCCCTGCCCCCCGGCGATGTCGGCCCGGGCCACGACCCCCACCACCACCGACACGCTGCCCAGGATTCACCAATGGTCGATCTGGAACGAGCCCAACCAACCGGGTTGGCTGCGACCGCAGTACAGCGGCCACGGGCGCTCGCTCACCCCGGTGTCCCCGGTCCTGTACCGCTCACTGCTGCGCGCCGGAATCTCCGGGCTCCAGGCCAGCGGGCATGGATCGGACAT
>DASYID010000141.1:0-15547 GCA_036252775.1 Solirubrobacteraceae bacterium
CGATCCCCATCCGAACCTGATCGACGCCTACTTCGATCCGCTGCCGAACGACGCGGTCGGCGTCCTGGCTGGTGAGATCGTCGATGTGGCCGCTAACTCGTCACTGGCGGCCCGCTACGTCGTCGCTCGCCGGAGGATGAGCCAACGCGTGACCCTCCAGCGCGGCCGGTGGGGCTACGCCCAGTCGGGCAATTGCGCGGTGCGCCGGGCAGCCTTCATGACCGTTGGGGGCTTTCAGGACGACATCCGCGTCGGCGAGGACGCCGATCTCTGCTTCCGGCTCACGGCGGCCGGGTGGCGCGTCGAGCAACGCCCGGGTGCACGCGTTGATCACCCCTCCCCCCGCACCCTGGGCGAACTGATCGGCCAGGTCGCCGGCCACGGCCGAGGCGTGGCCTGGCTGAACCGGCGCTACCCGGGCTCCTTCCCCGCCGCGCGACCCCGAGATCTGCTGCGCCGTGTCCCGCACTACCTACGAGAGGCGGCGCGAGCGCTGCGCTTGGGCGAGCCCGAGGAGGTGGCCTTCGCCCTGGTGGAGCTCGCCTGCCTGTACACCTTCGATCTGGGCCGGGCACTGCCCAACCGCGCGACCCGCCCGCCGGGGGGGCGGGCAGCGCCGGCTTCCCAGCGCCGGCCGAGTGGCCGGCCACCGGGCGAACTCTAAGCTGAGCCTTCTCGTGCCCGGTCCGCAGATCTCGGTGGTGGTCGCCACCCACGATCGCCCCCTCCGCCTGGCGCGGCTGCTGGCCGGGCTGCGCGCCCAGACATTGGCGCCCGACCGCTTCGAGGTCGTCGTCGTAAACGACGGCTCGGGACCAGCAACGGCCGACGTGCTCGCCGCGCCCTCCGAAGCCGGCGCCCTGGCCCTGCACACCGTGCGTCACGAGCGCGCGCTCGGGCCCGGGGCCGCGCGCAACACCGGCTGGCGCGCCGCCCAAGCCCCGTTGATTGCTTTCACCGACGACGACTGCGTGCCGACGGCACGGTGGCTGGAAGAGATCCTGCTCGTGCACCGGGCCCACCCACGCGCGGTGATCCAGGGTCCCACCCAGCCCGACCCCGCTGAGCTGCCCGGCGCCGGGGTCTTCTCCCGGACCGTGGAGATCAGGGGCCTCGGCCCCCAGTACGAGACCTGCAACATCGCCTATCCGCGGGAGACGCTCGACGCCCTCGGCGGTTTCGACGAGCGGTTCGGCCTGCGGCCCGGCGGCGAGGACACCGATCTGGCCTGGCGAGCCATCGCGACAGGCCATCCGACGGTCTTCGCCCAGGAAGCGGCCGTCCACCACGCCGTCGAGCGCCTGGGCCCGCTGGGCAAGCTGCGGGTGGCCAGCCGCTGGACTGAGACGATGCGGATCTTCGCCGAGCACCCCCAGACGCGGAAGATGCTCACCCGCGGGATGTTCTGGAACGTGTGGCACTACCTGCTCCTGCGCTCCCTGCTGGCCCTGGCCCTCCCGGCCTGGGCCCGGCGCTTTCTCATCGCGCGCCATCTGATCGAGCTGCGACGCCGAGCGCACCGCGACGGCGCCGGGTCATGGGCCATCCCCTATCTGCTCGTGCACGACCTGATCGAGTTTGGGTCGGTGGCTCGGGGGGCGATCCGCTACCGCACCCCGGTCCTGTGAGCACCCGGGGCGCCCAGCCCGCGGTCTCGGTGGTCATCCGCGCCCGCGACCAGGCCTCCCGGCTCCCCCGCCTGCTCAACGCCCTCGATGCCCAGACGCTGTCCACCGAGCACCGACAGGTGATCGTCGTCGATGGCGGCTCACAGGACGACACCGTGGCCCGGGCGCGGGCGGCAGGCGCGGAGGTGGTGGAGCTCTCCGCGGCGCAATGGAGCTACGGGGCTGCGATCAACCGGGGCGCCGAGGTGTCGCGGGCCCCGATACTCGCCCTCATCTCCGCCCACGCGCTGCCCCCCGACTCGGCTTGGCTGGAGCGCCTGGCGCGGTGGCTGGAGGACCCGCGTGTGTGCGCGGTCAGCGGAGACTCCCACGGTCCGGGCAACCTGCCCCTGCCCGGCCCCTGGCGCCAGAACCTCGCAGCTATGCGGCGCGATCCCTTCTGGGGCTTCTCGGCCACCGGCGGCGGGCTGCGGCGTGAACTCTGGGAGCAACGTCGTTTCCGTGAGGACCTGCCGATGACCGAGGACCGCGAATGGGCCCGGTACTGGCTCCAACAGGGTTATGAGGTCGTCATCGACCCAGGACTGCTCGTCGCAACCGACTATGGCCGCCGCGGCCCGGTGCGCCACTACCGGCGCGCCCGCAGCGAGTACGCCGGCTATGCGATGTTCAGCGACCTGCCCCCCTACGGGCCCGGCGACCTGCTGCGCGAGTGGTGGTCGGGCCGCGGCTATCACCGTTCCCAGCTGCGGGCGCGGGTGGATCCACGCCGAGCCGGGCGCCTGCTGGGCGCCTACCGGGGACGGAGGAGCGTCAGTCCCACACCTTCCACGGCGCGCGACCGTTCTCCCACAGGTCATTGAGCAGAATCGCGTCCTTGTAGGTGTCCATGCAGTCCCAGAACCCGTTGTGGCGAAAGGCCGACAGCTGCCCGTCCTCGGCCAGGCGCTCGAGCGGCTCGCGTTCCAGCACGCTGTCGTCGTGCACGTAGTCGAGCGCCGCCGGCTCCAGGCAGAAGAAACCGCCGTTGATCCAGTGGTCGGCCCGCGGCTTTTCGCGAAAGCCCACCACCCGGTCACTGTCGTCGAGCTCGGTGACTCCGAACTGCAGCTCGGGTCGGACCACGGTCATGGTGGCCAGGGTGCCGGCCTGGCGGTGGTGGGCCTGAACCTTTCCGAGGTCCACGTCGGCGACACCGTCGGCGTAGGTCAGATGACAGGTCTGCTCGCCCACGTGCTCACGCACACGATGCAGGCGCCCCCCGGTGGGGGTGTCCAGGCCTGTGTCCACGCAGGCGATATCCGTTCCCGAGGGCCACTGCGTGCCGGCCGCGAAGCTTTCGATCATCTCCCCCTTGTAGCCCAGGCACAGCACGAAGCGCCTCCAGCCCTGACAGGCATAGAGCTGGATCACGTGCCAGAGGATGGGCAGCCCGCCGATCTCCACCAGCGGCTTGGGGATCGAAGCGGTGTGCTCCTGCAGCCTGGTTCCCCGGCCTCCGCACAAGATGATCACCGGGCTCGAGCGGTCAGGATCCATGCGGCAGCGCATTATGCCCGGACGCTTGCCGCGCCCGCCGCGCCGGCCGCGTCCCGCCCAGCCGGGCGGGCCGGACGCGACTAGGATCCCAGCCCGCGTGACCCTCTCGCCCTCCATCTTCAAGGCCTACGACATTCGGGGCCTGTACGGCCAGGACATCGATGGCGACGCGGCAGAGCAGATCGGCCGAGCGTTCGCGCGGGTGCTTGGCCAGCTCAGTGGCCGACCCGCCGAGACCCTGCGCGTCGGCCTGGGTCGCGACATGCGCCTGACCGCACCCGAGCTGTCCGAGCGCTACCGCGACGGGATCTTGGCCGAGGGGGCCGAGGTCCTGGACGCCGGCCAGGTGGGCACGGAGATTCTGTACTACCTGGTTGGCGCACGTGAGCTCGACGGGGGACTGATGTGCACCGCCTCCCATAACCCCAAGGCCTACACCGGCGCCAAGCTGGTGGAGCGCGGCGCGATCGCCCTCTCGGGAGATCGCGGCATCCAGGACATCCGCCGCTTGCTCGAGGAGGGCCTGCCCCCCGCTCCTGGGGGCGGGACGGTACGCCACGTCGAGCTCTACGAGGAGTTCCAGGCGGCCGCGCTCGAGTTCATCGAGCCCACGAACGTACGCGCCCTGAAGGTTGTCGTGGATGGCGGCAACGGCATGGCCGGCCCGATGGTCGGCCCGCTGCTCCAGCGCCTGGGCCTCGAGCTGATCGAGACCTACTGGACGCCCGATGGGAGCTTCCCCGACCACGAGCCCAACCCGCTGTTGCCCGAGAACCGCCAGTTCATCATCGACCGGGTGCGCGAGACCGGGGCCGATCTGGGCATCGCCTGGGACGGGGACGCCGATCGCTGCTTCTTCATCGATGACAGCGGGCGCTTCGTGGATGGCGACTTCTTGACCGCGATCCTCGCCGAGCACCTCCTGGCCAAGCGGCCCGGGTCGGCCATTCTCTACGACGCCCGAGCCTCCCGCGCGGTCCGAGACACCGTCGAGCGTGCCGGGGGCAGCGCCCATGTCAACCGGGTCGGGCATGCCTTCTTTAAGACCCGTATGCGCGACGAGGGCGCGATCTTCGGTGGCGAGGTCTCCGGCCACTACTACTTCCACGACTTCTACAACGCAGACTCCGGGACGATTCCGGCGCTGCTGATGCTCGAGAAGCTCTCGGTCGAGGGGCGACGCCTGAGCGAGCTGCTCGAGCCCTACCGGTCCCGCTACTTCATCTCTGGCGAGATCAACTCGGAGGTCTCAGACCCCGGGGGTCGGATGGCAGAGATCGAAGAGCACTACGCCGATGCGAACATCAGCCACGTGGACGGCGTCTCCATCGACTACGAGGATTGGCACTTCAACGTGCGCCCCTCCAACACCGAGCCCCTGCTCCGACTCACGCTGGAGTCGCTGGTGTCCCTCGAGGACATGGAGCGACGCCGCGACGAGGTGCTCGCCGTCATTCGCGCGTGAGCGACGCGGAGCGGGCGCTCGCCCGGGCGGCGCGGGAGGGCGTCCACTGCCTTCCGATTCCCACCCCGTTCATGGTCGGGCGGGTCAACGTCTATCTGATCGAGGACTCGCCCCTGACGCTGGTGGACACCGGGCCCAACTCGGGCAAGGCCCTGGACGAGCTCGAGCGTGCCCTCGCCGATCACGGTCACTCGATCGAGGACCTCGAGCTGCTGATCATCACCCACCAGCACATCGACCACCTGGGCCTGGCCGACATCCTGGCCCGCCGATCCGGCGCTGAGGTGGCGGCGCTGGACCTGCTGGTGCCGTTCCTGGCGCGCTACCGCGAGGACATGGAGTCCGATGATCAGTTCGCCGAGACGCTGATGCTCCGCCATGGGATCCCCGTGGACGTGGTCAGCGCTCTGCGCGCGGTGTCGGCCAGCTTCCGAGCGTGGGGGTCGGGCGTGACGGTGACTCGGAGCCTGTCCGACGGCGAGCAGATCGAGCTGCGCGACCGCACGCTGCGCGTGCACCACCGACCCGGCCACAGCCCGTCGGACACCGTCTTCGCCGACGAAGAGCGGCGCATGCTGATCGCCGCCGACCACCTGATCAAGCACATCTCCTCCAACCCCCTGATCTCGCGCCCGCTGACCGGCGAGCCCGACCCCGCCAGCCGGCCGCAGGCCCTGGTCACCTATCTGCACTCCCTCGAGCAGACCCGGGCCATGGACGTCGAGCTGGTGCTCGCCGGCCACGGCGAGCCCGTCACCGATCACCGCGGACTGATCGACGAGCGCTTTCGGCTGCATCGCCGCCGGGCGCAACGCATCCTGCGCCTGATCGCCGAGCGTCCCAGCACCGCCTATGAGATCGCCCAGGCCCTATGGGGCAACGTAGCTGTCACCCAGGCGTTTCTGACCCTGTCGGAGGTGCTCGGTCACGTCGACCTGCTGCTCAACCAGGGCGACGTGGTCGAGGTCGAGGACGCCGGCGTGACCCGCTTTGAGGTGCTGGACGGAGCTTAGGAGGGCCCCGGCCCGCGCTCCACGGGCGCCAGGCGTTCCACGGATCGCAGGTGCTCGACATTGGCGACATCCGCGGCCTCACGACTGGGCTCGGCGGCAAACCACGCATCCAGAATCTCCGACAGCTGAGCCTCGGTCGTCGCTCGCAGACTCAGCGCCAGGACGTTGGCGTCGTTCCAGCGGCGAGCTCCCGCCGCCGTGGCCGCATCGCCACACAGGGCGGCACGCGCGCCGGGAACCTTGTTCGCGGCGATTGACGCGCCGGTGCCCGTCCAGCAGCACACGATCGCCTGGTCGGCCCTTCCTTCCACCACGTCGCGGGCCGCACGCTCAGACGCCCAGGCCCAGTCGGCGCGTTCGCCCTCGCGCAGCGCCCCGCGGGCCACCGGCTCATGGCCTCGGCGCCGCAGCTCGACGAGCACAGCCTCCGCGATGCCAGCCCGCTCGTCGGACGCCACGGAGATGCGCATGGCGCGAGTATGCCGGGCGGGAGGGTCATTAGGCTTAGGAAGGTGGTGGCGCAGCCAAGCGGATCCAGGGTCACTCCGCGCGGGGTGCGCGACGGCGACCCCGCGGCGCTGGCGGCTGTCTGCGAGCGGCGCGGCCCGGCGGTCCTGGCCTACTGCGAGCTGGTGAGCGCTCCCGGACGAGCGCCGGAGGCCGCGAGCGATGCCTTTGGGCGCTTCCGCGCCGCGGTCTATGAGACCGAGAATCCCGCCGAGCTCGAGCCCGACGCGCTGCTGCTGTCCTTCACCCGCTCCGCGGCCTCCGCTCGGGCCCCACAACCGCCCGCGCCCCCACGCCGGGTGGGCTCGCGCCGGCTGGGGCGGTCGCCGTGCGAGCTGGTGCCCGAGCTGCTCGTGGCCCGGGCGGAGAATCGCCTAACCCCCGCAGACGAGCTGCGCCTCAGCCGACACCTCGAGCGCTGTGAGGTGTGTCGCGCTGCCGCCCAGCGCTTCCACGCGGCTGAGCGCGCCTACCGCGATCCTCCCCGAGGGGATCTCCCCCCCGCCGTGGCCGACGCCATCATGCGCGCTCTGACCGCCGCTGCCCCGGTGGACGGGCAGGCCCCCCGCGCCAACGGGGCGCTCCCGGCGCCGGGGGCATCTCTCGAGCCACCAGCACCGGGCCCGGAGACGGTCGAGCCCGCCCCACCGGACCCCGAACCCGTCGCGCCCCGCCCCGACATGGAGGGCGACGGGGCAAGCGGGCAACCCCAGTGGCACGCAGACAGCGGCGCCGGAGACACGCGCGTGGTGCCGGCCGCCGCCTGGCCCGTCGAGCCACCCGCCGCCGCCGAGTCACCCGGCGCCTGGGCCGCCGAACCACCACCCGACGCCCACGCTGCCGAACCACCGCCCGACGCCTGGGCTGCCGAGCCACCGGCCGAAGGCACCGCTGCCGGTAGCGCTGAACGGCCGGCGCCGATCGTCATCGGAGGCTCTCCCGAGGCCCGGGGGGAGACCTATGGGTACCCGGTCGCCGCGGTGGAGCGCTCCGAGGCGCGGGAGCCCGCTCCGTCCTCGGGGCTGCTGGGCAGCCTGACCGCGGGCGGGCGCCACCTTCCCCGCGCCCGACGAGCCCCGCGAAGCACCGGCGGCCACGAGCGGATCTCGAGCTGGTCACGCATCGGCCTGCCCGCCGCGATCGTGGCGGTGGCGCTGCTCGTAGCCCTGGCCGCGGCTGGAGTCTTCTCACCGGGATCGCCGTCGCGGTCGCGGTCGGCCAGTCAGGGCACGCCGCCCTCCCCGGTCCTGCCGGCCGCCGTCTCCCCCGCGTCTGGCTCCCCGTCGGCCGCCCCCAAGCCCGCTTCGCGACGTCCCCATCGACATCGCGTGCGCCGGCCAGCCGCCCGCCGATCCGGGGCGACGGCCGGTCGCCCGGCCGGACGGCCGACCCGCCGCTCCGGACCGGCCTCGAGGCCGACCAACACCACGACCCGGCGGTCGCCCACCCCCGCGCGGTCGCCCTCCTCGAGCTCCACCCAGAGCTCGACTCCGGTGACCTCGAGACCAGCCCGGCCGACACCATCGCGCCCGCCGACGGCACACACGGCGCCCGGGGCCTCCAAGGCGCCCCCGCCCTCCAGCCCTCCGGCCAGCGGACCGGGCTATCAGCCCGGCCCCTGACCCTCCAGGCGCACTGCCCGCACCGACTCGAGGAAGAGCTGGTGGATGCGCCGCTCACCGGCCAGCTCGGGATGAAACGCCACGGCCAGCACCTGCCCCTGGCGGGCAGCCACCGGATGTCCGTCGAGCTTGGCCAGGACCGTGACCCCGGGGCCATGCTCGGCGATCCATGGAGCGCGGATGAACACACCGCGCACCGCGTCCCCGGCGACGCCCTCGAAGTTCACATCGGCTTCGAAGGAATGGATCTGACGCCCGAACGCGTTTCGCTGCGCCCGCAGATCCATCAGGCCGAGATGCTCGCGGTCGAGCATGATCAGCCCGGCGCAGGTCCCCAGCACCGGCGTACCCGCCGCGGCCAGCTCGCGCAGCGGTTCGGCCAGCCCCTCGCGCTCGATCCCCAGCGTCATGGTCGTCGATTCGCCGCCGGGCAGGATCAGCCCATCCAGCCCGGTCAGATCCGCGGGAACCCTCACCTCGCGCACGGCGGCGTTCAGCTGCTCGAGCACCCGGGCGTGGGCCGCGAAGCCGCCCTGCAGGGCGAGCACCCCGATCGTAGGGGCCACCTACCAGCCGCGCTGGGCCAGCAGCTCGGCGTCGCCGAGCTTGGACGTCTCCAGGCTGTTCATGGTCGCCCCCAAGCCCTCCGAGGCCCGGGCCACCCGCTCGGCATCGGCGTAGTGGGTAGTGGCCTCCACGATCGCCCGCGCTCGGGCCTCGGGATTCTCTGACTTAAAGATCCCCGAGCCGACGAAGTTGCCTTCGGCGCCCAGAGCCATCATCAGGGCGGCGTCGGCCGGTGTGGCTATCCCGCCGGCGCAGAACAGCACGACCGGCAGCTTCCCCGTCCGCGCCACCGAGCGAACGATGTCCAGCGGCGCCTGCAGCTGCTTGGCGGCGCCGGCCAGCTCGGCGTCGTCCAGCCCTCCCAGGCGGCGGATCTCGCCGGTGATCATGCGCATGTGGCGCACGGCCTCGACGATGTCCCCGGTGCCAGCCTCCCCCTTGGAGCGGATCATGGCCGCCCCCTCACCGATTCGCCTCAGGGCCTCGCCCAGGTTGGTCGCTCCGCACACGAACGGGACCCGGAAGTCCCACTTGTCGATGTGGTTGACCTCGTCGGCGGGCGTGAGCACCTCGGACTCGTCGATGTAGTCGACCTCGAGGGCCTCGAGCACGCGAGCCTCGGCGAAGTGCCCGATACGGGCCTTGGCCATGACGGGAATCGAGACGGCCTCCTGGATGCCGCGGATCATGGCCGGGTCCGACATGCGGGCCACACCACCGTCACGACGAATGTCGGCGGGGACGCGTTCGAGAGCCATCACCGCGGCGGCGCCCGCCTCCTCGGCGATCACCGCCTGCTCAGCGGTGACCACGTCCATGATGACGCCGCCCTTGAGCATCTCGGCCAGGCCGGCCTTGACCCGAAAGGTCGCCTCGTCGCGCATCCGCTAAGGGTATCGCGGGGCCGGGAGCGCCCGGGAGAGCGGCCGCGAACGGCCGGGGCGCGCCTGCAGTGGGCCCGGCGGCGCCGGCCTACTTGAGCCGGAAGGCCTTGATGCGCTCGGCGTACTGGGAGGCGTCACGCGAATAGACGCCGTAGGCCAGGGCCTGGATGACGCTCAGCAGGGCCGTGTGCGAGCGCACGTAGGCCGGGCTGTTGGACGAGTAGTACAGCTTGATGTGGGCGAGCTTGGCCACCTCGGACAGAGTGGCATCGGTGATCGCGCCCGTCTTGGCCTTGCGGTGGCGGGCCAGCTTCATCGCCCTGACCACCAGCGGGTGGGGCCGGCCGGCCGACAGCCCGATGACGAAGGTGATCTCGTCGATGCGCCCCAGGCGGCTGAGGGCCTCCTGGGAAGGGCTGGCCACGATGTCGGCCCGGAGGTCGAGCAGCATCAGCAGATGGCGCAGGTAGCTGGCGAAGAAGGCCATCTGGTCGGTGCCGGCGATCAGCACACGCTCGGCTTCGACGATGGCGTCGACCATCGACTCGACCGAGCTGCGCGACAGCTTGCGCGCGGTGTCCTCGACGTTGACGTGATCGGCGGCCAGTGCGGTCTCGAACTCGTTTTGATCGAGGGCGAACAGGGGCGTGGCCGCCGGCGTCACCGCGCCGCCCGACGGACCCGGGGCGTGGGCGCGGCGGTACTCCTCTCTGGCGGCGGCCTGAAGCTCGGGAAAGCCCTCGAAGCCGAGGGCCTGGGAGAAGCGCACCACGGTGGAGCTCGAGGTGTTCGCCCGGCGGGCCAGCTCCTCGGCGGTCTGAAAGGCGGCCTCGTCGAGATGGTCGACGATGTACTGGGCCACGTCCTTCTGGGAGCGCGAGCACTCGTCGAAGCGCGACTGGATGTACTTCGACAGCGTCTGATGGCCGGCCGTGGGTTCGGCCGGCGCCTTGGATGGGGCCAGAACCGGGGGCTTGGCCTCGGTGCCGGCGCCGCGCCGGCCGCCTGACGCCGGATGAGCCCCGGGACGGGTGGAGGGCCGCCGCGGAGAGCTGGGGCGGGAAGTGGTCGCGGCGCGTTTCATCGGCGAGGCCCTGTTTCGACGTGCTCGACCCGTGTTCCTTCCGATGGACCCCGACGGGGTCTGTCACCATCGCTCCCAGATGAGCTCCGGCGTTGAATCCTTGAGCCACCTCAGGGCCGGCAGCGGCGAACCGCTGCTGCTGATCCATGGCGTCGGCAGCTATGGGCGGGTGTGGGAACCGATGCTCGACGCCTTGGCGGCCCGGTACGAGGTCGTCGCCGTGGATCTGCCCGGCTTCGGAGCCTCGCCGCCGCTGCCCGCCGGGACGCAGACCGACGTGGGCGCGTTGACCCAGGCGGTGGCCGGGTTCCTAGACGAGCTGGGCTGGGAGCGTCCGCACGTGGCGGGCAACTCGCTCGGGGGCTGGCTGGCCCTGGAGCTGGGTCGACGCGGCCGCGCTCGCAGCGTGGTCGCGCTCTCCCCCGCGGGCTTCTGGAGCCCACGGGAGGCCGCCTTCTGCCGCTCCAGCCTGCGCGTCAGCCGTCGGTTCTCGGAGCTGACCCTGCCGCTGGCCCCCCTTCTCTATGGCACCCCGGTCGGTCGTACGCTGCTCATGGGCCAGCTCGCCGCCCGGCCCTGGCGCATGTCGGCCGAGCAGGCGGTCAGCGCGATTCACAACTTCGCCCGCTCGCCCGGCACGCTGCCCGTGCTGGAGGCGCTCACGCGGGAGCAGTTCCGGCCCGGTCCCCCCATCCCGGCTCCGGTGACCATCGCCTGGGGGCAGCGCGATCGGCTGCTGCTCCCCCGTCAGGCCCGGCGGGCCCAGCGCGCGGTGCCCGAGGCGCGCGTGACCATGCTCGCGGGAGTCGGCCACGTGCCGATGTCCGACGACCCCGAGCTGGTGGCCCGCACGATTCTCTCCGGGAGCGCCTGAGGTTCAGCGGCGGCGCGCGCGCCGCGCGCAGGTGCGGTAGCGGCGAGTGTCGACCAGTCGCTGGCCGTCGACGGTGCGAGCGGTCACCGTAATCGTGTAGCGCCCGCGCGGCCGACCCCTCAGGTCTACCGGGATGAAGCTGCGTCGCCCGCTCCGGAACCGGCGAACGATGCGGCCGTTGACCGCCACCGTCCATCCGACCACGCGGGTCCCGGCCCCGTGCAGGCGCAGAAGCAAACGGCGGCGACTGACGCAGGTCCGGCGGGCGGTGTAGAGGCGGACCGGGTGGGGCGCCGCGCCCAGGTAGGTGGTCTGCATCCCCGGGGAGAGCCGGATGTCGCGCTCGCAGAACGGCTCGTCCACCCACTGCTTGCGGGAGAACATGCGCGTCTGGTCGGCGAAGTAGGGCGAGGTGGAGTCGACCGACTGCGAGTAGGTGAGGATCGTGCTCGCTCGGACCGGACAGGCGCCATGCCTGAGAAACTGGGCCACCATCACGAAGCTCGACCCGTGCGGGATGACCGGATAGCCCTTGCCCGCCACGAAGGAATCGTTGATGGCGTTGAACACGCCCAGCGTCCCCGGCCCTCCGTGGATGGGAATCCGCTCGGCGCCGCGAGGCTCATACTGGTAGTCGCCCAGCCGGGCATCGAGCGGGATGTTCGAGGAGCGAAGGTCTGTCACCGCGTCGGCCAGCGCCTGGCGGACCTGCGGGTTGTCGGTGTTCAGCCCGCGCGGGGTGTTGACCGGGTCGGCCGGGTCAAACGGGGTCTGAAACGGGCTGGCGTTGGCGGCCAGCGCGCGTGAGGCGAAGCGGCGAAACAGCAGGGCACCGCGGCTGTCGAGGTTGTCGTGGCGGTCCCATGCGGCCAGCACCGGACAGGCGGCGCTAACGTCGACCGGACCGCTGGACCCCGGCAGCGTCGGGTTGGCCCGGCACATCGCCACCAGCTGGTCTGTGAACAGCTCGCCGGCGTACTGGCGGTCGTTGAACACCATGTCGCGCAGGTCGACGAGCGAGAAGCCACGGCCCGGACGTCCATCGCTGCCGTGAAGGCGCTGCTCGACCATCGTCAGCCCCAGACGGGTGCGCAGCGACCGGGCCGTGCCCTCATCGCCGATGATGCGCGCGAAACCAGTCAGCGGCTGGTGGGGGTTGGCCAGCCAGTAGGAGTCGTTGGAGTTGGTCACGTAGTCGGGCCGCACCAGCGAGGGCAGGTGGCCCGGTCCGAAGATCCCCGGGGCGACCGCGTCACGGTCGCTTTCCCAGGCGCACGCCGAACGTGACCCGTCGAGGACAGGCAGGCGCAACAGTCGGTCGGTGGCCAGCCCGAGCGCGACCGAGCATGACTGCGTCTTGGTGTCAGGGACGTTGGGCACCACCGACAGATCGGCGTAGTAGGCCTTGCCCGTCGAGTCGGCGGCGATCGTGTTGACCCAGGGAATCCCCTGGTTTCGCCGCAGCACCGCGTCCAGCTCCGACACGCTCTGAGCGTGGTCGGTCTCGAAGAAGTGGTTGAGGTAGCGGAAGTTCTGCGCGTTGGCGTCGCCCATCACATAGGCCCGCTCGGGCGTCCACGGGAAGATGGGCAGGCCCAGAATCGAGGTCAGCACGGGCCGCCCGTCGGCGGAGTACAGCGTGCGCGACTGGGGCTTGACCGAGCCGTCGGGCTGGCGCACGTCCACGCTCACCACCTGGGCGTCCATCTGGTGGGGCTGGCCGTCCACCAGGTAGGTGGTGGAGGAGCCGGGCACCAGGCGCAACTCGAAGGGTGTGAAGCGAAACGCGGTGGACACCGTGTGGCTCCAGGCCATGTGGTCGGTGTGGCCGATCAGGATCAGCGGGACCCCGAACAGGCTCGCGCCACTGACGTTGAGCTTGCCGGGGATCGTCAGCTGAGACTCATAGAAGCGCTCGGACCCCGTCCAGGGAAAGTGGGGGTTTCCCAGCAGCATGCCGCTGGCGTTGTCGGTGGCCTGAGAGCCGAGGGCGACGGCGTTTGAGCCGATCCCGCCGAGCGGGTCGCGCAGACGCTGCAGCTCGGCCGGCGTCAGCGAATCCAGGGACCTCCCGGTCGCGCCGTTGAGCGGCGGGGTCGGCGGCTGGGCGGCCCCGATCCCGTCGATCGCCACCCCGGCGCTGGCCAGCAGGGCGAGCTGATAGAAGCGTCGGTAGGCGTCGATCTCGGTGATCGGCTTCACCCACGGCTGGCCGCGGCAGGTGGGATCGGACAGGTGCGCGACCCCGGTCTGGCTGATGTATTGGTCATAGCCGGCGACGTAGCCGCGCACCACCTCGCGCACCTCCGGGCGAGGTCCCAGCGGCGGCGCCTTGGTCAGCAGGCCCTCCACCGTGTGAGCGTCGATGATCCGCCGGAAGAAGAAGTCGGAGTTGAGGTTGTTCGGATTGGTGCCGTTGCCCCGGAAGGCGTAGCTGCCGTCGGGTCCGAAGTAGCGTGAGCGCTCGCCGCGCACCGTCGTGTAGGAGTCGGCCATCTGGCAGATGTTGTCGCGGGCGAAGCTGTAGCCGTAGCCATAGCCCAGACCGGCGTAGTCGGAGGCGAGGATCCGCGGTATCCCGTGCGCGGTGCGCCGGATGGTGGCGCTGAGGGGGCCCGCCTCGGCGGGAACGGCACCTACCAGCAGGCCCAGCAGGATCAGTCCGGCCACCCCGGAGCGCTTGGTCACCCACCGAGCCTAGCGGGCCCGAACCGGTTTTCCTTCGGGCCGAAAGGCCCGCCTCCTCCCCCTCCTCCGCGCCTGCAAGATCGCACCCGCCGGTTGCCCGCGGCGAGCCGGCCCTCCTACTGTGGCCCCTCATGAGACCACTCGCGAAGTGGCCAATAACCCCTGCTGTGGCCGTCCTGGTGGGCGCGCTTGCGGCATGCATGCTGATCTTCTCGTCGTCCTCTGCGGGCAGCGTCGAGAGCCGCCTGGCGGCCAAGCGCTCGGCGGAGAACGCGCTGCGCCAGCAGGTGGCGACCGACACCAGCCACATCAACCGCCTGTCGGGCTCGATCGGATCCCTGGAGGCACGCCTGGCGCCGATCCAGGCCCGGTTGGATGCCCAGCGGGCCGAGCTGGTGCGCATCCAGGGGCAGCTGAAGGTGGCCCGGGTCCGCCTGGCGCGACTCGAGGCCCGCCTGGCCTCCGCCGACCGCGCCCTGCGACACCTGCTGGTCGCGCGCTATGAGTCAGACACCCCTGACGCGGTCACGGTGATCCTCAACGCCAAGGGCTTTGCCGACCTGCTCGAGCGCCTGGACTTCATCAAGCGGGTGCGCAACCAGGACGCGTCGATCATCAAGGGCGACCGCCTCGCGCGCGCGGTGGTGATCACCGAGGCGACCAAGCTCGGTGCCCTGGAGTCACGCGGCCAGAAGATCGCCGCCGCCATCCTCGTCAAGCGCGACCAGCTCGATCGCGTGCGCCTGGAGCTCGTGCGCCGCCAGATCGCCTATGAGAACGCGCGCTCGCACAAGTCGGCCAAGCTGGCCCGGGCCCGGGCCGAGCGTCAGCGGCTGGAGGGCCAGCTGGCTCGCATCCATGCCCGCCAGAACCCCGCCTCGGTGGTCGCACCCGGCTCGATCTCCAGTGGAGGGGGCTTCACCTTCCCGCTGCCCCACAGCGCCGCCTCCTCCCCGGGCAGCTGGTCGCTGGACCAGGGCGTCGACATCTCCGCGCCTGGGGGCACGCCGCTGCTGGCCGTCGGCTCGGGCACGATCGTGCTCCACGGCATTGGCGGCTTCGGGCCCTCCGCGCCCGTGCTGCACCTCGACGATGGCCGCTACGTCTACTACGGCCACGCCGGACCGGGGAACATGCTGCCGATCGGCAGCCACGTGTCGGCGGGCCAGACGATCTCGGAGGTGGGGTCGGGCATCGTGGGCATCTCCACCGGCCCGCATCTGGAGATCGGCTTCTCAGACGCCAGCGGCACCCCCGCGCCGGGCACCGCCTCGACGATGATGGCGCTCCTGCACTCCTCCTACGGGGCCTAGGCCTTCCGGGACCTCGGCCCGCGCGCTACGGTCAACGAGTGGAGCCGGTGGAGATCCGTGGCGACATGATCCGCCTGGGGCAGCTGCTGAAGCTCTCGGGCCGGGTGGACTCCGGGGCCGGCGCCAAGGAGCTGCTCAGCGCCGGGCGCGTGGTGGTCAACGGTGAGGTCGAGGTCCGCCGTGGACGCCAGCTGCATCCCGGAGACCTGGTGCGGGTGGGAGAGTCCGTCGAGCTCAGGCTGGTGGCGGCCGAGCCCCAGCCGCCCTCAGGCGCCGACTGAGGCTCCGGGGCGTCCGCCCCGGAGCGGCGAGTCGCCGGCGCGGACACGGCGCAGGTCTCGCAGCCACTCCGCCGGACGGGAC
>DASYID010000142.1:0-11062 GCA_036252775.1 Solirubrobacteraceae bacterium
GTAGGCCCGGACGATCGCTCGATAGCGGCGTCTCAGCGCCCGGCCGGCCGCCGCGCGCGCCGGGGGGCGAACAGGCGTCGCCCTCCTCGCGGTTCTCTTGAGCGGGTTGAGGCCGAGCCAGCAGTCCTCGTTGAGGGTGACCCGCACGGCACCCGCACGCCACGTCGCCATCGCGGCTACCGCCGGGGCATCGATCGGACCGTCGCTAAGCGTCGCCTCGTAGGTCGGGCCGAAGACCGGGCTCACGCAGGCGTACTCGAGCCCCACGCCCGCGTTGAACCCGAGCAGGCGCATCGGCTGCCCGGTCTCGTCGACGAACCGGTTCCCAGCTATCCGGACCTGTGGCGCGGCCCCGAACGCCGGTGGGGCGGCGCACACGATCGCGGCGGCCACCAGGGCGAGTGCGAGGCGGCCGGCGCGTCGGCTCATCTCAACGTGGCCGTGCGGGCGTGCCCATGGCGTGTCCAGCTCACGCGGTTTCCCCGGAGCTTGAGGTGGGCGATCCCACTGGTCGCACGGGCGAGGTCATGTGTGCCGCGTGTGTCGTGTGCGGCGAGCGTCTGCCTACCGGCGGTCGTGGTCAGCCACGCCAGGAACCCGTGCCGGTTGAGGACGAAGGCGTCGAGCGAGGTGGTAGTCGTGCGCATCGAGCCCCCACGGGGGTCCTCCAAGCTCGTACAGCAGGTGGACGAGCCCGCCACCACGTCGGTGAACGTGGACCGACCGCGGTGGACGTCGAAGACCGTAAGCGACAGCTGGTCACCGCTGGTCTGGGAGGAGACGATGTCGTTGTCCTCGGTGTAGGCGACGTAGGTGCCGGCGGCCGTGAAGCGGCCGAGCGCTCCGCCGGTCGAATGGATGCGGCGGAGCGGGCCGGACGGCCGCTCGCACGCGAGCAGGCGCGTCTTGGTCCGCCACACGAGAACCTTGCGCGCGCGCAGTAACGGGGTTGTCCCGTCGGGCCTGCGACAGGTAGCGCGCGCTGCCCCACCGCCCGGTCTCGGCCCGGCCGATGCCGGCACAGCCACGCTCAACGCGCCCGCCGCCCCGACGATGGCGACCGTGATCAAAGTTCTTGCAGTCATCCCGCCCTTCCATCTACCCCTAGCTTCGGCGCCAATCTACACGACGACGGCTAGGGTCGGCGAGTGCATGGCGCAGCCTGGTAGCGCGCACCGTTCGGGTCGGTGAGATCCCCGGTGGTTCTGGTCCCGGGCAGCCCGGAGTCTGAGGCCGGACCGAAGGCCTACTGCGGCGGCCACCGCCTCGGGCCTCTGCGAGCCCAGGCCGGCTGCGGTACGGTCGGTCGCCGCCGACGGGGTGTGGGGCGAAATGTGCTGTATGCGAGGGCCATCACAAGCGCCATGGCTGCGATCGACCCGGCGTAGAGCCCACCCTGAGACCACGCCGAAGGCTGTGCGTGCTCGCGCCGAAGCGTGAACGACGCGCTCGGTCTCACGCGGCCGCGACGGCTCATGTCAAGGCGGGTCATGGCCGACCCCGGCGGGGTGTCGGTCCCCTGAGCGAGATCTCCGGCGGCATCCTGCGCACCCTGGCCGCTCTCCTCGCTCTTGGCGGCCGCCGGTTGTTTGGCCTTGGCCTCGCGCCGGGCTCCGCCGGGGGGCGCAGGGTTGATCGGAGGTGCGGGCGGCGGAACCACCCCGGAGGGGGGCGCGAACCCGACCGACTGGGGTGAGACGGAGATCGACAGCGCGGAGGGGGCCTGGTTGGCGGGAGGTGCGGGCGGTGGCGCCCCGGCGGGCGGAGGTGGCGTGGCCGGCGGAGGCGTGCCCGCCGGGGGCAGGCCGGGGAGCCCCGGGAGTTGGGGGAAGCCTGGGGTGTTGATCGGCGGTGGTGCCGGTGGGGCCGTCCCGGGTGGTGGGGGCGGGGTGGTGGCCAGCGTCGCGTCGACATGGACCGGGGGAACGGGACGTGGTGCCGGGACGCTGGTGATCGCCGGTGCTGCGGGGACGTAGCTGCGTCGGGGCTCGAAGACCAGTGGCCAGGTGGCTGCCCGCTCACCGACGCTGAGCAGACCAATGGCATAGACACGCGCATGATTGCCCCTACCGGTGGTGACCGCGCCGGTCTGATCGACCCGGGCGACCGAGGGATCAAGCTCGGTGTAGGAGCCGTCCCGACCGGTCTTGGGCAGCCACGGCCTAGCGGGATCAGCCTCCACCAGGTCGTAGCGGTGGGTGATCGCCGGGCTGCTGATCTTGTCGTACTGGGTCGGCGTGTCCAGGCCGACCGGTTCACGGCCATAACCGTGCAGGGTCATGTGCTGCCCGGGGCTGAGCGTGTGCTGGACCGCGGAGATCCCCACCCAGTCAAAGATCGGGCGCGCGATCACCGTCACCGCACCATCAGGCTCCAGGCGCACCAGGGAGTAGCCATGCCAATAGGCCGGATCGCTTGAACCGGGCTGTGAGTTGTCGGCCGGCCCGAACTTGCCGCCCGCCGAAGCGGAGATCACGAAGGGCAGGCTGCCGGTGGCCCCGCCGGCGGCGGGCGCGGCGGTGCTCTGAACGCTGCTGGCCAGTTCCGAGGCTGCCGCCGGCGTGCCCGACTGAGCCGCCCCACAGGTGCTCGCCTCGGCCAAAGTCGGTGAACTGGTCGGATCGGGATAGGACCCCCCCTGACAGGGGAAGTGCACACCAGGGGCCAGCGCCCAGTAGAGCGCGTTCCACCCCAGGCGGCCCGACACCACGGCACTCACGTGGTTCTGAAACAACGTCGTCTCGAACGTCGTCGAATCCAGCAGCGTGTCGGTTGCCGCCCCCGGACCATACGAATAGGAAGGCGTCTCGGACACCACCACCGCGCGCTCACCCGCAGGACGCCCCGAGAGCACATCGCCCAACCACTTCAACTGGTCCTCCGCGGGGTTCTGATTCGCCGCCGACCCCTGCAATGTCTTGAGCGAGGTGTCCAGTACCGCCACCCGCAGCAACGGCTTGCCGTCGCGGTGCACGTCAAAGGCGTAGTGCGTATGCCCGCCACCCGCGCCCAGCGAAGCCGGACCGACACGCTGGGGCGAGACGCCCTGCCCCGGTACACTTTGGCCGCCCACGTTCTGATCGGAGACCCCCACTCCTGGTGTGCTCGACTCCGGCACCGCCACCGACGGAGCCTCGGTGCCAGAGGGCGCCACGGGAACGAACGACAGCCCTCCGCCGCGAGCGGGCGGGACGTTGCCAGGTACACCCCAGGGAGCCGGCATTCCGGCGAATGCCTGGCGCCAGCCGATGTTCGCTCCCACGCCCCCGGCTTGACGGGTGCTGGTGCCATTGCACCGATCAGGAGTGCTCTGACCGGCGGACTGGGCGAATCCGCATGAGGCGTCGGAGTACAGATCCTGGCCCCCGAGGGCGCCGAACACGGGGGTATCGAGCCTGGCGAGCGGCTGGGCCACCAGCTCGTTCCAGCGGCGCGCATTCAGGTCGGGATCGGTCGGCAGAATCACCGACTCCAGCGCGCTGCCCCGGTTGGTGGCGCTGGGTCCGCCGCCTGCGTCGTTGATGTCGCCGGTGAACAGAGAGAACTGAGGCCCTCCGGGTGAGCGGCTCGAAGCGCCCACGGCCTGCACGATGCGTTGCTGGATCAGCTGACTGGACAGATTTGTGTTCGTGAGCTCCGGGCACTGCCGATCCGCCGGAAAGCTGCAGTCCGATTTGCCGAACGTGGCGAACGTGATCCCGGCAGCGGTGGGCTTCGGCGCGTCGGGCAGCGGCTGGGCGCGTCGCGAGCCTCCGTCGAGCAGCGAGTCGTGTGTGTCTGAGGAGTAGTGCAGCAGCTCGTTGGCCGCCGGCGAGCGCAGCAGGTCCCCCTCCGGGCCCTGCAGAGCAGCCCACGCCTCGACCTGGCCCGGTCGGTAGCCGGGCTGGATGACCACGCCGCGAACCGCCGGTGTGCCGTTCACCGACCCGTTTATGCCCGCGTAGGGGTCGGCCTGATGGGCCACTTCAAAACGTCCCGACACGTAGGTGAGGACGAGCCCGAAATCGCCGCCCACGAGCACCCCGGGTCCTCCGTCCGGTGACAGGCCGATGGAGTGCAGGTTGTAGAGAAATCCGGTATTGAGCCGATGCCACGGCTGGGGACCATCGCCCGTTCGCTGCAAGACCACGCCGTTGTCGCCCACCGCGAAGCCGTGGCCGGAGGCGTCCAGCGCGACGGCATGCAGCGCCGCCGAATGCCCGGTCGCATCTCTGGTCAGGGAAGCGCCCTGGGCGTCATCGCTCTCCAGCGACCAGCCCCATGTTCGATCTCCCGCCAGCTTGCCCGCGAAGACCTGGCCGGCAGCGGTCACCAGCCACGCGCGGTCGTGGGTGGGCATGGAGACCCCCGTGATCTGCGTATTGGAGGACAGGTGCGGGGGAAGTCCGATTGCGGCGAACTGGCCGCGCCCGGGGCGATAGAGCAGGCTCGCGTCATCCCCTCCCACCATCGCCGAGCCGTCGGGCGCGATCGCCGCCGCCCGCAGTGAACGCGAGGTCCCGCACGGCGCGACGGGCGCGCCCGCGCCGCACACGGTCCCGGCGGCCGCGTCGAGGATCACTCCGCCCGGACCGAGATCGGCGATCCGCCCACCCCCGCCGACCGCGAGACCCATGCCGGACGGGGCGGCGGCGACGGCGTAGACCGGAGAAGGGTTGGTCACCACCCTGCCCGGGTCCCACCCGGGCACCACCAGCGTGTGCCAGCCCCCGACACGCTCATAGTGATAGATCCGGCCCGCGTCGGCCGCCACCCACACGCTGCCGTCCGAGCCCCCCGCCATCCCGTTGATCACGTTTCGGATCGGGCTGGGCGTCTCGGAGAGAACGGGCTCCGGGGTGCGGGCGGTGTAGTGATAGAAGAACACGTGATGGTGTGAGGGGGTGCCATCGGCGGAGTTCTGCCGCATGGCGGCCCAGAAGCCACCGTGACCGTCGGGAGCCAACGATTTGACGTCCGCCTGCGCTTCGGTCAGCGAATAGTCGGCGTAGGAGTTAGAGACGAAAGGAGCGGGCAGGGTGCTCCAGCACGGCTGGCCGGCGGTGGCCGGCTCACCGCTCGGAGCACATGCGGCCCTGGTGCTGGCGTCGAAGCTCAGCAGCGGTCGGTACTGAGCGGCCAGAACCGACAGATCTCCGCCACCGGGCTGGGGAATCTCGAGCTGGTGCTGCAGTGGATTGATGAGACCCAGCCCTGAGTCCGGCTGCCCGCCGTTGCTCGAGTGGAGGGTGGGCGCGTTCAGATACTGCGTGGCGGCATCGTTGAGCGGCCACGGAGCCCAGGCGGAGCCCGACAGCCGCATCAGGGAGGTGCCGACGTCGTGCAGGGCGTCCTGGCTGTCGACCCCCGACTCGCCGCCCGCATTCCCGGAACTGACCCCGTTCTGGCGCAACTGGTCTGCGCCGCGGAACTGTCCCACGGCCCAGCCTTGATGCGCGCCGTCGTGCCCCGGCGCCACGGCCATCGAGAACACCCGGCCCTGTTCGCCCGCGTGCTGGCTGGTCTGGCTTTGGGTCAAGCCGAAGCCGGGATCGGTACCTCCGTTGTCGGCCCGCCAGCAGCCCGGGTCTCCCGCCTGCTGGCAGGGCTTTCCGCTGTCGCGATAGAGGATCATCGGGAACGGCTCGTACTGCCCCTGCCCCGCGAGCGAGTTTCCGGTCGTCAGGCCGGAGCTGTCGTTGTACACGACGCGAGTACCGTAGAGATAGACCCGATCGCCGGCCGGGGCCAGGCGCAGCCGAACGGGGTTGGCGGTGTAGGGCTCCACCGCGTTGTAGGCGCTGTTGACGGCACGCAGGGGCAGCCGGCCCGAGGGATCGCCGCACACCGCGCCGTGACCGTCGCGGTCGGCCGCGGCGCAATCCACCCAGCGTTGACCGTCGTAATGAAACAGCCACGACGTCAGCCCCGAGTCACCAACTATCCAACCGTCGTCGCGGGAGGTGAAGGTGATGTCATATAGAGGTAAGGGCAACAGGCTGCCGGAGCGCGTAGCCGCCGCGAGCGCAGCGACCTCTGCGCCGCTCTCGAGCGTCCAACGCCCATGCGCGTAGCGCAGGACGACGGGCGCCGGTCTTTGCCCGGGTTGGCTGTAGTTGGTGCCGATTGCGACCGCCTCGAAATCGCCGTCGGCCGTGGGGACCCGGGAGGCCGAGGCGATCTTGACGGAGGTGGGTGCCGCACCGGGCCTCCCGGCCCACTGTTCGAGGGGGGCGAGCGACTGGCAGGCCGGATCGGCGGCGAGGACGCCTGGCACCCCGTCCGGATCGCACAGCGTCCAGTTGATCCCGTTGTAGTGATAGAGCGTGAGCAGACCTGCGCCGCCGCTGGTGCCCGGTCCCACCGCCCATCCCTCTGACCCGTCCGCGCTCATCGCCATCGCGCTCACGTCTCGAGTGAGGGCCGCCGCTCGGCTGGGGGAGGACTCATCCGGTGAGCCGGCGGGCGTGAACTCCGGCCGCGCCCGGGCAATCAGCGGCCGAGAGGCAAGCGCTGGTACCTGTCCGGACGCGGCGTTGACGAGCGGCCGGTAGGGCGAATACGCCGATAGGTCGGGGAGCTCGGCGGGAGTTGGCTGTCCGAGCAGCGGAGGGGTGGGTGAGACCGCCTGGCCCGACGAGTCCTTGCCGAGGTTCCGTGAGAGGAGCGCTCCGCGATCCCCGACGCCCCAGGCCACATCCTCGCCCGGTATCAGCGCGTAGCCGTTGAGCGCATAGGCCCCCAGGCTGAAGAGCCGGTCCGACTGGGTCTGGTGGGCGCCCACCTGCTGAGGGTCGCCCGGCCGGCAGCTGGCCGGCTGCCCCGGGAGCAGGAAGCCGCTGGTTCCGAGAGGGTCGGTCGGAGGCCCCGTGCAGTCGAGGGCGACTTGACTATCGGTCACGGAGCGGCGCTGATCGCTGGGAGCGGAGGTGAATGCCACGCCTTCGCCGGCATGGGCTCCGGTGGTCAACGCACCGACGGCCCAATCCATGTAGCCGTCGGGGGCCCGGGCACAGCCCTCCTTGTTACACGCTGACTCGCTGTCGCCGTCTCCTGCCACCAGAAACACCCCGAGCGACGCGCCACCGGCGGCGAGTCCTCGTCCTACTCCAAAGCCGTCCACCGACCCGGACTGGCTCACGAGGTCAGGCGTTCCGTACAGCCCATACGCGCCCACCTGAGTCGCCTCAGGACGCCATCCGCTGTCTATGTAGGGCGAGGTCTCAGCTCCGCTCGAGGGTTGCGGACCGTCGGGTCCCACCAGGGCCGACAGCGTTGGGGGCTGGTCGGAGTAGGGGCCGGGGGTGAACGCCAGCGAGTAGGTGCTGACCGCCCGCTGGGTGCGCGTGGGAGTGGCTTGAGGCGGAGGGCAGGCGCTGGGATTGAGTCCCGGTGGCAACGGCCGGCGCGGATTGGTCGTGCAGTCCGGTCCCGGTGCGTGCCAGGTGCCGTCGTAGGTCATGATCGCCGAGAGGTCGTTGGTATCGGCGGTCGAACAGCAGCCGCTTGTCGCTGCGACCACCTCCGGTCGTGGCGCAAGCGTGTTGAACCGGATCGAGCGCACCCGGAAGATGAACTGGGCTGCGTTCTCAAATCCGTCGGTGGTGTGGCGGTCATAGCCCTGGGCGAACCGACCCTCCTTGAACATCCAGAGCTGGCCCAGGCCTCCGGCCACGCAGAAGCCGATCTTGGTGGTCGAGCACGCCAAGGCCTGCATGCCCCCCATCGGCTCCCCATCCGACGCTCGCGGCAAGCCGTTCAGCTCGCGCCACGTCCCGTGCTCATAGAGCCACGCGCGGGCGCTGCCGGCCGGATCGCGGTAGGCCGGATCCTCGACCGCCGTGCCTGGCTCACGGCGCACGAAGGAACCGGTACCCCCTACGGCAAGGGCGGTGTGCGAATCGATCCAGGTGACGGCCCCCACGTAGCCCGGGGTGGGCGAGCCGCCGCCCGTCCCTCCTGGAAGCACGGCCCTCCGCCACCGCCCCGTCCCATCGGGGTCCTCTTCGTACTGGTAGACGACCGGCACGCGGGGCTGGCCGCCGCACATGCCCGTGTCCTGATGATTGTCGGTCTCGATCTGATCAAAGGCGACGCTGGCACTCTGACAGGCGGCGCCGACCGCCAGACCGTGAGCCTGGTCCCGAAACGAACTGGCATAGAAGTCCACCGAGTACGGGACCGGAGAGCGGTCGACGAGCTTCAGCGACCCGTCGCTGGTGAAGCGTGCACCCGCCACCTGGCTCCACGCGTACTGCGCTGGAGCGGGCTTGGCCTGGGGCGTGAAATCGGTGTCGCATGCGCTCTGTGGGACTCCCGAGGGCGGCGGGTTACACGGCGCCTGGCTGTCCGATGGCGCGGACGTGGTCGGCGAACCATCGGCCAGCGCGGTCGCGGTCAGCGCCACCAGCCCGAGCAACAGAGCCACAGCAGCCGACACGAGCGAGGGCCAGCGAGGTCTGGCCGGCCGGTGTTCTTGCCCGAGCATCTGCACATAAGAACTGCGCGGTGCTCATTTCCCTACAACCAATTTGTCGAGCGTCCTCTCGGGGCCCGCGACGTGCTCAGTTGTAGCGCAGCAGCGCAGTGCGGCGGCGACGCGCGACCCGGGCCTTGACCAGTGGCCGGCGCATCTGGTCGCGCTGGCGTGCCTCGCGTGGTCCGCGGCCGACCGCGGTCAGTCGCTCGCGTAGGAACCGGAGCGCGCGCGACTGCGCCACGCTGACGTCGCTCTCGGTGCGTCCAAGAATCGCGGCCACCTCGCGGTGACCGAAGCCGATGAGGAAACGCAGCACGAGAACCTGGCGCTGGAGGAGCGGCAGCCGCTCGATGAACAGCAGCAGCTCACGATCGGTGATCCAGTCCAGCGAGCCCAGACCGCCAGAGTCCTGCTCGCCCTCCCGCCAGGAGTCGAGCACCGAGGGGTCGGTCGGATCGACGCGCCCCTGCTTCTGGAGCTGGGAGAGCACATGGTTCCGGGCGATGGTGAACAGCCACGCCCGGAACGGCTGCTCCCGGCGCTCATAGCGGGGCAGCGCCGCCAGGACCCGGACGAACACCTCCTGGACCGCCTCCTCGACTGCGTGAGCGTCGTCGCCCAGGACGACCTTCAGATAGCTGTACACGCGGTCGAAATAGCGCATGTACACAATGGCAAACGCGTCTTGGTTGCCACCCTGGATCTGGGTGATCACCCGCGCCGTATCGGTGTCCTCTGCCCACTGGTGCGACGGCTCGAGACGCTCCACGAACTGGATCTGATCAGCGTAGGCCCGCGCACGACGCGGAAGCCGACCCAATTCGCCGCCGACCAGGGTCGCTCGGCGCTCGCCGGCTCGCCGGCCACCGCGGCCCAGGATCCGCCGGCGATCCTCGGCACGAGGCTTCCCTCCGGCAATCCGCCGATCGCCCACCCCGCGACGCTCGCTTCCGCGTCGCTCGACGATGACCTCGACCCCCGGATCGTCTCGGAAGTGGCGTCGCAGAAGGTCGTGAAGCTGAGGAGCTAAGGCACGTGGAACCAGGCAGTAGCTCGTGCGGCGCATTCCCAGCGCCCCTTTATCCCCGCCCTCCACGATGAGCATCCTACCCGCGTCGCCACAACGCCGACAACCGGAAGTGGGGTCACCCCGGTGTCGGTGCCCGGGGACCCGCCAGCACCCCCCCCGCACCTGAGCCCCTAACTGGGGCCGCTCTACCCTCAGCGCCAGCGTTCGCGCTTGGCGTAACTGGGCGCCGGCACGCTCGGTGTTCTGCGCCGCGGCGTGGGGCGCACCGTCGTGTAGCCCAGCGCCAAGATCGCGGCCATCACCAACAGCCCGCCGCCGTAGAGGGTGCCCTGCGACCAGGCCGAGGGATGGGAGTCGCGAACCCGCAACGTGAAGGACGGACCCGGCTTGACACGGTCGCGGCGGGTCATATGGGCGCCTTCGGCCTTCGGCGGACCAGCAGCCATGTCTCCGCCGCCAGTCTGCTGGATGTCCGACCCCTCCTCGCTGCTGCCCTCCGCAGACTTGGCGGCCGCGGGCTGCTTGGCCTTGGCTTCGCGTCGGGCTCCGCCGGGGGGCGCGGGGTTGATGGGTGGCGCGGGGGGCGGCACCACGCCCGACGGGGGTGCGAATCCGACGCTCTGGGGCGAGACGGAGATCGACAGTGCCGTGGGGGCCTGCGACGCCGGGGGTGCGGGCGGGGGCGCCCCGGCGGGCGGCGGCGGGGCGGCCGGGGGCGGGGTGTTCAGGGGTGGCAGGCCGGGCAGACCCGGCAGCTGGGGCAGGGTGGGCGTGCCCACGACGGGTGGGGCCGGCGGCGGTGCCGAGGGTGGCGGCGGGGGGCTGGTCGCGCCGATCGCAGCGACGTGGACCTGGGGTGGGGCGGGCAGGGCGGGCAGGGCGGTGATCGCCGGGGTGATGGGGGTGAAGCTGCGGCGCGGCTCGAAGACCAGCGGCCACGAGGCGGCCTTGTCCCCTACGGACAGCAGGCCGATGGCGTAGACGCGGGGATGGTTGCCGCGGCCGGTGGTGATGGCCCCCTTGATGGGGTCGATCGTGCCGACGGTGGAGTCAGACAGCTCGCAGTAGCCAGCCGGGTTGGCGGTGGTCTTCGGGCAGCTGGTGGCGGGAAGGTAGGGACGGGCGGGGTCGGCTTTGAGCAGGTCGTAGCGGTGGGTGATCGCGGGGCCGTTGATGTCGTCGTACTGGATCGGCACGTCAGCACCCACCGGCTCGCGGCCGTAGCCCTTGAGCGTGACGTGCTGGCCGGGCTTGAGGACGTGGGTGACGGCCTGCACGCCCACCCAGTCGAGCACGGGGCGCTGCTCGACGATGGTGCAGCGCGGATCGCCGGACTTGTCCAGGCGGACGGTGGTGTAGCCGTGTGAGAAGCCCTGCCGGTCGGCGCTGCCCGCGGCCTGGCCGTCGGGGCCAAACCTGCCTCCCGCCGTGGAGGCCACCACGGTGGGCAGGACCCCGGTGGAGTTGTCCCCGCTGCCGGTGCAGCCCGCGGGTGGCGCGGGAGCGGCGGTGGTCGACAGGGCGCCTGCGAGCTGGCTGGCCGCGTCGACCCCGGGGGCTCCGGCCACCGCGGC
>DASYID010000143.1:0-12513 GCA_036252775.1 Solirubrobacteraceae bacterium
CACGCTTCACTCCAACATGAGGGGCAAGATCGTCGTGCGTTAGGACGGACCCGCTCGCCGCGCCGCGCCGCGATCGCGGCGCTGGCGCTGGCGGGCACGCTCGGCCTTGGGGCCGGCTGCGGCTCCAGCAGCTCCCACAGCGCCAGCGCCCCGGCAGCCTCCACGCCGTCGGGCGCCAGCAGCGCGCCGGGCGCCTCCGCGCGGCCGCGGGCGTTGAGCGTGACCGAGACCGAGTTCAAGCTCGCTCCCGCCAGCGCGGAGGTCTCCGCCGGCAGGGTCACCGTGACCATCAGAAACGCGGGCGCCACCGTCCACGCGCTGGAGATCGAGAACGGCGGCCCGGGAGCCAAGGACCTCAGAAGCGCCTCGATCAAGCCGGGCGCCAGCGCCACCATCACCGCCCAGCTTCAGGCCGGCAAGAGATACGTCTGGTACTGCCCGATCGCCAACCACAAGGCGCTGGGGATGAAGGGGACGCTGACGGTCGGCGGCGGGTCCGCCAACCCGGGGAGCAGCGGCGGGTCCGGCGGCGCCGGTACTGGCTCGAGCACCGGCGGAGGGGGCTACTGAGCCGCTAGAGGTTCCCTTTAATCGGGACGCCGATAATCCCGCCGGTGCCCGGCCCCGGACACCTGCCGGCCCCCGGCCATCCTGCCGGCCCCGCCGAGCGCGACGCCCGTCAGCTGGGGCGGGCGCTGCTGGGGCTGCGCCTGTTCCTGGGCGTCACCTTTCTCTACGGCGGGATCCAGAAGCTCAGCGATCCCGGCTACCTGCACCCCGGTGCGCCGACCTACATCGGGACCCAGCTGCACGGGTTTGCCCACGCCACCCCGGGCGGCTTCATCCTGCGGGCACTGGCCATCCCCCATCCCGTGCTGGCGGGCGTCGGGGTGGCGCTGGCGGAGATCGCCATCGGCCTGCTCGCCACCGCCGGGCTGTGGACGCGCGCCGCCGCCGCCGCCGGCCTGGCGCTGAACCTGCTGCTGCTGGCGACCAACAGCTGGCACACCTATCCCTACTTCCTGGGATCGGACATCGTCTTCGTGTTCGCCTGGCTGCCGTTCGTGCTGGTGGGCGCGCGCCGTCAACCCACGCTCAGGTCGATCTGGCCGCGGCTGCTCCCGGCGGTCACGCCGGGTCCGCCCACCGATCCACCGCTCACCCGGCGCGCCATGCTGAGCGGAGCCGCTGGGCTGGCGGTGGGTACCGCGGCGATCGCGGGCGTGTCGTATCTGCGGCGGGGCGAGTACCGCTCCCCGCGCGCCCTGGGCGCGGGCGCCGCCGGTCCCCCGGGCACGCCGGCCCCCCCGCCGGCGTCAGCCGGCGCCTCCCCCCAGACCGCCACCTCGAGTGCGCCGCCCGGTCCCGCGCTGCCCGCCGGGGCGGTCAAGCTCGGCCCGTCGAGCCGGCTGGGCCGAGGCCAGGGCGCGACCTATTCAGACCCCGGCGACGGCAACCCGGCACTGGTCATCCGCCAGGGCGACGGCAGCCTGACCGCGCTGTCGGCCGTTTGCACGCACGCGGGCTGCACCGTCGCATACGCCGCCGGCCAGATCGCCTGCCCGTGCCACGGGGCCACCTTTGACCCGCGCACCGGCGCGGCCACCGGGGGCCCCGCCAACGACCCGCTGGCTCCCCGCCGGGTGATCGAGCAGGCGGGTCAGATCTACGCCGTGGCCTCCTAGCCCTCCGCCAGGCTCAGCTGCACGTCGAGGTTGCCGCGCGTGGCCTCGGAGTAGGGGCACACCTCGTGGGCCTTTTCGAGGATCGTGCGGGCCTGGTCGGGCTCGACGCCAGGGACGCTGGCTTCGAGGGCCACCGTCAGCCCGAAGCCGCCCTTGCCGGTCGCCCCCAGGCCCACGCGGGCGGTCACCGAGGAGCCCTCGATGTCGGTCTTCAGCCGCTGGGCCACGACCGACATGGCACTGTGAAAGCAGGCGGCATATCCGGCCGCGAACAGCTGCTCGGGATTGGTCTGGCCGCCGTCGGGGCCACCCAGCTCCACCGGGGGGGCCAGCTGCACGTCGAGGTGCCCGTCGGAGCTGCGGACCTGCCCCATGCGCCCCCCGCTCGCTGTCGCCTGCGCGGTATAGAGAACCTTCACGCTCGCCCTCCTCGAGATCGTGGCTTGTCGCCCGGGAGGCGGCGGCTCGGCGCGCCCCCCACGGCGTCGGAGCCTACTGACGCAGGAGCTCGTGCGGGCGGGACTTCGCGACTTCCGATTGCTACGGTTGCCTGCTTGAGGTCGTCACTGGGAACCGAGGTGCGGGACCGGGTCCGGTCGCTATCGCCGCTACGCCTGCCCCGCGGCTGGCGTGACGCGATCCTGCAGGTCGGCCTGTGGGGCATGGCCGATGTCCTGTATGAGGGCGTCCGCGGGCTGGTCGTGGGCCACGGCGACGTGGCGCTGGCCAACGCCCAGTCGATCGTCTCGCTCGAGCGCACGCTCGGCTTCTTCTGGGAGCCGGCCATCCAGCAGTCGTTCCTGGGTCATCACTCGACGTTGGTGGCCGCCAACTGGCTCTACGTCAACGTCCAGTTCACGGTCAACGCCGTCTTCCTGGCCTTCATCTACGCCTACCGCAACCACATCTTCTACTTCGTGCGCAACATGTTCTTCGTCGCGATGGCGGTGGCGCTGATCGTCCACCTGGCCGTGCCGGTCGCCCCTCCCCGCATGCTCGGCCAGCTGGGCTTCGTGGACACCATCCGCCAGTTCGCGCACATCAACCAGGACTCGGGCACGGTCAGCCTGTTCGTCAATCCCTATGCCGCGGTTCCGAGCATGCACACCTGCTTCGCGCTGCTGGTCGGGGTGACCGCGATGCGCCTGACCACCAACTGGTGGCTGCGCACAGCCGCCGTGGCCTACCCGGCGCTGGTCATCGGCGTGATCCTGGTGACCGCCAACCACTTCATCTTTGACGTGTTGACCGGCGGGCTGACCGCGGTGCTGGCCGCGGTGGTGGCCCATCAGGTGATGGCGCGCGTGCGTCCCGCCGCCTGGGGCTGGCCGCGCGTGGTGGCCACCCCGACGGCCACCACGGCCGCCGTCGCCACCTCCCTTCGCACGCCCTAGACGGGGCCAGCGCCCCGCCGGCGCCCTACAGGGTGGCCAGGCCCAGGCCACGCTCGGTCAGCGCATCAAGCACGCTGGGCAGCGCCGCCACCGTGCGCTCCCAGGAGCCGGGCGCGCTGTAGTCATCGGCGTCGTGGAGCAGCAGAACGTCGCGGGGGCGTACCCCCTCGGTGAGCAGCGAGACGATCGAGGCGGGGGTCGCCTGCGGCTCCCAATCGCGCCCCCAGCGCGTCCACAGGAAGGTGCGCAGCCCGTGGCGCCGAGCCCAGGACAGCGCGGCGAGGTTGGCGATCCCGTAGGGGGGCCGGTAGAGGGCGGGCATCTCCCCGGTGGCGCGGGCGATCGTGTCGGCCGCCCGCTGCAGGTCGGCGTGCACCTGCGGTGGCGCCAGGCGCAGCAGGTTGCGGTGGCGCTGGCAGTGCAGGCCGATCTGATGCCCGGCGGCGGCGATCTCGGCGGCCAGGGCGGGGTCGCGGTCCACCTGCTCGCCAACGAGAAAGAACACGGCGCGCAGCTCGCGGCGGGCCAGCAGCTCGAGCACCGCCGGGGTGCCCCGGGGATGGGGGCCGTCGTCGAAGGTCAGCGCCACCTGGGCCGGCGCCCCCGGCCCAGCGCCGGCGGGCACGCGATCCTCGATGCCCAGCGCCGGGCGCAGACGCGGGGCCAGCGCGGCCAGGGCGGGCAGGGCGTGGACACCGGCCACGGCGACCGTGCCGACCAGGGCAAGCTTCATGCTGCGATCATCGGATGACGCCATGACCGTCCGTCTGCTGCTGGGAATCGGGTTGGCCGTCGTGGCCTCGACGCTGTACAGCCTAGGGATCGCCCTACAGGCACTGGACGCGCGCGAGGTCCCGGCCGGACACAGCCTGCGGCTGTCGCTCGCTCGCCAGCTCGTCACGCGCGTGCGCTGGCTGGCCGGAACCGGACTGTCGATCGTGGGCTGGCCCTTCCAGGTCGGGGCGCTGTACCTGGCGCCGCTGATCGTCGTACAGCCCGCGCTGGCCGCCGGGCTGCTGGTGCTGCTGGCGGTGGGCACGCGCATGCTCGGGGAGCGTGCGGGGCGCCGCGAGATGATCGCCGTCGGCGCGATCCTGGTGGGCGTGGCGGGCCTGGCCTGGACCGCGCCCGAACGCAGCACCTTGCACGCGTCGCGCTCGACCCTGATCCCCGTGCTGATCGTGCTCGGCCTGCTCGCGCTGGCCCCCTACATCCTGCGCGTGCTGCGCCGCCCGGCGACCAGCGTGACCATGATCGGTGCCGGGCTGGCGTTCGCCTGGGGCGGGGTGACCACCAAGCTGGTCTCCGATGCGGTGTTCTCCGGGCACTGGCGGGGCGCGGTGATCTGGGGGGTGATCACCGCCGCCTCCTCCGGAGTGGCGGTGCTCAGCGAGATGAGCGCCCTGCAGACCCGGCCGGCCATCCAGGTGGCTCCGGTCGTCTTCGTGGTGCAGACGCTGGTGCCGGTGGCGCTGGCGCCGATCCTGGTTCACGAACGCTTCGCGGGCGGGCCGCTGCGCACCGCGACGCTGGTGGCGTCGCTGCTGGTGCTGGCCACGGGGGCCGTGGTCCTGGCCCGCTCGCCGGTGCTGCTGGCACTCATGGCGGGCGAGATCAACGTCGACAGGGACTCGGCCGACAGCCCCTGCGAGGACAGCCGGGAGCGCAGCGCCCCCAGTGACGAGCCCGGCGCCGCGTCACCGTCGAGGGTGACCACGACGACGTCGCCGGCCCGCAACGGGCGCTGAGGCACGGGCGCGCGGGAGTCCAGTCGCGCCACGCCGGTGAGCGCGTGCGCGGAGCCGATCGTGCGCGCCAACAGCAGCTGGCCGGTGGTCATGTGGCGCGGAGCCAAGAAGTAGAAGCGGTGGGGCAGGTTCATGGCCCGGGCCTCGGAGTGCAGCGCGGCGCGTGTGCGCGGCCAGCGCAGCAGCCCGCCGCGGCCGAGCTCAGGCAGCCCGTCGTCGCCCGCGGCGCGCAGTGCGGCGAGGGTCTTGGGCGAGGGCGGCCGGTCAAAGGCAAACGAGGCATGCATCCCGACGCGCGAGAGGCCGGTGGCCAGAGCTGCCACGTGACCCGCGGGGGCACGCAGGATCAGCACGACACCCGATTGGTGGGTGGCGACGTGGCTTGTCGGCTGGGCACCGATGAGGCGGGCGGCAAACGCCGTCAGTGTGTCGGTGGACAGCGCCCAGGCACTGCTGGCCAGTACGACCATCAGTTGAGCGACGGCGCGCAGCGCGCGCGGACGCCAGGCCGGGGCGGTCCGCACCCGCGCGGGTGAGCTCAGGACCACCTCGGCGGCCCGCAGTGCGGGCGCGTCGGCGGGGCCGGCCTCGCGCTCGGCGAAGCTGGCCTGCACATGGTCGATGAGCTCGTGACGGTCATGGGCCAGGCGCACCAGGCCGAGCTCGGCCATGGCGGTGGTGTTGACCCGGGCGTGGCCGACCGGCAGGCCGTAGGAGACCACCGGGCAGCCTCGTGCCTTGGCCTCCAGGCACGTCACCCCGCCGGTGGAGTGCACCAGCGCATCGGCGGCCGCCAGCAGATCGGGCATCTGGGTGGTGAACCCGAGCACGCGCACCCGTGGCTGCTCGGCGAAGGTCTCCTGCAGCCGTCGCTGGGCCTGCTCGTTGCGTCCGGCCAGGCACACCAGGGTGGCGTCGGGGATCTGAGACAGGGTGCGCACGGCGCCCTCGATGTCGCCGACCCCCCAGCCCCCGCCCGAGACGATCACCACCCGACCCTGCTCGGGCAGGTCCAGGGCACGGCGCGCCTGGTCGCGCTCGCGGGCCACCAGGAACTCCTCGGAGATCAGGGGGCTGACCAGGCGCACGCTGTCGGGACCGGCGATCTCCTGCACGGCGTCCACGGACTCGCCGTACATGACCATGTGCATGTCGATGCCGGGCTGAGCCCAGAAGAACAGGCCGGTCAGGTCGGTGATGGTGGCCATGGTGGGGCAGGCGATCTCGCCGCGGCGACGCAGGCGCCCGAGCACCACGGTCACGGCCGGGTAGGTGGAGACGATCACGTCGGGCTCGTGGGCGTCGATATGGCGGCGCAGCGGCCGCGAGCCGAGCAGGCACAGCATGGTGCGCGCCAGCCAGCGCACCGGCAGCAGGTGCTCGAGCATCCAGTACACGATCGAGTAGGACCAGGGGATGAAGCGCAGCTGCGTGCGGTAGCCATCCTCGACGACGTAGCGCAGGATGCGTCCCATGCTGGCCAGGCCGTCGATGATCGTCACCTCAGCCGGCTCGGGCCCGGACTGAAGCTGCTGGGACAGCGCGCGGGCGGCGGCTGCGTGGCCCTCGCCCACGTCGGCGGACAGGATCAGCACGCGCCGCGGTATGGCGGCACGCGCAGGCGGGCGGTGGGCTCGTGAGCGAAGACGCATTCAGGTCAGGCGGGGTGAGCCGGCGTCCGGGGTGCCGTCGGGGGGCGGCCCGGGGGACAATGACGCGATGCGGCGCACGAGCACAATACCCCGCCCCGGCGGGGGAGTTGCTCGGCCGGCGCCCTCGGCGGCGTCATTCGCGAGCCGTCCGGCGGCCCGCGGCGCCGCGGGGACGGTCGCGCTGGGGGTCCTGGCCGGCGGCGTGGCGGCCATCTCCGCGGGGGCCGCCTCCGGCCCCTCCCGGCTGGTCCCCTCCCGGGCCGGAGGGTTCCCGGACTGGCTGGCCGGGCCGCTCTCCGGGCTCGGACTGGGCACCAGCGACGCGTCCTATCAGGCCCTGCTGCTGGTCGTCTGCGCGTGCTACGTGGTGGTGCTGGCCTGCCTGCCGGCGCTGGGCCCGCGCCGCGTGGTGGGGGCGATCGTGCTCGCCCACGTGGCCCTGGTGCTCGGTCCGCCGTTGCTGTCGGGCGACGTCTTCGGTTACCTGGACTATGCCCGGCTGGGGGTCCTGCACGGACTGGACCCCTACACGTCAACCTCCTCGGCCGCCCCCCAGGACGAGGTCTACCGCTTCGTGCTGTGGCACAACGCCACCTCACCCTACGGGCCCCTGTTCACGCTGGCCAGCTACCCGCTGGCCGAGATCGGCGTACCGGCTGGCTTGTGGGTGCTCAAGCTGCTGGCCGGCGCCTCCAGCCTAGGTGCGCTGGCGCTGCTGTGGCGCTGCGCGCAGCGCCGCGGGCGACGGCCGGTCGAGGTCGTGGCCTTCGTCGGCGCCAACCCGGTCATCCTGCTCTACGGCGTCGGGGGCGCCCACAACGACACGCTGCTGATGGCGGGCGCCGCCGCCACCGTGCTGCTCGCGCTGCGAGGCCGGCCGGCGGCGGCGGGGGTGGCCTCGGTCCTGGCCGCCGGGCTGAAGGCCTCCGCCGGCCTGGTCACGCCGTTTGTGATCCTCGGGTCAGACCATCGTCGCCGCACCCTGCTGGCCGTGGTGGGCACCCTGGCCGTACTTGGGGTCCTGGCGGCCGCCATCTTTGGCGCCCACGCGGTCAACGTGGTGGAGGCACTGCGCGGACAACAGGGCCTGGTGGCGGTGCACAGCGTGCCGGCTCAGCTCGGGCGACTGCTGGGCGCCCCCCACCTGGAGAGCGGCCTGCGCACCCTGTTCGTGGTGGGCGCGGTCGGCGCGCTGGGGTGGGCGCTGCTGGCCACCTGGCGGGGAGCGGACTGGGTGACCATGACGGGCTGGGCCACCCTGGCCCTGCTGGTGGGGACCGCCTGGCTGCTGCCCTGGTACGTGATGTGGCTGGCGCCGTTTAGCGCGCTGTCGGCCGACCGGCGTCTGCGCGGGGCCACCTTGGGCTTCTGCGCCTACGTCGTCGTCTCGCGGTTGCCCATGGCCGAGGGCCTGACCGGAGGGGTGCTGTGAGCCCCTAGTCGAGCACCACGTGCTCGAAGCGCAGCCCGCCCGCGGTGACGTGCAGCAGGCCCATGGTGTGTGCCGGCTGCCGGCGCCGATCGGTGGGGCTGCCGGGGTTGAAGATCTGAAAGTCCCCGGACCGTTCGTGCAGGGGAACGTGGGAGTGGCCGAAGATGACGGCCCCAGCCAGCGGAAACCAGCCGCGCAGTCGCTCCAGGCGTCCGGTGGCCGGTCCGGCGTCGTGGACCAGGCCGACCGTCTGGCCGTCGCCCACGTCGAGGATCCGGCGTTCGGGAAGGGTGAGCGCCAGGGCCGGCTCGTCGACGTTGCCACAGACCGCGTGCACCGGTGGCCCGAGCGCCTCGATCTCCTCGAGCACTTCACGCGTGGCGATGTCCCCGGCGTGGAGGATCAGCTGGGCGCCGGCCAGCAGCTCCCAGGCCTGGGCCGGGAGGCGCCGCGTCCCCCGCGGCAGGTGGGTGTCGGAGACGACGGCGATCCGCACGGCGGCGTCCCGAGTCAGGGCCCCGGGGCGGGCGTGCTCGCTGAGGCCGCCGGACTCGGGGCCGTCGGGGTGGTGTCCGTCGGAGCGGTGTCGGACGGGGTGGTGTCGGACGCGGTGGTGTCGGACGGGGCGGAAGGCGGCGGCGCGGGGATGTGGCGAAACGCGTCGAGCTCGTGCACGAGCACCGCGTAGGCTGGGCGCGGGCGCCGGTCGGCGCCGATCAGCGCCGAGTCCCAGGAGTCCCGGCTAGTCAGCGCGTTCCACTCATAGAGGTAGACGCGGGTGATGCGGGGGCTCAGCGTGGCCAGCGAGTGAAACAGGTAGCGGGTGACGTTGGCGGCGTGGGCGGCGGACTGGCGGAAGTGCACCTTGCTGCGGTTGCGGCGCACGACCAGGCCCCCGGTCTCGGTGAACCACAGCTGACCGTGGGTGACCCGTAGCAGGGCGCGGGTGGAGGCGTCGCTGAAGCGGTTGGCGCCGATGTAGTTGTGCAGGCCCCAGAAGTGAGGGTCGACACGGGCGGCGCGGCGAAACTGCCGGGCCCAGCTGACCATGTTGGGCAGGTCCAGCAGCTCGGCCGCCAGCACGTGGCAGCCCGGACAGTTGTGGCGCAGCGTGCGGTAGTAGGCCGCCACCAGGGCCACCCGGTGGCAGGTGGGCTCGCCGCACAGGTTGGCCTCGTTCCACGTGCTGTAGTCGCGCACCCACGGGTAGCGGGAGCGCAGCATGCGAAACTCGTGACCGAAGCGGCCCGGGCTGGGCAGCTGGCGGTGATGGCCCCGGCGCCAGGAGTGGTCGAAGGTGACCAGCGGCGCGACGTGCGCAGCGCGGGCGTGGCGCATCCAGACGTCGAGGCGGGCGCGCTGGCGACGACTGTCCATGGCGTCCCAGGCGACGGTCAGGCGGGCGTGGCGCAGCCCGAGGGCCGCGAAGCGCGGGTCGCTGAACATGGCCGGCTTCTGGTCGCCGATGCCGACCAGCACGACATGCGGGTAAGGCGCGTCCGAGCGGTGGGCGCGAGAGCCGCCCCCGCCCGGTCGGGGCAGCGCCACCGCCGCAAGTAGGCCGGCCGTGAAGATGGCGGCCAGCACCGCCAGGGAGATCGGCAGGGCGAGCGAGATCGGGCGACGGGTCATGGGCGAGGTCGCTCCAGCATCCGGAGAGGGTGCTCTCGCGCCAGCTCAGACTACCGGCTCCTACCGGCCCTCCTGTCGCCCGCCGGGCACCGCACGGGGTGTGGAAGGGCCGTTGTCGAGGGTCTGAAACTCACCCGTCTCCAGCTGAGCGACGACGCTGGCGTCGATCTCGGCCGCGGTCAGGCCGGGAGTGGTGCGCTCCAGGCGCCGGGCGGTGATACGGCGGAACTTGAGGATCTCCAGCACGTAGATGAGATACACGCTCGCCGAGATGACGACCAGCCCGATGCCCGCCAGCACCAGGCTCCAGCCGGTGTAGAGGTGGCCGTGGTGGTCTGAGTAGGGCACGAAGCGCAGGGCCAGGGCCAGGCCGGCGAGCAACACCGTCCAGCCGTAGAGATAGACGACGGTGCGCCGCTGGCTGAAGCCGATTCGCGCCATGCGGTGATGGAAGTGCTCGGCGTCGGCCTTATGGATGGGACGGCGGTACTTCAGGCGCTTGAGCACGACAAAGGTGGTGTCCATGAACGGCACCGCGAGCAGGATCAGCGGCACCGCGAAGGACACGACGATCTGGGTCTTCACCGCTCCCTCGATGGTCACGGCTCCCATCAGCAGCCCGAGCAGGTTTGAGCCCGAGTCGCCCATGAAGCTCTTGGCGGGCGGAAAGTTGTGAAACAGGAAGCCCAGGGACCCCCCGGCGATGATCCCGGCCAGGACGCCGGCGCCCAGAGTGCCGTGGTTGTGCAGGGCGGACTCGTGGCGGGCGACGTCGAAGGCGATCACCGCCATCGTGGAGGCGATGATCACGCACACGCCGGCCGTCAGACCGTCGACGCCGTCGGAGAAGTTGACGATGTTCATCAGGCCCACCAGGGCCACCAAGGAGACCGCGGTGCCCGTGCGCGGGAAGTCCAGAACCCCGACGAACGGCAGCGTTATGTGGTTGACCACGATCCCGTAGTGCACGGCCACACCGGCCGCCAGCACCTGGCCGCCCAGCTTGACGCCCGCGGGCAGGTCGAAGCGGTCGTCGAGCGCCCCCACGAGAGTGATGATGGCCGCCGCGCCGAGCACACCGTGCCACAGCCGGGTGCTCGGCAGCCAAAGCAGCCCCGCCACCAGCGCGCCGGCCATGATGGCCAGGCCACCGAGCAGGGGCGCGGAGCGCACCGACAGGCCCCGGTCGCGGGGATCGTCGATGGCCCCCACCCGCCGGGCCAGGCGCGCGGTCAGGGGCGTCAGCGCCAGGGACACCGCCGCAGCGGTGAGGAACGCGAACAGGGCGTCGAGCTCGGACATCGAGTGAGCCACAGCATCGCAGGAGCGGCGGTTCATCCCGCCTGCCGTGGCCGGCGCCGGGCGCCCCGGCGCGCCCACGACCCCTAGACCATGGCGCCGCGGCTCAGGTGCTCAGCTGCTCAGGTGCTCATAGAGCGGGTAGCGCTCGACGATCGCGGCCGTGAGCTCGGCCAGCTCCGCCCGGTGAGCCTCGAAGTCGGGCGTCAGCGCGGTGGCGATGATCTGGCCCACCTCGGCGAAGTCCTCGATCTGCAGTCCCCGCGTGGCCAGCGCGGCGGTGCCCACCCGCAGGCCCGAGGAGACCGCGGGCGGACGGGGGTCGAAAGGGACGGCGTTGCGGTTGACCGTGATGTCGATCTCGTGCAGCCGATCCTCGGCCATCTGGCCGTCGAGCTCTGACTCGCGCAGGTCCACGAGCACGAGATGCACGTCGGTGCCGCCCGTCAGCACCTTGACTCCGTGGCCGACGGCGCCGCTGGCATCGGACATCAGCGCATCGGCGACCGCACGCGCGCCGTCCAGCGTTCGCCGCTGGCGCTCGCGGAAGGGGGCAGAGGCCGCGATGCGCAGCGCCACCGCCTTGGCGGCGATGACGTGCTCGAGGGGACCGCCCTGCTGGCCGGGGAAGATGGCCGAGTCGATCGCCTTGGCATGCTCGGCGCGGCACAGGATCATGCCGCCGCGCGGCCCCCCCAGGGTCTTGTGGATGGTGGTGGTCACCACGTCGGCGTAGGGGAGCGGGTTCTCGTGCAGGCCGGCGGCCACCAGTCCCGCGAAGTGGGCCATGTCGACCATCAGCAGGGCCCCGACCTCGTCGGCGATCTGGCGGAAGGCGGCGAAGTCCAGCTGGCGCGGATAGGCCGACCAGCCCGCCAGCAGCAGGCGCGGACGTCGCTCGCGGGCGATGCGCGCCACCGCGTCCATGTCGATCCGGCTGGTGGCGCGGTCGACCTCGTAGGGGACGATCTCGTAAAGACGCCCGGAGACGTTGTTCTTCATCCCGTGGCTGAGATGGCCGCCGTGGGCCAGGGCCAGGCCCATGATCGCCTCGCCCGGCTTGAGCAGGGCGTGGTAGACGGCGTTGTTGGCCTGGGCGCCGGAGTGGGGCTGGACGTTGGCATGCTCGGCACCGAACAGCTCACAGGCGCGGTCGATGGCCAGCTGCTCGGCCACGTCGACGTGCTCGCAGCCTCCGTAGTAGCGCCGCCCCGGGTAGCCCTCCGCGTACTTGTTGGTCAGCACACTGCCCTGGCACTGCAGCACCGCCTCGGGGACGAAGTTCTCCGAGGCGATCATCTCCAGCGTTCGCTGCTGGCGACCGAGCTCATCGCGCAGCACGGCGGCGATCTCGGGATCGACCTCGGAGACGGGCCGGTCGAAGTAGTCGGGCGGCAGCTCGGCGGGCATCTCGGCGACCCTAGCAGCGCCCCGAACGCCGCCGTCTGGCGGCCCCAGCGGCGCGTGTGGCGGCCCCAGCGGCGCCTTCAGGCCGCCCGGGCGAGCTCGGCCAGGCCGTCGGGGATCGTGCGCACGGGCGCGTAGCCGAGCTGCTCGCGGGCCTTGGTGATGTCGATCGTGGCCTCCAGCGCCGTCAGCCAATAGGCCAGGCGCGTCATGGGCGGTTCGCCGCTGAGGGGCAGCAGGCCCCAGGCGCGCTCGCCGGCCGCG
>DASYID010000144.1:0-13101 GCA_036252775.1 Solirubrobacteraceae bacterium
AGACCGGCGGCGACGACGATGTAGAGCAGGTGGCGCCAAGTGTCCTGCCAGGGAAGGTATTGGAGCGTCTGATGCCCGGCGACCACGACCAGGCTCGGTCCGTACACACGATTGGAGACCAGCCAGAAGGCAACCAGAGCCAGCAGCCAGCTGAGCCAGGGATAGTCGACGATCAGGCGTGCGGCGCGCGGCAGCCTCTCTCGGCCCTGCAGCGCGGCACTCATCACGGCCAGGCCCATGCCGGCGGCAAACCAGTCCATGTGCGCAGGCAAGGCGTTGAGCACCGGGGAGACCGGATGGTGTCCATGCAGCCAGAAACGCAGCGCCAGGGACGCCCCGCCCACGCCGGCCAGCAGGACGATCTCGAGCGGGACCTGCCAGCGTCGCAGGCGCGCCACCGCGGCCCCGAACGCGGCGGCGTAGAGGGGAAGCAGCACGTAGAAGCTGAGCTCTACGCACAGGCTCCAGGCCGGACGGATGCCGTTGAGAATCGTGTCGTTGCTGTAGATCTGCAGGAAGCCGTAGTAGACCCACCAGTGACCCGTAAAGACGCCGTCGAGGCCGGGAAAGACCGCCAGCACGGTCAGGGCCAGCCAGTAGGCCGGCACGATTCGCAACAGTCGCCGCCGGGCGTAGTCCCGCACCATCGGCCGCCGGGCCCCGTTGAGCCGCGCGGACACGAACGGCCGGTACAGCAGGAACCCCGAGATCACAAAGAACAACGCCACGCCCGCCTCCGCCCGGCCCAGATACTTTCCGATGTGGGGGTTGAGGACCGCGGCTGAGGCAATGCCGGTGTGCGTGATCAGGACCCCGAAGACGGCGATGGCCCGCAGCGAGTCCACGAGAGGAAAGCGCGGGTGCCCGGGCGGTGGAGCGACGGCCGGGGGGGCACCGACCGCCGAAGCGGGCGAAGCAGCCACGGCCGAGGGCAAGGCGGTGACTGGGGAGCGCGCGGACACGGGCGAGAAGCCGGTGCGCCTCCTGCCGCGCCAGCCTAGGTGCGTCATTCTAGGCGCCGGATGGCCATGACCGCCATGAGATCCCGGCTGGACGCAGGGCTGCGGACCCTGGGGTCAAGCTACGCGGCGTGGCTGGCCCTTCCGGTGCTGCTGGGCCTGGTGGCGCGTCTTGTCTACGCCGACCAGGTGCACGTCGCGAGCCTGTTCGGTGACAGCTTCTGGTACCACGCGATGGCGGGCCAGGTGGCCGACGGGCACTACGACAAGCCCTTCCTGCTGACCCCCCGCGGACTGGCTTTGGCGCCCCCTGGAAGCACACCGTCCACGGCCTGGCATCCGCCCCTGTTCCCGATGGTGCTCGCCCTGGCCAACTCCCTGGGGTTCTCCTCCTGGGAGGCCCATCAGACGGTGGGGTGCCTGTTGGGTGCGGGGACGGTGGCTATCGCCGGCCTGCTCGGTCGGCGCCTGGCCGGCTCGACCGTCGGTCTGGTGGCCGCCACGCTCACCGCGCTCTACCTGCCCTTGATCGCCTGGGATTCGCTGCTGCTGAGCGAGTCGCTGTTCGCGCTGCTGGTGGCCGGATCGCTACTCGGGGCGCTTCGGGCCATCGAGGCACCCACCGTGGTGCGCCTGGTGGCGGTGGGGCTGGTGGGGGCGCTGGCCACCCTCGCTCGCGCCGAGGGCGCCCTGCTGGTCGCCCTGTTGAGCCTCGTCATCGCCCTACGGGTGACCGGCAGCCGGCTGCGGGCACTAACGATCCCCCTGCTGGCCGCCACGATCGCCCTGGCCCCTTGGCTGGTGCGCAACCTGACCACCTTCGAGCGACCGGTGCTCCTGTCCACCGGCTATCAGCCGGTCGTCCTCGGTGCCAACTGCCCCGCCTCCTATTACGGGGCACAGCTTGGCTCATGGGACTTCGGCTGCGTCGCCGGGCAGCCAGGCTCGAGCACACTGGTGATCGCGGCAGCGCGGACCCCGGACGAGGCGACCCTCACCCAGGCCTGGCTGGACCACGGGCTGGGCTACGCCGCCCACCACCTCGGGCGCCTACCGTTGGTCATCGGGGTCCGGATACTGCGCAGCTGGCAGCTCTATCGCCCCGCCACGGCTGAGAGCCTCAACATCCGCGGACACGGGCACTGGTCTGCTGCCGAGCGGGCAGCCACTTTGAGCTACTTCGGCGTCGCCCTGGCCGCGCTTGGCGGCGTGATCCTGCTGCTACGGCGGCGCAGGAGCGGCGATGGGCTGTGGATTCTGCTCGTCCCGATCGCGTTCGTGACCCTGACGAGCGCGCTGTCCTTCGGGGAGACGCGCATCCGGGTCGGGGCGGAGGTATCGCTTGTGGTGCTGGCCGCCACGGCGGCGGTAAGCGCAGCGAGGGCGCTGATGCGACGCGACGCGTCACCTCGAGGTGCGATCGCCCAATGACCTCAGGGGCCGCCTCCCCTGGGCGCGCCGGGCCGCGCGGGGGCGTAGCGAGGATTGAGCGCGTGAGCCCTGTCGCGGGCCCGCGCGGCTGCGGACGCGTCGCGGGGCTGCAGCGCGGCCGCCAGCGCCAGCCAGGCCACGTAGTTGGACGGCTCACGCCGCGTGGCCTCGTGCGCGACGCGGAGGGCCTGGTCGTCCCGGCCTGCCCGTAGCAACGCGCTCACCGAGGCCGAGAGCTCGTCCGCACCCGAGCAGTTCGCCTCGAGCTGCCTGACCGTGGCCTCGAGGTCGCGGGCCGAGGCCCCCAGGAAGACCGCGTAGGCGCGGTAGCTGGCGGTGGCGCAGCGTTGGTCGTGGTCCAGGCTGGCGAAGCCCAGCCAGATCACTGCGGCGGCGGCGACGACCACGACCGTACGTTGGACGGTGACGGCCATCGTGGTCATCGTGCCGTGGCGCTGCGGCGCAGCACCTCGTAGGCACCAACCCGCATGGCCGGGGTGTAGGAAGACGCCAGGTAATCGTCGAGTACACGGACTCCGCTGGAGCGCCCGGCCCCGTCGGGCTCGGGGCTGGAGGCTCGCGGATCCAGCCAGCGCACCACCAGTCGGGGTCGGCGACGGCGCAGGTCGCCGACGATCTCCCGCTGCACGGTGGCGGTGGTGATGAGCCCCGGCTGCATCACGTCATAACGCGTGGGATTGGGCCGCTGGAGGATCACGTAAAGCAGGGGGTTCCCCGCCCGTACGAGGTCATGGCGGGGATTGGCGACCCAGATCGGGGAGCCCACCGGGATCCGATCGTGGACGTAGGCAATCAGGGCTCCCAACGCCCGCGCATCAGCCGGATCTGTTCGGACCCCATCCCCCACCGCTCCCGGGACGGCCGCCTGGGCCGGCGGGTGCAGGGCCTGGCCAGCCCGGCGCTCCACCCCGTACGCGGCGATCACCGCGAGCGCCGCCACCAGCGCCGAGCGCAGCCCGGGCGACGCGCGTGCGGCGGCGACCCCCAGCAGCACGGCCAGGGGCACGGCGAGCAGCAGGAGATGGAACTCATCCGGGCGCCCCAGCAGATAGCCCATTCCGACCAGCGCCAGCGGGAGAGGAGCAAGCGCGAGACGGTCCGGCCGGCGCATCACCGCTGCCACCCCCCACAGGGCTAGGCCGGCGAGCAGGAGGACCGGCATGTAGAACTCGATCAGCTTGCTCGGGCGCAGAGGCCCCTGGAAGTCGACAGGCAGCGGCAGCCGCTGGAGGTGCTGAATGCCCAGGAATCCGATCAGGTCGGACGCCAGCGCTGACGGGGCGATTAGGGCGAAGGGCGCCATCATCACGGCGGTGCCGCCCACCCCCCACGCGGTCAGCGTGAGCCGCCCGCGGCGACCGGCGTCGTGGGCAAGCCAACACCCGATCAGGGCGCCCAGGCCGAGCTCGGGCCGAAACACACCGGTTAGAGCAACCAGCACTCCTGCGGCGCGAGGTGACGATCGGGCGTTGAGCAGCGCTGCCAATCCCAGCGTCAGCGCCGCCGCGTTGGGGCCCGCCTCGCTGGGAAACGCCATCACGCCCGCCACCGCCAGCCAGCTGAGCAGAGCCAGCGCCAGCGGGGCCTCGCGTCGCACCAGGCGGAAGGCCAGCACGCTGATGGTGGCCGCCAGAGCCACGCGAAGAATTCGCCAGGCCAGCAAGGAGGGGCCCAGCAGCGAGGTCAAGCCGCCGATGAGCACCGGTTGACCAGGCCCGTAGTTGGTCCAGAAGTCGCGATAGGGCCACTGCCCGGCCGCCACGCGCTGGCCCGCAGCCAGCATGAGCCCCTCGTCGTGAGGCGAGACCCCCCGTAGGACGGTGAACCCCGCCAGCGCAGCGGCGGCCAGGAACAGCGTCGGCTGCAGCCCGCGGCCCAGCGGTGCCGACCGGCTCCGATCGGAATCCCTGAACTCGCGGTCGCGAATCGAGCGCCGTGGGATCACCTGCTCGATCGGGACCGTCGCCGAGCGGCGCAGCTCGCGGCGCTCGCTCAACATTCTCGGTAGCAGGGGCAGAGCCGCTGCCGCCCCGCGCAGGTGCGCGATCAGGTGCCCCTCGCGCCAGGCATGCCAGACCCAACCGAGCTGGCGATAAGCGACCAGGCCCAGCCAGCGCACCGGAAAGCTGCGGGCGACGATCAGCAGCGTGTTGCGCTCCACCCAGGCGGCTACCGGGCGGCGCAGTTGACCGGAGGAGCCACCGCCGGCGTGCCGGGCAATCACCGGCTCATAGCGACAGCGCCAGCCCGCCAACCCCAGGCGCAGCGCCAGCTCGACATCCTCGAGATAGGCGAACAGGCGCTCGTCGAACCCGCCCACCGCGAGCACCGCCTCACGCCGGTACAGCGCCGCCCCCGCGCAGGCACCGAAGATCTCCTCGGGCTCATCGAAGCGACCGTCCGCGAGCCCGAAACGGCCCCGCTGCTCGCACACACCGTCGCGGCGCAGCACGTCGCCCGCGTCGTAGACCCGACCGGGATCCTCCATGTCGACCATCTTGCACGCCACCGAGGCGCAGCGCCGGTCGGCGACCAGCGCCACCTCCGTGCGCTCCAGCCAGGATGGGTCGAGCACTACGTCGGTGTTGATGAGGGCGACGGCGTCGGCCGTGGTCTCGGCCAGGCCGCGGTTGGCAGCGGCCGCGAAGCCCAGGTTGTGTTCATGGGCGATCACGCGCACGTGCGGGTAGTGACGGCGCAGCAGTTCGAGGGACCCGTCGCCAGAGCCGTTGTCGACGACCAGGACCTCGTCGGCGGGTCTGGTCTGGACGGCCACGCTGTCCAGGCAGGCCGACAGCCAGTGGGCGCCGTTCCAGTTGGGAACGAGCACCGCGACACGCAACTGCTCCTCGGCGGCCGGAACCGGCGCCGGGTCGCACCCAGGCCCGCCCGTGGCGCGGCTCACCCCTGGGCCAGCGGCAGACGCGCCCCCAGTCCGCGGGCCCGCCGCGACCAGCGGCGCGGGAGGTCGCGCTCGGGGCGCTGGTCGGCGCACGCCTCAGCCACCACGGCACGGACGCCGGCCCGGAAATGCGCGACGTCAAACCTGGCGGCGTTGCTCACGCAGCGTTCCGGGTCGACCTCCAGCGGGTCAAAGCTCGAGACCGCCTCGATCAGACCCTCCGGATCACAGCGCTCATAGAAGACTCCCGTGACGCCCTCCTGAACGGTCTCGCGCACGCCGCCTTCGGCGAACGCGATCACCGGGCGTCCGGCGGCCTGAGCCTCGACCGCGGCGATCCCGAACTCCTCGGTGGCGGTCACGACCAGGGCGCGGGCCCCGGCCAGCAGTCGGGCGGCGTGCTCGTCTGACACCCGGCCCTCGAAGCGTACGGTGGGTCCGGCCAAGCGCCGCAGCCGGCGTGCCTCGGGCCCGTTGCCCACGACCACCAGTGGCAGCCTCATGCGATTGAACGCCTCGATGGCGATGCCGATGCGCTTGTGGGGCATCAGCTCAGACAGGACCATGTAGTAGTCGCCGACCGCGCCCGGCGAGAAGCGGTCCATCTCGACAGGCGGATAGACGATCGTCGAGTCACGTCCGAAGTAGCGGTGCACGCGTCGCCGCGTGGTCTCGGAGTTGACGATGTAGCGGTCGACACGCTGAGCGGCAATCCAGTCCCACTGACGCCAGCGCTGGAAGATGATCCCCAGCGCCGCCCGGGTGGCGGGGCCGTGGTCGGTCAGGGTGGCGTCCCGGCCGTTCCAGGCGTAGCGAAAGGGGTTGTGGCAGTAACACACGTGCACTGCGTCCTCGGCGACGATCACCCCATGAGCCCAGGCGCTGGAGCTGGAGATGACCAGGTCATAGCCGCCCAGGTCCATCGCTTCGACGGCGTAGGGATAGAGCGGCAGCAGCGCGCGGAACGTGCGCGAGGTGGGATGCAGGCGCTGCAGGAAGGAGGTGTGAATATGCCGGTCAGCGAAGCGGCGCTCGGTCCCACGCTCGTCGTAGACTGCGGTGAACACGTCCGCCTCGGAGAACAGGCCGCACATCGCGTCGAAGACGCGCTCGGCGCCGCGCACGTCGAGCAGGAAATCGTGAACGAGCGCCACGCGCTGGCGCGAACCCGGCAGACCCTCGAGCATTCCCGTCGAGTCTATGTCAAGCCCGGGTCATCTCCCGCCCTCTCCAGCCGCGCCAGCAGCTCGTCCACCGCCTGGACGGTGGACCGCCAGTTGAAGCGGGCGGCCCGCTCGATCCCCCGCCGGCTCAGGTCCGCTCGCAGCGACTCATCGGTGACCAGGCGCTCCAGGCCCTGCGCCACCGCCTCGTGATCGTCAGGATCGACCAACAGGGCGGCGTCGCCGCAGGCTTCGGGCAGCGCCGCCCGGTTGGCGGCCAGCACCGGCGTTCCGGCCGCCATCGCCTCCAGACAGGTGAGACCGAAGCCCTCGTACAGCGAGGGCAACACGAAGGCCAGCGCACCCGCATAGAGGGCAGGCAGCCGCGCCTCGTCGACGTACCCCAGCCGGCGCAGACCACCTCCGGGCGCCGCCTGGCGAAACTGGGGTCGCACACCTCCCGCGATCACCACGTCGACACCCAGGGCATCCAGGCGGCCAGCCGCCCGCTCCAGGGCGCGGGCGTTCTTACGGGCGGTGGCGGTGGCCACCATCAGAACGTAGGGGCGCGCCGGGGCCGGGCCCGGGACCGGCAGCGGCGCCGACGGCGGCGATAGCGGCGAGGACGACGGGCCTGGGGGCGGGCCGGCAGCGTCGCCTCGGCGAAAGCGGTCATCTACGCCCGGCGCGATGACCGTAATGGATTCGCGGGCCACGCCGAGCACCTCGCTGATCTCCGCTCGGGAGAACTCAGATACGGTCACCACGTGCTTTGCGCGACGCGCGATCAAGGGAAGCGCCACCCGCTGCCAGGCCAGGTAGGAGCGCGAGTAGCCCTCGGGTACTCGCAGCGGCGCCACGTCGAAGATGACTACCACGTTCTCCCGCCAGGCCAGTGGGGCGAGGTTCGCCGGCGAGAAGATGATGCCCGCCCCCCGCGCGCGGGCTCGTGCCGGCAGCACCAGCTGCTCCCAGGCGTGGCCGGCTCGGTGGACGAGGCTCCCGGGCGGACGCATCGGCAGATAGCGGGGTCGAGGCCCCGCTGCGGCCGCGGCTGCGGCTCCGGCTTGGGTCAGGCCCATCAGACCACCCAGGACCTCTCGCGCGTAGCGCTCCACCCCTCCCAGCTCGGGGCGGGACGCGGCTCGGGCGTTGAGGACGATCGGTCGCATCGGGCGTGAGGGTCGGCGTCGATGCCCGGCACCTCGCCGATGACCGCGGCGTGGCGCACTATACGAGCGGGATCCTCGAGGCGCTGGGGCGCGGCTTCCCCGACGACGAGTGGCATCTGTTCGTTCCCGACCTCGAGGCCTCAGCTGTCGCCCTGGCCCCGGGGCCGACCACGGTGGTGCATCGCCACCCGCTGCCCGGGCGCCTGGTCTTCGGGGCCGCAGCCGTGCTGGGCCGGCCTCGGCTCGACCGCCTGATCGGCGGCGACCCTGACGTCATCTGGGTGCCCGCACCCGCTCCCCTCGCCGTCTCCTCGCGCGTTCCGCTGGTGCTAACCGTGCACGACCTCTCCTTCGAGCGTCGTCGCGAAGACTTCACCGCCTACGAGCGGCTCTACCACCGCCTCGCCCGGCCGCGTCGCCTGGCCCGCCGGGCGACGCGCGTCGTGGCCGACTCGGTGAGCACACGGGAGGAGATCGTGGCCCGCTGGGCGATACCCGAGCAACGCATCGCCGTCGTCGCCCCCGGGGTCGGACGCCTGCGACGCCCGGTGCTGGAGGCAGAGCTGGCCGCTGTGCGCCGGCGTCACCGGCTGCCCGAGGACTATCTGCTGTTCGTGGGCGCGCTGGAGCCGCGCAAGGCGCCCGACCTGCTGGTGCGCGCCCATGCCGTGGCCCGTGCCCGGGGGCTGCAGGCCAGCCTGGTGCTGGCCGGCCGGGGGCGAATGGCCGGGCGGCTGGCCGCCCCGGACGTGCACCTGCTCGGCCACGTCTCCAATCGCGACCTCGACGTGCTCTACGTGGGAGCGCGCGCCCTGGTCATGCCCTCCTGGCTGGAGGGCTTCGGGCTGCCCCCACTCGAGGCCGCCGCGCGCGGAACGCCATCGGTGGTCTCCGACCTGCCCGTTTTTCACGAGACGCTCGGCGATGGGGCCCTGCGCTTCCCCGTCGGAGACGAACAGGCGCTGGCCGATGCCCTGGTGCTGATCGCCTCCGACGCATCCCTGCGTGACAGGCTCGTGGCCCAGGCGAGGACGGCGATCGCCCCACTGACCTGGGAGCGCACGGCCGAGCAGTTGCGGGAGGTCTTGGCCGAGGCCTGCGCGTGACCACCAGGCGTCCGGTCGCACCCCTCCTCTCGATAGTCACCGTGATCCATGACTCCGAGGCGGCGCTGGAGAGACTTTTGCGGTCAATCGAGGTCCACCTGGACCCGGCACCGGAGCTCGTCGTGGTCGACAGCGGCTCGAGCGATGCTGGCGCCGCGCTCGCCGCCCAGCGCGGCGCCCGGGTTCTGAGCCTGGACGGGAACCCGGGCTACGGTCCCGCCAACAACGTCGGCCTGGCCAGCGCACGAGGTGACGTGGCCGTGCTGCTCAACCCTGACACCGAGCTGATAGACGGTTCCCTGATGAAGCTGGTCGCCCGGGCGCGGGCCCGCGATGCCCTGTTCGCCGGCGCGCTTATCGGACCCGATGGCCGCACCCAGAAGACGGCGCACCCGACTCCCGGCGCAGTGGGCACGCTGGCGTGGGCGTTGGCTCCCACCGGCGCGCTGCCGCGGGCCCTGCGTGAGCGATCCGAGCCCTGGCGCGCCTGGTCGGAGCGCGAAGTGGGCTGGGCGATCGGGGCCTGCCTGGCCGGCCGCTCGGGCACGCTGCGGTCCCTGGGGCCCTTCGATCCGGACGCCTTCCTGTTCTATGAGGACCTCGACCTGTGTCTGCGCGCCCGCCGGGCCGGGGTGCCCACCATGCTCGTGCCCGAGGTGCGCCTGCGACACGAGGGCGCCCATGCCACCGGCCGCGTCTACGGAGGCGAGCCCTACCTGCTGCTGGCGCGCCGCCGACGGGAGGTGGTCGCTGGGGTGCTGGGAGACCAAGCCCTGCGCATCGATGACCTTGCCCAGGGCCTGACCTTCTTGACCCGTGCGGTGGCTCACGCCGCGCTCGGCCACGACGCCCGGGCGCCCGCCGCCCGGTTGCGGGCGCTGCGCGAGGTCCGCCGCGAGGCTCGGCGCGGCGGTCGAGGCTCAACTACTCAGAACAGGCCGAGCTGAGGCGGGCTCACCGGTTCGGTCGGCGCCGGGCTCGCACCCGCCGGGCTCGCACCACCCGCCGGGCTCTCACCAGGCGCCGGGCTCTCACCAGGCGCCGGGCTCTGACCAGGGGCCGGGCTCTCGCCCGGCGGCCGGCTGGCCTCAGGAAGGGCCCGGGGCGGGTCTGCAACAGGCAGCTTTGTCTCGCCGGCCCTGCTCTGGTCGAGGGGCGGAAGGGCCAGCAGGGCCGGCAGGCGGGCGAAGTCCTCGCGCAGGGTCTCGAGCATCCGCGGCGTGTAGAGGGCCGCGGCGGGATGAAACAGCGGCAGCAGCCGGACCCGGCGCGGGCCGATGAGCCGCTCCTCGACCTGGCCGTGAAGCCGGGTGATCCCTGTCGGGTCTGCCCGCAGGAGCTTGGTGGCGAAGTTGCCCAGCGTGCAGAGCACCTTGGGCTCGATGAGCTCGACCTGGCGCATGAGGTAGCCCTGGCAGTTGTCGATCTCCGCCGGGTGGGGATCGCGGTTGCCGGGTGGCCGGCACTTCAGGACGTTGGCGATGAACACGTCCCCGCGGGCCAGGCCGATCTCATCGAGCAGGCGATCCAGGAGCTTGCCCGCCTGACCGACGAAGGGCAGGCCCTGTTTGTCCTCGTTGGCTCCCGGTGCCTCGCCGACGAACATGAGCTCGGCGTCGGAGTTGCCGGCGCCGAAGACGACGCTCTGGCGAGTCGCGGCCAGTTGCGGGCACAGAACACATCCGCGGGCCTGCTCATAGACCGCCTTGAGCGCCTCACGCCGCTGCGCCTTGCCCTCCACCGGGCGGTAACCAGAGGCCATCTCCGGGTATTATGTAACGAAGGCCGTCACCTCACGGGTTGAGGGACGGACCCGTCTGATCCGTACCTTCATCGAATCGCGACCGGTATCCCTTGGGAACTGGACCGACCCCCACCGAGCCTCCACATCTCCCACGTCTGGCCGTCATCGGCCCGGGCCGGCTGATCGGGCCCTGCTCGGGAGCAACCAGCCCGGCGGCCATCGCCCCACTCGAGCGCCTTGGCGTGCGTCCCCTGATGAGGGCATGAGGACAAGCCGGACCGTCAACGAGCTGCGCCGGGCGCTGGCCGACTCACGGCTCGCCCGCCAGCGCATCGGGCTGGTACCGACGATGGGCGCCCTGCACGAGGGCCACCTGTCGCTGATCCGTCGCGCCCGGGCGGAGTGCGACGTCGTCGTGGTCTCGGTGTTCGTCAACCCCACTCAGTTCGGACCCGAAGAGGATCTCGACGCCTACCCTCGCAACGAGGAACGCGACGCGCGTCTGGCGGCCGAGGCGGGCGCCGACGAGCTGTTTGCCCCCTCGGTGGCCGAGGTCTACCCGCCCGGCTTTGCCACCACCGTGTCGGTGTCCGGGGTCACCAAGACGCTGTGCGGCGCCCAGCGGTCACCCGAGCACTTCGTCGCCGTGGCCACCGTCGTCACCAAGCTGCTGAACATGGTGGGACCCGACGCGGCCTACTTCGGCCAGAAGGACGCCCAGCAGGCGGTCGTCATCCGGCGTCTGGTGGCCGATCTCAGTATCCCCACCGAGGTGGTCGTCTGCCCGATCGTCCGCGACGCCGATGGCCTGGCGTTGTCCAGCCGCAACGCCTATCTCGACGACATCCAGCGGGCCCGTGCCCTCGCGCTGCGCCGCGGCCTGGACGCTGCGGAGCTCGCGGTCCGCCAGGGCGAGCGCGACGCGGGACGCGTGGCCGCGGCCGGCCGTCGCGTGATGCTCGACCTGGGCGTCGAGCCCGAGTACCTCGAGGTCGTCGATCCCCAGGACCTACGACCGGTTCAGACGATCGATGGCCAGGTCCTGGTCGCGGTCGCCGCCCAGGTGGGGCCGGCCCGACTGATCGACAACAGCCTCATCCCCGCCGGACAGGCCGCGCAGCGCGAGTCGCCCGGCGAGCACCGTGAGCGCATCGGAGCCTTCAACGACCAGATCGGAGCCACCGAACCATGCAGCGTGTGATGCTGAAGTCCAAGATCCACCGCGCGACGGTGACCGACTGCGACCTGCACTACGTGGGCTCGATCACGGTCGATCCTGATCTGCTGGAAGCGGCCGACATCCTCGACCACGAGCAGGTGCACGTCGTAGATGTCGACAACGGAGCGCGGTTTGAGACCTACACCATCCCCGGGCGGCGAGGCTCGGGCGAGATGAAGGTCAACGGCGCCGCGGCCCGCCTGGTGCATCGCGGGGACACGATCATCGTGATCTCCTACGCCCAGTACGAGCGTGAGGAGCTGGAGGACTACGCGCCGCGGGTGGTCCACGTCAACGCCCACAACGAGATCCTGGAAGTCGACGCGCAGGTGGGGACCCTCCTCAGCTGAGGGCCGCAACCCGCGCAGATCGGAGTCAGCCATGTCCGCCGTACCCAGAACCGAACAGGTCACCGCCGAGGGGCGCCTGCCGATGACGCTTCCCCGTCTGCACGAATGCAAGCAGCTGGGCGAGCCGATCGTGATGGTCACCGCCTATGACTATCCCTCGGCCCAGGTGGCGGAGGCCTCCGGCGTCGACCTGGTGCTGGTCGGGGACTCCGCCGCGATGACCGTCCTCGGCTATCCCTCGACGGTGCCGGTGTCCACCGAGGAGATGCTGATGCTCGCAGCCGCGGTCCGGCGAGGCCTGCGCTCGCCGCTACTGATCGGCGACCTGCCCTTCGGCTCCTATGAGGCCTCCGACGCCCAGGCGATCGGAACGGCCCAACGTTTCGTCAAGGAGGCCGGATGCGACGCCGTCAAGCTCGAGGGCGGGGGTACCTCCGTGGATCGCGCGGCCGCGATCGTCAACGCCGGCATCCCGGTCATGGGTCATGTCGGCCTGACCCCTCAGACCTCGACTGCGCTGGGCGGATACCGCGCCCAGGGACGGACGGCGGAGCGGGCCCTGGCGGTCGCCCGGGACGCACTGGCACTCCAGCAGGCCGGGTGCTTCTCGGTCGTGTTCGAGGCGATCCCGGCGGCGGTGGCGGCCGAGCTGATGCCCCGCATGGAGATCCCGGTGATCGGCATCGGCGCCGGACCGGCGACCGATGGGCAGGTGCTCGTGCTCCACGACCTGCTCGGGATCTATGAGGGTCACGCCCCCCGCTTCGCCAAGCGCTACGCCGAGCTCAAGGGCCAGATGGTGGCCGCGGTAGCCGAATACGCCGCGGAGGTTCGAGGCGCTCGCTTCCCGGGTCCCGAGCACCTGTACTCGATCGACCCCGAGGAGCTGGCCGCCTTCCGCGCCGAGCTGGCCCGCAGCTAGCCCTCGGCCGCCCCACCGGGCGGCCGCTCGTACTCGACGCGCCGGAGTGCCCGGGCGGGCGCTCCGGCCGCGATCGTGAACGGCTCGAGGCTCTGGGTGACGACGCTGTTGG
>DASYID010000145.1:0-5114 GCA_036252775.1 Solirubrobacteraceae bacterium
GCTGCTGGTCCGGGCCGGCGCGACGATCCCGATGCTGCCCAGTGACGTGTCGACGCTGACCGGCTACGGAACCGGAATGGTGCACCTCGGCGATCGGGCGCACGCCATGTCGCTGCTCTCCTTTCCGCGCGGGCGCTTCACCGGCTCGTTGGGGGTCGGCGGCCGGCTGGCCACCCAGGAGAGCGACGGCACGATCGTCATGGCGCTTGGCGACGTGGTCACCCGCCGCTACTCCCTGCAGATGTCGACGGCCACGCTCGAGCACCCGTTCGCACCCTGCTCGGTCACGCTCGACGGTCGTCCCCTGCCGGCCTCGGCATGGTCGTACGACGCGGCCAGCCGCGTACTGCGGGCGACCTTCACGACGGCTCGCGGACGGCTGGCGGTGCGGGGGGCCTGCGCGGGGGGCTGCGTGTCTCGCCGGCGCTTTGGCATCCGGCTGGGTCCCCGGCAGGGTGGTCTGCGTCACGCCGCCGTGAGGGTGGACGGACGGCGGGTGGTAGTCAGGCCGGGCCCGCGCCCGACGGCGCTCATCGACCTGCGCGGCCGTCCTCGCCGCGGCGTGACCGTAGTCATCACCGGCACGGTCGGCGGCCGCCCCTACCGCGCCGTGCGCCGCTATCACCTGTGCCGCCCCCGGCGCACGCCGGCGCGGCGCCGTCAGCCATCGTCCACCCACCGCCACGCCGCCCCGGCCCGGGTCGCGACGCCAGGGTTGGGCCCGCCGAGTTCGGGCGACGGCAGCGCGACGGTAGGAGCTTGGACGACGCATCGCGGTGGTAACTAGCGGCAGCCCACCACGCCATCGTCCGGGTCACGTCCAGTGGCATCGGCGGCTCGGACCGCCATCTCTATGAGGTTCATGGGACCGTTCATCGACGCCGGGGACATCCTCGTCCACGAGCCGATGGGGATCGTGGAGGAGGTCGGCTCGGAGGTCTCCAACCTCGCGGCGGCCTGCCGGCGGCGGGCCGCCCGGGTAGCCTCTGACTCTCCGTGGCCAAGCGAGGGGAGGCGTCATGACAGCGGTGGATGGCGACCTGGACGGAGTCCTGGTGATCGAGCGCGAGCTGTGGGCCGGGGGTCCGCCGCACGAGCTGTTCGCACAGATGCGCCAGAGCTGCCCGGTGCACTGGAGCGATCGCATCACCGAGTACCCCACCGAGGACGGCTTCTGGTCGGTGACCAGGGCCGATGACATTCACGCTGTCAGTCGCGACTGGCGCACGTTCTCCTCCGAGCTGGGGGGTGTTACGGCGGTGATGGCGGCGTTCCCGATCGAGCTCAGCCGAGCCATGTTCATCGGGATGGACCCGCCCAAGCACGATCGCCTCAAGGCGTTGTTTCAGCTCGGCTTCTCACCCAAGCGCATCGCGGGCCACGAGCAGGCCATTCGCAACATCGCCGCGGGCGTCCTAGACGGCCTCGAGGGTCGTGAGCGCTGTGACCTGGTCTCAGAAGTGGCCCAGCCGGTGGTCTCGCGCGTCATCGGCAGCTTCATGGGCATCCCGCCCGAGGACGACGCGATCTGGGCCAGTCTCATGAACGCCACCCTGGGCGCCAGCGACCCCGACCTCAACCCGGGGGGCATCGAGGCGGCGGTGGAGAGGGACATCCCCGAGATCTTCGAGCGTTGTCGCGCGATGATCGCTCAGCGGCGCGAACAGCCCACCGACGATCTCACCAGCCTGCTCGTCCACGCCGACATCGACGGGGAGCGCCTGGAGGAGCACGAGATCGTGATGGGCTTCTTCCTGCTGGTGGCGGCGGGCAACGACAGCACCAAGGCCACCTACGCCAGCGGCATGCGGGCGCTGATGGAGAACCCCGACCAGCGCCAACTGCTGCTCGAGGACCGATCCCTGGTCCCCAGCGCCGTGGAAGAAGCCCTGCGGATGTTCCCGGCCTTCGCGCACTTCCGTCGCACTGCCACCTGCGACACCGAGCTGGGCGGCCAGACGATTCGCCAGGGCCAGAAGGTGATCATGTGGTACGTCTCCTCCAATCGCGACGAGACTCGCTACGAGGATCCCGAGCGCTTCGATGTCACCCGCAACCCCGAACACCAGGCGTTCGGGGCGGGGGGCCGGCACTTCTGCCTGGGTACCGCTCTGGCCCGGCTCGAGCTGCGGATCATGTTCGAGGAGACCCTGGCTCGCTACCCGCAGATGCAGATGGACGGCGAGCCGACCTTCGTCGAGTCGCCGTTCATCAACCAGCTCAAGACGCTGCCCGTCCGGCTCTGCCCCTAGGTAGGGCGGCCTAGCCCGTTTGATCGACGATTTAGGTTGGCCGACCATGATTCACCGGCCGCAGCGTCCGGGCACCGGACGACCCTCGCTCGCCCCATGCCCTCGCCCGCGCGCCCCTCACGCCCGACCCGTCGCCTCGCTGCCGCGCGGGGGGTCCTCATGCTGGCGCTCGCACCGCTGGCGATCGCCCTGCTGACCGGCTGCGGCTCCTCCTCGCCCCGGCCTCCCGCGTCGCCGGCGGCGCCGTCCTCCACCCCGCTTCCGGGCGGGCGGGGCCCCGGTTCCCCACCGGTCAGTCAGCCGAGGCCTGCGGCCGGAAACATCTACTTCGCCGACGGGGCGGGCATGCTCAGCCCGACGGTTCGTAACGTGCGCTCGCGTGTCTATGTGCCCAACACGATGAGCAACACGGTCGACGTGATCGATCCCGCCAAGATGCGCGTCGTAGCCCACTTCAAGGTCGGTCAGCTGCCCCAGCACGTGACGCCGTCCTGGGATCTGAAGACGCTCTACGTCGACAATGACCTGTCCAACACCCTGACGCCGGTCGATCCGATCAGCGGCCGGCCCCGGGGGCGTGACATCCCGGTGGCAGACCCCTACAACCTCTATTTCACTCCTGCCGGCGACTACGCGATCGTGGTGGCGGAGAAGCTCAAGCAGCTCGACTTCCGCGATCCCCACACGATGCGCCTGCGTCACTCATTGTCGGTGCCCGGCTGCCCCGGGGTCGACCACATGGACTTCTCCGCACAGGGCCGCTACGCCTACGCCAGCTGCGAGTTCGGTGCCGCCATGATCGAGGTCGACCTCAGGCGCCAGCGTGTGGTCAAGACCCTGCACCTGGCCGGGGGCGCGGCCAGCCCCCAGGACGTCAAGCTCGCCCCGGACGGCAAGGTTCTCTATGCCGCCGACCAGGCCGGCGGGGGCCTGTGGAAGATCAACCCCCACAGCTTCAAGGTGATCGGGTTCCTGCGCACGGGCGTGGGGGCGCACGGCCTGTATCCGAGCCGCGACAGCCGTTCCATGTACGTGTCCAACCGCGGCGAGGGCTCGGTCTCGGTGGTGAGCTTCGCCACGCGCCGGGTGATTCACAAGTGGAAGATTCCCGGCAAGGCCAGCCCCGACATGGGCGGCGTCTCGATCGACGGACGCACGCTCTGGCTCAGCGGGCGCTACGACGCCGAGGTCTACGCCCTGGACACCCGGACGGGCCGGTTGCTGGCCCGCATCCCGGTCGGCCAGGGCCCGCATGGCCTGAGCGTCTGGCCCCAACCCGGGCGTTTCTCGCTCGGGCACACCGGCATCATGCGTTGAGGCTCAACCCGAGAGCCGGTACTCGTCGCCCCCGGCGTAATCCACCGTCCGGCTGACCGAGACCGAGCCGCGTTGAACGCTGAGGGCTCCGTGCCCGCGGACCTCGGGCAGAGGGGGAGTCAGGCGAGCCGTGCCGTCCGCGTCGGCGCGGCCGGTGATCGGGCCGCTGCCGGGGGCGGCCAGCTGCACGCGGTCGCCGCGGGCCAGGCCCAACACGGTGATGGCGGCGCCGCGGGTGACCCAGAAGCCGGTGAAGCGCGATTCGTAGGCGATGCCCCGGCCCTGAACCTCCAGGTAGGGCTGCAGGGGCGGCTCGATCTGCATGCTCAGCGCGCTTGACGCGTAGACGCGCTGAGCACCGAAGTAGACCTCCAGGGCGCGGTGACCGTCGGTGCGCAAGGTGATGTCCTGCCCGAGCTCGGCGCTGGGCGAGTTAGGCCCGTGCCACAGGATCGAGGTGCTCGCGTTGGCGATGTGCCCGTGGGCGTAGCCCACCGCCCAGTGGGTCGATCCTCCCGTGGAGAGGCTGGAGACGAGCACGTAGTTGATGTCCCCGGTCTGCTTGGTGGTGCCCGTCTGCACGGCGAACACCGTCTCGCCGGTCTCGGTCGCGGCCGCCACGGTAGCCGGAGGCCGCTGCATCCGCACGTGAAAGACCGAGCCGGTCGGAAACGACGCGCGGGTGACGGCGAAGTAGCCCTCCCAGGTCCCGGGCGCGTGGGCGCGCACACCGACATGCAAGCCATCAGCGGCCAGCGTGGTGGTCCGGTTGGCTACGGGCGCCGAGCCGTTGAGCTCAAACGTGTCGGTCAGCGCGGAGGTCGGGGCCGGGCGGTCAAACGGACGGTCCAGGGCCAGGCCCGGCTTCTCGAGTCGCAGCTGGGCGGTGGGGTGCAGGGGACCTGAGACCGCCCCGCCGCCCCCGCAGCCAGCCATCAGCAGCGCGGTGATCAGGCCGCCGCCGATCGTCAGCGACCGGATCGCGCTCGGTCGAGCCATCCGTCCATCTTCGCAGCCGATGCGGCGCCGCTAGTCTCTGGGCGCGTGAGCCTCGGCCTGTCCGACGAACAGCGCGATTTCGTGCGGGCCCTGCGCGAGTTCTGCGAGCGCGAGTGCGCGGAGGGCCGCGTGACGGACCTGGGCGAGCGCGACGATCACCACTCCGAGACGATCGCCCGGCGGATGGCCGAGCTGGGCTGGTACGGCGTGACCGTGCCCGAGCGCTACGGGGGCTCGGGGGGCTCATTCGTGGATGCGGCCCTGTTTCTCGAAGAGACCGGACGCGGCCGGGCACCGATCGGGGCCTACGGGGTCAGCCTTATCGTGGCCGGGGCGCTGATGCGCTTCGGCTCCGAGGCCCAGCGCGCCGAGCACCTGTCTCATTTCGCTGCCGGGGGCAGCTTGGCCATCGCCATGTCCGAGCCCGAGGCGGGATCGGATGTCGGTGCGCTGCGGGCACGAGCGCGGCGCGACGGCGACGAATGGGTGCTCGATGGCGTCAAGACCTGGTGCTCCTACGCTCACCGCGCCAGCCACATCCTGATC
>DASYID010000146.1:0-4076 GCA_036252775.1 Solirubrobacteraceae bacterium
AGAACTGGCCGCCCTGGAAGAGCAGGTGATAGGGGTCGACCTTGCGCGCGCCGACCGCGTCGCGCTCCATCGTGTAGTAGTCGAAGGTGACCGTCTTGTTGCGGAAGATCGCCGTCTCGATCTTCGCCAGGCGCTGGGAGAGCTCATGGCCTCCGGCCGAAGCGGTGATTCCCAGGGCCACCGATCCCTGCTCGGGAGCCCGCAACGGGCTCGGGCGTCCCCAGGTGATCTGCTGGAGCGCCAGGCGCAGGGGCTCGGCGTAGGCGAACTCGCCGTCCAGGAGCGACAGCGCCGTCTGCAGCGCCGCCAGCTCCTGGTCTGAGAACTCGATCGCGGGCAGGTGGAAGTTCTCCGGGCGCAGGGAGTAGTTCTCCTGCTCGGCCACACCGTCGATCGGCTTCTCCACCGTGAGGTGGATGCGCAGCGACTCGAGCTCGGCGCGATCGGCGTAGAAGCGCCGGGCGAACGCGTCCTCGTTCATGCCGCTGTAGCCCTCGACGTCCCGCCGAATCTCGAGCGCGGTGACGGGCCGGCGCTCGGCCATCAGGTATGAGATCAGCGAGAGCTGGCGGATCAGCTTCTCGGTGTCCTTGGCCATGCGGTCCCAAGATAGAACCCGGCCCCGAGAGCAACCGTGCCGGCGGGCCGCTGGCGCCGCTATTTGCGAGCTTTGCCTGCGACCAGGCCGGGCCCGAGCGCCCACGGCGACATCGCGCGCCGCCCTCCCAGGGCATACAGTGCCGCCATGACCCGGCTGGCGATAATCGACGACCATGAGGCCCTGCGCGATGGGCTCGAGCTCATGCTGGGCGATGGAGGGCTGCAGATCGTGGGCACGGCGGGCAACGTGGCCAGCGCGGTGGACCTGGTCGAGCACTCAGAGCCCGACGTGGCCCTGGTCGACATACGTCTGCCCGATGGGAGCGGCACCGAGCTGACCCGCGACCTTCTGGCCCGCTTCCCGAACCTGGGCATCGTCCTGTATACCGGCGACAACGATGTCGAGCTGCTCTATGAGGGGCTTGACTCCGGTGCTCGCGGCTACGCACTGAAGGCCGGCTCCATGGAGGAGCTGCGCGCGGCCATCGAGCAGGTGGCCCAGGGCGGCACCTACGTGGACCCGCGCCTGGATCGTGTGCTGCTGTCCGCGCCGGCCACCTCCCGCGTGCCCCAGCTCTCTCCCCGCGAGCGAGAGATCATGCACCACATGGCCGAGGGGCTCACGGCCGAGGCGATCGCCGGCGAGATCTCCATCTCGGTGGAGACGGTGCGCACCCACGTGCGCAACGCCATCCGCAAGCTTCAGGCCCGCAACCGTGTCCACGCGATCGCCATCGCTCTCGAGCGGGGCGAGATCCGGCTCAACGAGCGACCCGACCAGGGCTAGGGCGGTTGCCCGAAGCGGGAGAGCCCGCCGGGCCCGACGAGCGTCTGCAGACCCTCGTCCACGACCTCCGCACGCCCCTGGCCGTGGTGTCGGGCTTCGTGGAGATGCTCCTCGGCCAGGGCGAGCATCTCGCCCCCGAGCGTCGCCAGGAGTACCTCGAGCGGGTGGCCGCCGCGGTGTCGGAGATCCGCGAGCTCCTGGACGATGAGCCCCGGGACCTCCAGGGAGTGCCGGGGCCCCAGTGAGTGCCGGGGCCTCCAGCTAGGCAGCCTGGCGGGCGTCCTCGCGGTCGCTCCCCCGAGCCGCAAAGAAGGCTCCCGTGCCGATGGCCCGATCAAAGGAGGACCACTGCTCTCCGGTCGCCAGTTCCTTCTCGAGGCGGTCGAAGCTGCCCAGGCGACCCCCGAGGTTGTCGATCATGTGCACCAGGGTCGCCTCGCGCGTACAGGGGAGCACCGGGCTGCCGTGCTCGAGGGACCCGTGGTGGGCCAGGATGATGTGCAGCACCGCCTGGGCCAGCTCACCCGGGAAGCCCTCGAGGTCCTCGATCGTGCGCCGGATCCGGTAGTAGCCGAGCGGGATCTCGCCCTGTAGGCGACCCGCGTCGGTGAGATCGATGTTCGCCTCGCCGCTGGTGTAGGCCTCGAGCTTGCCGATGTCGTGCAGCAACGCCCCGGTCACCGCCACGTCGCGGTCGATGCCGGGAAACGTGGCCGAAATCGCGCTCACCGCCTGGGCCACTCCGAGCGAGTGCTCGAGCAGGCCGTGGCGGTAGGCCTGGTGGTAGTACTTGGCCGCCGGCGCCAGCCGGTAGTCGCCCCACAGCTCCGAGCTCTCGCCAAACACACAGGCCAGCAGCGCCCTCAGGTGGGGATTCTGAACCGTGTCGAGCAGCTCGCGCAGGTCGGCCTCCATGTGCTCGGCCGAGCGCGCGGGGCCGTCGAGCAGATCCTCCAGGCTGAAGCTCCCGGGCTGTGGACGCTCGACACCCTGAAGGTTGATCTGAGGTCCGTAGCGCTGATGACAGGCAAACCGGCCCCGGACCCTGACCGGCTGGCCGGGTCGCAAGAGCTCGCCGACCTCCGCCACGCCGTCCCAGACCATGGCGGTCACCGACCCGGTGCGATCGCCCAGAGCGAGCCGCAGGAAGTCTGACCCGTCTCGCTTGCGCCGCCGCTCGGCCTCGCGCACGAGCAGCACCTGGTCGATCTCCTGGCCGTCGGTGAGCTCGCGGATCAGCATGATTTCCACGGTAGACCCGCGGGCGGACGCACCGCTTGGTTACGCTCGTGCTCGACGATGAACGCCACCGCCCTGATCACAGGAGGCACCGGCGGACTGGGGTCGGCGGTGGTCGAGGAATTCCGGGCCCACGGCTGGCGCGTGATCGCTCCCCACCGTCACACCCCAGACCCGACGGCGACCAACCCCTCCCCCGCAGGGGCCGGAGAGCTCGTGACCCTGGAGGCCGACCTGTTTGAGGCCGGTGACGTGTCGGCCTGTGTCCAGGCCGCGTGTTCGTCAGACCGCCATCCCCTGGCGGCGGTGGTCAACCTGATCGGCGGGTTCAGCTCTGGCGGTCGCGTCCATGAGACACCGGTTGAGGACTTCGAGCGTCAGTTTCGTCTCAACCTGCGCGCCACCTACCTGGTGTGTGCGGCCGCCCTGCCGGCGCTGCTGACGCGCGGCGAGGGAGCCATCGTGTGCGTGGGCACGCGTGCCACCGAGCGCCCGTTCCCAGGGGCCGCCGGCTACATCAGCGCCAAGGCGGCCCTACTCGGCCTGGTCGATGCGTTGAACGCCGAGTACGGCGCCGACGGGATCCGCACCAACGCGGTCCTGCCCGGCGTCATCGACACGCCCGCCAACCGAAGCGCCCTCCCCGATGCCGACCGGTCAGGCTGGGTGCCGCCCGCCCAGATCGCCAGCGTGATCCGCTTTCTGTGCTCGCCGGAGTCGGCCCCGACCAGTGGAGCGCGCGTACCGGTCTACGGCCGCGCCTGACGGACCCCAGGACCAGGCCCAGGCCCAGACCCAGACCCAGGCCCAGGCCCAGGCCCAGGCCCAGGCCCAGGCCACCGAACCGTCGCGGGCGGGCCGGCGCGCGCGAGCCGGCGCGCTGAAAGCTCGCTTGCGGATTGGCGCGAGGGTCACCGTTACCCTGCCGGCGTGCCCGACCTGCACCCGCTCAGCCGGACCTGCGCGATGGCCGCCCCATGGGCGGCGATCGCCGGGCTGTGCTCCCCGGCGATCGCGGCCGACACACGCGTGATCGGCACCGGTGTGAGCGCGGGCGGGGTCGACGTCTCGGGTCTGACCGTGGACGCCGCGACCGACCGTCTGCGCCACCGACTCGGAGCGCAGCTGCGCCGGCCGATCGTGGTCGGCGCAGCCGGGCGCGTGTTTCGCCTCAGCGCCGCGGGCGCTCGCCTGACCTTCGACGCCCGCCGCACCGCCGAGCGGGCCCTCCACGCCCGCCCGGCCCCGTTCCGGCCCGACCAGCCGCGCCCGACCTCCGCAACCAGCCCGCGGCCCGCCGAGGGACAGCAGGCGCCGACCTCGGTGGCGCTCGCACTCAGCCACTCGCGTGGGGCCGTGGGGCGATTTGCGCGCGGAGTGGTCCGGGCCACCGCCCGCGCACCGCGCGACGCCAGCCTGCACATCACCGTCAAGCACATGCGGGTGCGCG
>DASYID010000147.1:0-11019 GCA_036252775.1 Solirubrobacteraceae bacterium
GTCGCGCAGGCGTGAGCGGTCGGGGTCGCGCGCGGACTCCTCCAGCGCATCGAAGCCCGGGTCGATGTCGCGCACCATCGTGGCCAGCCGCTTGGACACGCGGGCGTCCTCGGCGTGATCGATCAGGTTCTGCTTGCGCTTGGCCCCGGAGATGCGCTCCACCGCGCCCAGAACCTCCTCCAGGGAGCCGAACTCCTGCAGCAGCGAGGAGGCCGTCTTCTCCCCGATGCCGGGAACGCCCGGGATGTTGTCGGAGGTGTCGCCCTTCAGGCCGTAGAAGTCGGGGATCAGCTCGGGGGGTATGCCGTAGCGGTCCAGGACCTCATCGTGGCTGTAGATCTTGGTCTCGGTGATGCCCCGGGAGGTGGCCATCACCTTGATCAGGCCCTCGGGGTCAACCAGCTGGAAGGCGTCGCGGTCGCCGGTGACGATCATCACCGGGACCCCGCGCCCGCGGGCGTGCTCGGCGATCGAAGCGATCACGTCGTCGGCCTCATAGCCGTCGACCTTGACGTTGCGGTAGCCGAAGGCCTCCACCAGCGGCTCCAGGTGTGGCCACTGCTGCCTCAGCAGGTCCGGGCGGCTGGCGCGCTGGGCCTTGTAGTCGGGGTAGACCTCCTTGCGCCCCGAGCTGCCGGCGTCCCACACCACGACCGTAGGTCGCGACCCATACTCGGTGAGGATCTTGACCAGCATCGAGGCGAAGCCGAAGATGGCGTTGGTGGGAAAGCCGGTGGAGGTGGCGATCGACTCGGGCAGGGCGAAGAAGGCCCGGTACACGAGGCTGTTGCCGTCGATCAGGAACAGACGCGGTTCGTCGGCCGCCACGGACGGGCACTCTAGGGAGAGGTTCGTGGCCTCGCCGGCCGGTCCGCCGGGTCGCTGGTCGGCGGGGCCGCGCTGGCGTCCCCCTGCCGCCGATAGGATCAGCCGCCTTCCCCCGACTCGCCTCCCCGGGCCCACCCCGCCATGCCGCCGGTCGGCCCTGCTTCCCCACGCCCATGCCCCTGACCCCAAGCGCCCAGTACAGCCTCACCATCCGCGTGGAGATAGAGGACCGCCCGGGGATGCTGGGCCGGGTGGCCAGCGCCATCGGGGAGGCCAACGGCGGCATCGGGGCCATCGACCTGGTCGAGGTCAGCGGTGAGCGGACGATCCGCGACATCACCGTCAACGCCTCCGATCAGGACCACTGGGGCCAGATCCTCGGCGCCATCGACGGGCTGGCCTCCGCCCGGGTTATCGACACCACCGACCGCACGTTCATGCTGCACATGGGGGGCAAGATCGAGCAGCACAACAAGCACCCCCTCAAGACCCGGGACGATCTCTCGATGGCCTACACCCCGGGGGTGGCTCGGGTGTGCCTGGCCATAGCCGAGGATCCCACCAAGGCGTTTCAGTACACGATCAAGCGCAACACCGTCGCGGTGGTGTCAGACGGCACCGCCGTGCTGGGTCTGGGCGACATCGGTCCCGAGGCGGCGATGCCGGTCATGGAGGGCAAGGCCATGCTGTTCAAGGAGTTCGGAGGCGTCGACGCCTTCCCGATCTGCCTGGACACCAAAGATCCCGACGAGATCGTGGCCGCGGTGCGCGCGATCGCACCGGGATTCGGCGGCATCAACCTGGAGGACATCTCGGCGCCGCGCTGCTTTGAGATCGAGGACCGCCTGAAGGCCGAGCTGGAGATCCCCGTCTTCCATGATGACCAGCACGGCACGGCGGTCGTCGTGCTGGCGGCGCTGCTCAATGCCGTCAAGCTCACCGGCCGGCGCCTGGAGGAGATCCACGTGCTGGTCACCGGGCTGGGCGCGGCCGGCGTCGCCGTGACCAAGATCCTGCTCGAGGCGGGGGTGCGCCACGTGATCGGCGCCGACTCCCAGGGAGCCATCCATACCGATCGCTCCGACTACCAGGACGGCTCGATGACCGACATCAAGCGTTGGTACGCCGAGGTCACCAACCCCGACCGCCGCGCCGGCTCCCCCGCCGAGGTGATCGAGGGGGCCGACCTGTTCATCGGGCTGTCCGGCGCGCGGGTCATGCCGCCGGAGGCCCTGGACCGCATGCGAGCCGACGCGATGGTCTTCGCCATGGCCAACCCCAACCCCGAGGTCAGTCCCGAGGAAGCCGCCCCGTTCGTACGCATCATGGCCACCGGCCGCTCGGATTACCCGAACCAGATCAACAACGTGCTGGCCTTCCCCGGCATCTTCCGGGGCGCCTTGGACGTCCGTGCGGCCAATATCGACGAGGACATGAAAATGGCCGCCGCCCGGGCGATCGCGGACATCGTCTCCGAGGACGAGCTGCGCGAGGACTACATCATCCCGTCGGTGTTCAACCGCGAGGTGGCGCCGGCGGTGGCGGCGGCCGTGGCCGAACAGGCCCGAACCGCCGGCACCGCCCAGGCCGGCAACGAGGTCGGCTTCGCCAGCGGCGACACCAGCCAGTTTCAGTCGGTGTCGTGAGCCACGCCGGCAACCCCGCCGTACAGAGGGCATGAGGATCACCCTCACCGGGGCCACCGGCCTGGTCGGCCAGCGCCTGGTCGCAAGGCTGCGCGACCGCGGCGACGAGGTCACCGTGCTCAGTCGCGACCCCGATCGCGCCTCGGCGTCGCTGGGCGTGCCCGCCCAGGGCTGGGACCCACTAGCTGGTCGGGCTCCCGTGGGAGCCCTCAACGGCCGCGACGCCGTAGTTCACCTGGCCGGGGAGAACGTGGCTCAGCGCTGGACTGAGGCCTCCAAGCAGGCGATCCGAGACAGCCGCGTGTTCGGCACCCGTCATCTGGTGGAGTCCCTGCGCGACGCGGACCCGCGCCCCGGCGTGCTCATAAGCGGCTCGGCGACCGGCTACTACGGCCCGCGCAGCGACGAGCGCCTGGACGAGTCAGCCCCGGCCGGAGAGGGCTTCTTGTCGCAGGTCTGCGTCGCCTGGGAAGCGGCGGCGGCCGCCGCCACCCAGTTCGGCACGCGCACCGTTCTGCTGCGCACCGGAGTGGTGCTCGACCGCTCGGCGGGCGCCCTGGCCAAGATGCTGCCACCGTTTCGCGCCGGGCTCGGAGGCCCGGTGGCGGGTGGACGACAGTTCGTTCCGTGGATCCACCTCGACGACGTGGTCGGACTCGTCGTCAACGCGCTTGAGGACTCCCGTTGGCAGGGACCGGTCAACGCGACCGCGCCGGAGCCGGCGACCAACGCCGAGTTCTCCAAGGCCCTGGGGCGTGCCCTGCACCGGCCGGCGGTGGTCCCGGTCCCGGGTCGGGCTCTGCGCCTGCTCTTCGGAGAGATGGCGGAGGTCATCACCGCCGGCCAGCGTGCGGTGCCCGCGCGCGCCGTAGCCCTCGGACATCGCTTCGAGTATCCCCAGCTCGATCAGGCGCTGGTCGCCGCCCTGGGGTGAATCAGCCCAGCGGGCGGTCGAAGACCAGGCGCCCGCCCCGCAGCCGTTCGCCGACGAAGCGCCGCAGAGTGCCGTCGCCCCCAGGCCCGATGGCGTAGCGCCCGAGCACCGAGTCGTGCTCACCCAGCGCGAACATGGCGTTGATCACCGCTTGGTGGTCGGCGGCCCGAGGCCCCGCCGCCCGCAGGGCGGACAGGACGACCTTCATCGCCTCGTACCCGTAGGCGGCCCAGGGCCCGGGATCGGTGCCGAAGCGCGAGCGAAACGCCGACACGAACGCCCGGCCCGCGGGTCCGTAGCGGTCGACCGGCAGGGCCGGCGTGACCAGGAAGACCTCGTTTCCCGCCGAGGCCAGGCGGGGCAGGCTCTCGGGGGAGAAGGCTGAGTAGCCAACGAACAGCTTCAGGCGACGGCCTCGGCCGCCACGCAGGGCGGCCAACAGGGCGCCGGCGCTGGCGGGGGCATCGCCGGGGACCACGAGCGCGTCGGCCCCCCCGGCCCGTGCATCGGAGATCGCAGCCGCCAGCCCTCGGCCCGCGCCCGCCGGCGCCACCACGCCGATCCCGGCCTGGCGAGCCCGAGCGGTGACCAGGCCGGCTGAAGCCGCGCCGATGTGGCTCTGGTCGGCGAGCACGACGATGCGCCGCACCCCAAGCTCGCGCATGTAGCGAATCAGGGCCGGGGCCTGCTGCCGGTCGGTGGGCACCAGTCGCCCGAAGTTCCGACGGCCGAGGGGAAGGAACCGCTGGGGCTCATCCGGCCCACTGCCCGCGGCGGTCAGGCCCTGGTAGGAGGCGCCCGGGCTGACCTGCACCAGGCCTGCCCCGTTGATCAGGGGGAGGGAGAGGGCTGTGGCCCCCGAGTCCCAGTCTCCGATGTAGGCGATCGTCGACTTGTCCTGAGAGGCGACGCGGGCGTTGGCGGCGGTCCTGACCGCGTTCCAGCGTCCGGTGGCCGGATCGGCGTCATCCAGCGAGGCGTAGCCGATGTGCAGACCGGCCACCTGACCCCCAGCCTCCCCCAGGGCGAGCTTCTCGCCCCACACCATGTCGCGTGCCCACGTCTGCCGTCCCCCCTGCAGCGGCAGGCTGGAGTAGATCGTGACGGTGGTCGCGCTGGGTCCGGCCGGTACCAGCCCACAGCCCCCGAGGGCGATGGCGGCCAGCATAAGACCCGCTGCGCTGAGAACCGTAAGGCCGGCCGCCAGCCTCGTCGTGCGTGCGCCGGGCCGTCGGCCCGGCGAGATCACTCCCGCCCGCCGGGCAGGAAGGGGAGCAGGATGCGGGCGGTGGCCCCCACCAAGACCAGCAGCAGGGTGATCATGAAGGCGTCAAAGCCCTTGACCCCCAGGGCCCAAAGAACGATCCACACGACCAGCCCGGCGGTCGTAGTGAGCAGCAGACCCATGGTGGCGGAATCCTAACCGAAGGAAGGGTGGGGCTATGGGGCCAGGCCGCCGGCCAGCGAGGCCAAGATCTCGCCCACCGCGACGGCTGGGTCGCCACCGGCATCGGCGGCCTCGGCCGCCGCACGCACCAGGCGGCTGCCGACGATCACACCGTCCGCTCCGGCGTCCGCCGCCTCACGAGCCTGCTCGGCGGTCGCGATGCCGAAGCCCAGGGCCACCGGAACGGCGGTGTGGCTGCGGGCGCGGGTGACCACCTCGGCGAAGCGCGCTGACAGCGCCTGACGCTCGCCCGTGGTCCCGGTCACCGACACGGCGTAGAGAAAGCCGCGGGCCCGCTCACCGATCGCCGCCAGGCGCTGCTCGGTGGTGGTGGGGGCCACCAGCGGCACCAGCGCCACGTCGCGCGCGTCGCATGCGGCAAGGGTCTCGCTCGCCTCCTCCAACGGCAGGTCAGGCACGATAAGCCCACTCACACCAGCCTCGGCGAGGGCTCCAGCGAAGCGCTCCGGTCCCCGGGCGAGCACGAGGTTCGCGTAGCACATGACGACGATCGGGCACCCGCTGGCGGCGAGCTCGGCCCCCACCTCCAGGACCCCTTCGACCGTCGCCCCGGACGCCAGTGCCCGCGTCCCGGCATCGTGGATTACCGGGCCGTCGGCCAGCGGGTCGGAGTAGGGAACGCCCAGCTCGATCAGGTCCGCTCCGCCGTCCACATAGGCCTGTCCGATCCGCTGCGAGCCGGCCAGGTCGGGGAATCCGCCCATCAGGTACGGCATCAGGGCGGCCCGGCGGCCATGACCCCTGAACGCGGCCGCGATCCGCCGCGAGTCGCTCACTCAGTCTCGCCCTCGGGCTGGGCAAGGACCTCGGCGAGATCCTTGTCGCCTCGGCCCGACAGGCACACCACGTCGAGGGCTCCGTCCGGGTTGCTCAGCACCCAGTGCAGCGCATGGGCCGGCTCCAGCGCGGGGATGATCCCCTCCAGGCGGGTCACGCGTCGGAACGCCTCCACCGCCTCCCGGTCGGTGACGGCGACGTAGCGGGCGCGTCCCGAGTCGCGCAGGAAGGCGTGCTCGGGCCCCGCCCCCGGGTAGTCGAGGCCCGCCGAGATCGAGTGGGCCTCGGTGACCTGTCCCTGCTCGTCCTGCATGATCGCCGACAGCGAGCCATGCAGGATCCCGGGCCGGCCCCCGACGGTCAGCGGCGCGCCGTGGCGGCCGCTGTCGAGCCCCTCCCCGGCGGCCTCGACGCCCACCAGAGCTACCTCGGTGTCCTCGCGGAAGGCCGTGAACATCCCAATCGCGTTCGAGCCGCCCCCCACGCAGGCGATGACGCGCTCCGGCAGCCGGCCCTCACGCTCGAGCACCTGAGCCCGCGCCTCGTCGCCGATCACGCGCTGGAGATCTCTGACCATCACCGGATAGGGCGCCGGGCCGACGGCAGACCCGATTATGTAGTGCGTGCTGTGGACGTTGGCCACCCAGTCGCGGATCGCACTCGAGACGGCCTCCTTCAGCGTGCGCGCGCCAGTGCGGACCGGCTCTACCTTGGCGCCCAGCAGGCGCATGCGCTCGACGTTTGGAGCCTGGCGCCGAATGTCCTCCTCCCCCATGTAGACCACGCATTCGAGGTCCAGCAGGGCGCAGACGGTGGCAGAGGCCACGCCGTGCTGGCCCGCGCCGGTCTCGGCGATGATCCGGCGCTTGCCCATTCGCCGGGCCAGGAGCGCCTGCCCGAGCGCGTTGTTGAGCTTGTGCGAGCCGGTGTGCAGCAGGTCCTCGCGCTTGAAGTAGACGGGATGGCCGACCTGGCGGCTGATCGCCTCGGCGCGGTACAGCGGCGTCGGCCGGCCCGCGAAGTCGGTCAGGAGCGCGTCGAGCTCAGCCTTGAAGGCCGGGTCCTCGCGGGCCTCAGACCACGCCCGGGTGAGCTCGGCCAGGGCGGGCATGAGGGTCTCGGGGACGTACTGACCGCCATAGGGGCCGAAGCGCTGCGGTACGTGATCGGTTGCGCTCATCGCGGATCGGCCGTCTCGGGTGTCATCGCCCGCGCCGGATCATCCTCCGTCTCGGGTGTCATCGCCCTGGCCGGATCATCCTCCGTCTCGGGTGTCCCGGTGGCCCGGACCTGGTCAAAGAAGCGGGCCAGTCGCTCGGGGTCCTTGCGTCCGGGCTCTGACTCGGTCCCACTGGCGCTGTCCACGGCGTAGGGCTCGGTCCGGCGAATGGCCTCGGCGACGTTCTCGGCGGTAAGTCCGCCGCTGAGCACCAAGGGGATCGGCGAGCGTCGATGGGCAAGCAGCGACCAGTCAAACGGCTCGCCCGTGCCGCCCCGCAGGCCGCGGGCCCGGCCGTCGACCAGGTGCAGGTCGGTGTGAAAGCGCTCCAGCGCCTGGACGTCCGCGCGGGCGGCGAGCTGAACGGCCTTCATCACCCGGGTCCCCGTGCGGCGTCGCGCCTCATGGCAGAACGCCGGTCCCTCATCGCCGTGAAGCTGGAGCATGCTGAGCCCGACGCGCTCGGAGATCCGCGTGACCTCATCCAGGCCGGCATTGACAAACACCCCGCACAGCTGCACCTGGCGCCGCAGGGCAACGGCGATCCTCTCCGCCTCCGAAACCGAGCAGCGCCGGGGAGAGTCGGGATAGAAGATCATCCCCAACGCCCAGGCGCCGGCGGTGACGGCGAGCTGCGCATCGGCGAGTGTGGTGACGCCGCAGATCTTTACGCGCGGAGCGCCCGAGCCCATGGCTCACACGGTAGCGACCGGCCCGCCGGCACCGGGCGCGATCAGCCGCCGGGCAGCACGCCCTGAGCGCCCGGGCCACCGGGCGTACCGGGGGAGGCTCCGCCGGGGCCACCTGGCGTGCCGGGGGACGCTCCGCCGGGGCCACCGGGCAAGGGCCCGCCGGGCGAGCCGCCCTGTCCGCTGTCCAGGCCCGCCGGACGCGAGCCCAGCGCCACCGAGACATCCTGGCGCTTGCTGTGACGCAGGATCGTGAGCTTGATGTGGTCTCCGGGCTTCTTGGCGCTGACGGCGTTGGACAGGTCGTCAGCCGCATTGACCGCACGCCCGTCCACGGCCACGATGATGTCGCCGCCGAGCTCGATCTGGCCCCCGGCCAGCTGGGCGGTGATGTCCCCGCCCTTGATGCCCGCCTTGTCGGCCGGGCTGCCACTTTGCACGGTCTGCACCAGCGCGCCGCTCTTGGTCGGGAGGTTGAGGCTGGCCAGCGAGGCGTCGATGGCGATCGTGGTCAAGCCCAGGTAGGCGTGGTTGACCTTGCCGCCGTGCTCGAGCTGGGGAATGATCTGCTTGGCCGTGTCGATCGGCACGGCGAAGCCGATCCCCACGTTGCCACCCTGGCCGGTGCCGTTGTCAGAGGTGGCGATCTGGGAGTTGATGCCGATCACGCGGCCGAGGGAGTCCAGCAACGGGCCCCCGGAGTTGCCCGGGTTCAGTGCCGCGTCGGTCTGTATGACGTGGTCGATCTTGAAGCCGTTGGGCGCAGTGATCTGGCGCTGCAGCGCCGAGACGACGCCCGTGGTCAGGGTGCGGTCATAGCCGAACGGGTTACCGATCGCGATCGTGGCGTCACCGACGTGGATGAGCTTGGAGTTGCCCAGGGGGAGCGGCTTGAGGTTGAGCCCGTCCGGGTTGATCTTCAGCAGGGCCACGTCGGTGGAGGTGTCCTTTCCGACCACCTTGGCGTCGGCGGTGCGCTTGTCCTCCAGGCGGATGGTCACCTTCACCGCGCCTTGGATGACGTGAGCGTTGGTGACGATGTCCCCCGACTTGTCGATCACGAAGCCCGAGCCGGTTGCCGTTCCGCGCTGCACCTGCGGGAAGAGGTCAAACGGTGACTGGACGCGCTGGACGACCTGGGAGCTGACGTAGACCACTCCGGGAGCCACGCGCTCGTAGATCTGGCGGGGGGTCAACCCGCCGGAGCTTGCGCTGGCGCTGGACGCCGGCAGCGGGGCCTGGCCAATCTCGGTGGTGGTGTGCGTGGTGGAGCCGGCGCCGGTGGCGAGCAGGACGGCGGCCACGACCGCTCCACCGATCAGTGCGGACACCAGCGAGGCCCAGGACAGGTTCTTCATGACCGCCAGTGTGAGTGGCTCGGCTGAAGTGGATCTAAAGGTCAGCCCGGGCGCAGGAGCTCACGACAGGCCTGCTCGGGATCGTCAGCTCGCATCAGCGTCTCGCCCACCAGCACTCCGTGCACGCCCGCTTGCTGGAGGGTCTGCAGCTGGGCGCGCTGGGCCAGCCCGGACTCGGATATGACGAGTTGGCCGGCCGGGATGTAATCGAGCAGCTCGATCGTGCGCCCAACATCGACGCTGAAGTCCGTCAGGTCCCGGTTGTTGATGCCCAGCACGTCGGCGCCGATGCTCAGCGCCACCTCGAGCTCGGCGCGATCGTGGACCTCGACCAGGACATCCAGCGCCAGGTCCTGAGCCTCGCGGGCGAGGGCCGCGAGCTCCGTTGTCTCGAGCGCCGCCACGATCAGCAGGATGGCGTCGGCCCCCGCCACGGCCGCCTCGTAGAGCTGGTAGGCGTCGACGATGAAGTCCTTGCGCAGCACGGGCAGGGTGCTGGCCCGGCGCGCCTCGCGCAGGTCTTCCAGCGAACCGGCGAAGTGACGCTCCTCCGTGAGCACCGACAGGGCCGCCGCGCCACCACGCTCATAGGCCGAGACGACCTCGGTGACGCTCGCGCCCTCGCGCAGCACGCCCGCCGACGGCGAGCGCCGCTTATGCTCGGCGATCAACGCGATCTGCGGGCCACGCAGAACGTCGGCGAAGCGCGCGGTGCGGCCGGGCTCCAGGGCGCGGCCGGGCTCCAGGGCGCGCTCGAGCTCTGACCGGGGCACGCGTTGACGGCGGTCGCGCAGGTCCTCCCGGGTGCTGGCCACGATGCGCGCGAGCACGCTCACGCCGCCGCCAACTCCTGGCTGAGCGCCACGTAGCGCTCGAGCGTGGCCCGCGCGGAACCGTCGTCGACCGCGACGGCGGCCCGCTGCACTCCCGCCGCCAGGCTGTCGGCGCGGCCGGCGACGTAGATCGCCGCCCCGGCGTTCAGCAGCGCCAGGTCGCGGGCTGGTCCGCTGTCTCCGGCCAGCACCGACCGGGTGGTGGCGGCATTGGCCTGCGGATCCCCACCGGTCAGCTTGCCGGGGGTCACCGTCTCCAGGCCCACGTCGCCGGGTGAGACGGTGTAGCGCTCCAACCGATCGCCGTTGACCTCTACAACCTGCGTCGGCCCCATCGTGCTGAGCTCGTCCATGCCGTCCTCGGCGCACACCACCATGGCGCGGTCCACTCCGAGGGAGATCAGCGTCAGGGCGATGGTCTCCATGAAGGCGACGTCGGAGAGGCCGATGAGCTGGCGGCGGGCCCCGGCCGGGTTGGTCAGGGGCCCCAGGAAGTTGAAGATGGTGCGCACCGCCAGCTCCTTGCGCACCGGCACGACAAAGCGCGTGGCCTGATGGTGGGCGGGGGCGAACATGAAGCCGAAGCCGGCCAGCTCGATGCTGGTGGCCACGGCCTCAGGCGTCAGATCGATACGGGCGCCGAGCGCCTCCAGCAGGTCGGCTGACCCCGACAAGCTGGTGGCCGAGCGATTGCCGTGCTTAGCCACCGCACAGCCAGCTCCGGCGGCGATGAGGGCGGCGGTGGTCGACACGTTGAACGTCGGACGTCCACCACCCGTGCCGGCCGTATCGAGGAGGTCCTCGCGCGAGCTGAGGACCGGGGCGGCCAGCGCCCGCATGGTGCGGGCCAGGCCCGTGAGCTCAGCGACCGTCTCTCCCTTGGTCCGCAGGGCGACCAGAAACGCCGCGATCTGAACCTCCGACGCCTCGCCGGCCATGATCACCGCCAGCACCTTCGCGGTCTGCTCCGCGGTCAGATCCTGCCCGCGGCACAGCGAGTCAAGCGCTGCCGTTATGACGTCGTTGGGCATCTCAGCTCACGCCCGGGGTGCGGGCCCCGAGCCCGAAGGTGAGGAAGGTGGCCAGCAGCTGGCGGCCGCACGGAGTGAGCACCGACTCGGGGTGAAACTGGACACCCTCGGCGGGCAGGCTGCGGTGCCGCAAGCCCATCAGCACCCCATCGCCGGTGGCCGTCGCCTCCAGGCAGTCCGGCAGGTCGGGATCGACCACCAGGGAGTGGTAGCGCCCGACGGTCAGGGTGGCGTCC
>DASYID010000148.1:0-2033 GCA_036252775.1 Solirubrobacteraceae bacterium
ACGGCTGCTGCGAGCCGATCCGAGGCGGATTCGCCGGCACCTGCGCCGCAGCCGCGGGAGGACCTAGGCAGCGACCTAGGGTTTTTCGGTAAGGCTGCGGCCCGCCCACAGCATGGCGACCATCGGCGGTCCACCGAACCCCACCGCACTCCACCCCCTTCCTCCAATCGGGGCGGCCGGATTTGAACCGGCGACCCCCTGCTCCCAAAGCAGGTGCGCTACCAGGCTGCGCCACGCCCCGATGTTCACGACAGCCTAGAAGGCGGCGCGGCCGGCGGTCCGCCGGCCCGGCGCCGGGCCGCGCCGGCGCGCTGCTAGGGTCCGCGCGCCGATGGCCGAGATCCAGCCCCTGCGCGCACTGCACTACGACCTGTCGGTGACCGGGGGCCTGCAGGACGTCGTCGCCCCCCCGTATGACGTCATCGACGCGGCCCAGCGGGCCGAGCTGATGGCCCGCTCGCCCTACAACGTGGTCTCCATCGACCTCCCGGAGGGCGAGGACCCCTACGCCAGCGCCGACGAGCAGCTCGAGCACTGGCGCATGCAGGGCGCGGTGGTGCACGACCGCGAGCCGGCCCTGTGGGCGCTGGAGCAGGACTACACCGCCCCCGACGGCCGGCGCATGACTCGCCACGGATTCTTTTGTCGGGTGCGCGTGCAGGACTACGGCCCCGGCGCCATCCGCCCCCACGAGCGCACCCACCCGGGCCCCAAGGAGGATCGCCTGCGCCTGACCCGGGCCACGCGGGCCAACCTCTCCCCCATCTTCTCGCTCTACTCAGACCCGGCGGGCAGCGCGTGGGGTGCGCTTGAGCCGGCGCTGGCGCAGCCCGCCTGGGGCGAGGCCACCGACGCGGACGGCACCCTTCACCGCCTGTGGCGGATCGCCGATCCCGAGGCGATCGCTACGGTCATCGGCGCTCTGGCCCCGGCCGAGCTACTGATCGCCGACGGCCACCATCGCTATGAGACCGCGCGCGTGTACGCCGAGGAGATCGGCGGCGAGGGCCCCCACCGCTTCGTGCTCATGTGCCTGGTCGCCCTGGAGGACCCGGGCCTGACCGTGTTTGCCACCCACCGCCTGGTCCGCGGTCTGGACTCCCGCCGCCAGGAGGCGCTGGCCCAGGCCATCCGCCGCGACTTCGAGATCACCGAGGTGTCCCGTGACGAGCTCGCGCCGCCGGCCGGGGCGGGGCCGCTGGAGCTCGGCTACATCGACGCGCACTTCAAGCGGCCGTTTCGCCTGCGCCTGCGCGACCAGGCGATCGCCGACGCCGCCCTGGCCGAGCACTCCGCGCCCTACCGGCGCCTGGACACGGGCGTGCTCGAGGCGCTGCTGCTCAAGGGCGCGCTGGGCCTCACCGACGACGACATCTCCCACCTGCGCGACTTCGGCTACGCCCGCGACGTGGAGCAGGCCCTGGGGCAGGTGGAGTCGGGCGCCTACGACGCCGCGTTCGTGATGCGGCCCACCCCGGTGGCCCAGGTGCGCGAGCTGGCCGCCGCCGGCGAGAACATGCCGCCCAAATCGACCTACTTCTTCCCCAAGGTGCTGACCGGGATGCTGCTCAACCCGCTTGAGTGAGCGGAGATGGCCACCGGGGGCGCAGTAGAATTGGTGACCAGGGACGAACCAACCGAAAGGCGAGCATGAAAGCCACCGCCCGGCGTATCGCCAACTACCGGCACTCCATCCAGGTGCGCTCCCACCAGGTCAACGCCGATGAGCCCCGAGACGTCGGCGGCGACGACGACGGTCCCAGCCCCCAGGAGCTGCTGGCCGCCAGCCTTGCCTCGTGCACGGCGATCACCATGGAGATGTACGCGGCCCGCAAGGGCTGGGAGCTCGGCGAGGTCGAGGTCGACTGCGAGTACAGCCCGGCCGAGCGCGGCTGCCCGACCCGCTTTGAGCTCGTGCTGCGGCTGCCCTCCGCCGTGCCCGAGGACCAGGTGGAGCGCCTGAAGGTGATCGCCGCGAAGTGCCCGGGTCACCGCACGCTCGACGGCGAGGTCATGTTCTCCGAGCGGGTCGA
>DASYID010000149.1:0-23481 GCA_036252775.1 Solirubrobacteraceae bacterium
GTGCTCGGCCCCGGCGCGCCCGCGCGCGCCGACGCGACGCGCAACTGCAACTGGCAGTTTCGCCTGGCCGGCGACCAGGTCAACGCCGCCTACCCCGACGAGGCGGCGCAGTACTGGGTGGCGCGCGTGTTCATCCCGCCCGGGAGCCACATCGAGGCGGCCGGGCGCTACCCGCACGCGCGCTACATCTCCTACATCACCTATACCGGCGCCTCGCAGGCCATCGACGGGATCGCCGACGTGCAGATCGCTCCCGACCCGGGATCCACCAACCCGTTTCTGGCGGGCGCCAACCGGGAGGCGGGTCGGCGCTCCTACCACGTCAACGTGGTCAACACGGCGCTCCCCACCCGGCGCGAGCCCAACACCGTTTACACCGACAACGGCGCGTCGGGGACCGACAACAAGTCCTCGAGCTCCAGCCAGGGCACGCTGCTGATCTACCGCGTCTACGAGGCCGACCGGGGGCGCGACATCCCCACCGGCGGCGTGGGGCTGCCCACGCTGAGCATCGTCGGCGCCGACGGCTCGCGGACCGCCATCCCGGACTGCCCCGACACGAGCCTGCCCGACGCCGGGGTGACACCGGCGCTGGCCGCCGCCGGTCCGGGCGCCGGCAACGACCTGCCCACGACGGGCCTGGGGGGACGCAACCCGCCGTACTGGACGCGCTACACCAACGCCGGCAACTCCGTGGCCACCGGCACCACCGACAACAACGCGACCGGCGACACCTTCTATCCCCCGCTCCAGGGCGCCACCGCACCGCTGCCCTCGGGCGGCTTCTATGAGAACGTCAACAACGCCTACGTGTACTCGTTCTTCACCGCCGGCTACGGCGACGTGCTGCTGCTGCGCGCCAGGGCGCCGACCACGCCGCGCACCCTCGACGCCCAGCCGGTGATGGGCACCGGTCAGCTGCGCTACTACAGCTTCTGCACCAACGCCACCGCCACCCAGTACATCGCCTGCCGCAACGACGACGCGATCCCGCTGGACGCAAGCGGTTACTTCACGGTCGCCATCTCCACCGCGGCCAACCGGCCCGCCAACGCGACCGAGCGTTGTGGCGTGGCGTGGCTGCCGGCCGGCCCCACGCCCCAGAGCATCCTCATCCTGCGCAACATGCTGCCCGACTCCGCCTTTGCCCAGGCGGTGCAGAACGCCAAGCAGGGCACCGAGGAGAAGACGCTCGGCCCCTACTACCCGCGCGGGACCTACTATCACCGCAGCACCGACGTCGAGAGGCTCGGCTGCCACCCACCGGCGATTCCGGCCGAGACGGTCGACCCGGGGTTCTTTCGCTCGGGCGCCGGGGGGCGCTCGGGAACCGGCGGCGTGAAGGGCCCGGCGGTGTGTCGTCCCGGGCCGCGCCTGACCTTTCACCTGCACGCCGGGCGAGGCCAGCGCGTGGTGGCGGCCACCGTCTACGTCGACGGGCGCGCGGTGCGGCGCCTGCGCGGGCGCTCCCTGCGCACCGTGGCGGTGCGCCGGCCGGCACGCCGCGCCTTCTCGGTGCGCGTGGTCACCCGCCTGAGCAACGGTTCCCACGTGGTCAGCCGGCGCGTGTTCAGCGGCTGCTCGAAGACGCCGCCGCGTAACCGAGGGGTGCGGCGGTGGGGGCGGCGTCGGCGCTGACCGGTCCCCCAGGAGCCCTGGCCCGGAGGCCAGAGCGGCGCTATGATCGAACCGGTGGCCTCCGCCTTGCCTCGTCTTCGGCGCAGCGCGCTGGTCACCGTCCTGGCCGTGGCCGCGGGGCTGGTGTCGGTCCCGCCCGCGCTGGGCCTCACCCCGACGGTCAACGAGTTCGACGTATCGGGAGCAACCGGCTCGGGGTTGACCGGCATCACCGTCGGTCCTGACGGCAAGCTGTGGTTCGTCGACTACGGCGGCAAGGTCTTCTCCGCCCCGGCCGATGGCAGCGCCCCCGCGCAGGTGGGATCCAGCCTGGCCGCGGGCCACAGCCCCGCCTACATAACGTCGGGACCCGACGGCAACCTGTGGTTCACCGAGTCACGAGGGGGCACAGCCGGAACCGACTGGGTGGCGCGCATGACCCCCGCCGGAGTGGTCACCGAGACCGCGGCGACCACGAATTCCCGACCCTGGGGGATAACGGCCGGAAGCGATGGCGCGCTCTGGTACGGCGAGTCCAACCTCGCCAGCATCGGCCGCATCACCACCACCCTGACCAACGCCGACGTCGCAGACGGCAGCGCGCAGAGCTACGTGGTCACCACTGGTCCCGATGGGGCGGTGTGGTTCACCAACAACGCCAGCGGGATCGGGCGCATCACCACCGATCCCTCGCACACCACGACGATCTCTCACCCGTTCGCCGCCGGGGTCAATCCCATGACCCATGGGATCACCACCGGTCCCGACGCCAACCTGTGGTTCACCGAGCTGGCCGGCAACGCCATCGGGGTCATGGGTGTCAGCGGCAGCCTTCTGCACGAGTACCCCCTTACCGCGAGCTCCCGCCCTCTGAACATTGCCGCCGGCCCGGACGGAGCCCTGTGGTTCACCGAGAACAACTCTCCGACCCGCGCCGCCATCGGGCGGGTGACGGTCTCCGGACAGGTCACCGAGTGGCCCCTGACCGGCACCAACGCGGCGCCGTTTGCCATCGTGGCCGGGCCCGACGGAAACATGTGGTTCACCGACTACACCAGGCTCGGGCGCATCAGCACGCCTCCCATCGCGTCCACGGGCTCGGTCAGTGCCGTCACCAGCTCAGCGGCCACCACCGCAGGCACGCTGAACGGTCACTCACAAACCACCACCTATCACGTCGACTTCGGTCCCACGACCGCCTACGGCAGCTCGACCTCGGCCACGGCCGCGGCCACCGGCGCGGCCGACCAGGCGGTGTCGGTGGCGCTCAGCGGGCTGGCCCCCGCGACCGTCTACCACTATCGGCTGGTGGCCACCAACCCGACGGACTCCGCCTACGGGGCGGATGCCACGTTCACCACGGCCGGAGCACCACCCGGCGCCACCACCGGTCCGGCCAGCGCCATCGGCGCTGGGCAGGCCACTCTGTCCGGGAGCGTCATCGCCAACAACCAGCCGGCCACCGCTCACTTCGACTACGGCCCGACCGCGGCCTACGGCGCGCACACGCCCGAGGGCCCCGCGGGCGCCGCCATGAGTCCCGTGGCGCTGTCAGCCACGGCCACCGGACTTGCGCCCCACACCACCTACCACTACCGCCTGGTGGCCACCAACCCGACGGGCAGCACGGCGGGCGCCGACGCGACGTTCACCACCTCAAGCGTCCCCCGGCCGCCGCCCCCACCCCGCCGGTGCCGGGTCCCCAACCTCCGCGGCAAGTCTCTGAAGGCGGCGCGCAAGCTTCTCAGCGCCCGCAGCTGTCGCCTGGGCCAGGTCAAACAGCCGCGTCGCGGACGCGGGCGCAGGCGGCCCGCTCTGGTGGTGAGCACCCAGTCGCCGAAGGCAGACGCCATCCGGGTGGCCAACACCCGCGTCAACCTCAGCCTCGCTCCCAAGAAGGCCAAGAGGACGGGCAGGCGCCGCCGGTAGGCCGGGGTCAGCCCGCCGCGTCGGCGGCGGCCTCGGCGCGCTGCAGCTGAGCCTCGATCAGGCCCAGACCGCGGCTCCAGAAACCAGGGTCGGCCAGGTCCATGCCGACCATCGCCGCCAGCTCCTCGGGGGGCTTGGACCCACCCGCCGAGAGCATGTCGATCAGCCGCGGGACCATCTCTGCGCCCTGCTCGCGGTAGGCCTGATACACCGATAGGGCCAGCAGCTGGCCGTAGGCGTAGGCGTATACGTAGCCCGGGACGGCGATGAAGTGCGACACGTAGCTGTGCCAGGACTCATAGCCCTCGGTGAGCGTCACCGAGTCGCCCATCATCTCGCGCTGGGACTCCATCCACAGCTGCGCGAAGTGCTCGACCGAAAGCTCGCCCTGCTCCCGCCGGCGGGTGTGGCACAGATGCTCGAAGCGGTTCATCGCCACCTGGCGAAAGACGGTGGCCACCGCGTCGTCCATCCACTGGCCCAGCAGACCCAGGCGCTCGGAGTCGGACTCGGTCAGCCCGAGCAGGCGCTCGAAGACCAGCTCCTCGCCGAAGGTGGAGGCGGTTTCGGCCACGGTCAGCGGCGTGGAGAAGTGGAATATGCCCTGCGGCCGGGCCAGCGCCGCGTGGACACCGTGGCCGAGCTCGTGGGCCAACGTGAGCACGTCGCGTCGGCGGCCGGTGTAGTTGAGCAGGATGTAGGGGTGCGCGGAGGGCACGGCGTAGGCGCAGAACGCGCCGCCGCGCTTGCCCGGGCGCACGGGGGCATCGATGAAGCCGCCGTCGAGGAAGTGGCCGACGAGCTCCCCCAGCTGGGGCGAGAAGTCCTCATAGGAGTTGCGCACCAGCTCGCAGGCCTGCGCCCAGGACACCTCGGCCTCCTCGGCCGCCAGCGGCGCCGAGCGGTCGTAGTCTGAGAGCACGTCCAGGCCCAGCAGCCGGGCCTTGAGGCGGTACCAGCGCTGGGGCAGGTCATAGCGCGAGCACACCGCCTCGATCAGCGCCTGCACCGACGCGTCGGAGGCCTCGTTGGCCAGGTTGCGGGAGGCCAGCCAGTGGGGGTAGTGGCGCAGGCGGTCGGTCGTCTGCTTGTCGACCATCAGCGTGTTGAAGATGTAGCTGCGCACGCGCAGCCCGGGCTCCAGAGCCGCGGTGACCGCCTCGGCGGCGCCGCGGCGCGCCTGGCGATCGACTGACTGCAGACGACTGAGCGCGATCTCCAGGCTGACCGGGCCGTCGGGGTCTGAGGGCTCGCGGGCGGCCTCGGGCAGCGCCACCGCGAGGGCGGAGACCTGCTCGGTGTAGAGGCGCTCCCATGCTGCCGAGGCGGTGAGGTCGCGCTCGGCCAGCACGCGTTCCTCGGGCTCTGAAAGCAGGTGGGGTCGGTAACGCCGGGCCGTGCGCAGATGATGGCGGTGGCCGGCGAGCTCGTCGCGGGCCAGCAGCTCCTCGGCGCGCTCATCGGGCACCGCCACCCACTCCAGCTCGAAGAACAAAAGCGTCGTGTGAAGCGCGGTCTCCGCCTCCTGGGTGTGCTGCATGAGCGCCCCGCGCTGCGGGTCGGCGGTGTTCTCGGAGAAGCTCAGCCCGGCGTAGGTGCCGGCCCGACCCTCGAGGTCATGGATCTCGGCCAGCTCGGCCAGCGCGGCGGCCAGCCCAGTGGCATCGAGCTGGCCCACCGACCCCTGGTAACGCTGGGCAAAGCCTCGCGCCTTCTCCAGCGCCTGCGCGAGCAGTCGCCGAACGCCCGCCTCGCCGTCACCGCCGACCAGGGGCCCGAGATCCCAGGCAGCGTCCTGAAGCGCGGTGTCAGTGGTGGCCACGAGAAACGGGTCAGCGACCCGCGGTGCCGCAGACCTTGAAGCCGAAGCGCTGGGCCAGGTCGCGTGAGCTCACACCGCTGCGCCCGGCCTCGCCCAGCGCCTTCTGAAAGGCGGTCGGGTCACCGGCGTGAGCGGCCTGACGGGCGCTGTCGACCGCCGCGAGGGCGGCGTCCTGCTGAGCCAAGGCCTGCTGGTAGAGCGCCTGGTCGCGGTCGGGGCGCCCGACGGCCTTGATCTGCTTGAGGTGCGCGCGGGCGATGGCCAGGGTGGTGTCGAAGTAGCTGGCCGCGGCCGGCATCTGGTCCTTGGTGATGCTCGCCACCGAGCCCTTGGGGGAGGGCACGGCGTTGATCTGGCGGTTCTGATCGGAGCAGATCGCATCGGCGCGCGAGATCAGCTCGGCCTTGGACACCGTCTTGGGCGAGGAGCCACCGCAGGCGCCGAGGCCCAGGGCAGCGAGCAGGACGGCCACGGGCCACCAGCGGGAGGTCACGGGCGGCAAGCTATCGAAACGGGAGCGGCCGGTCAGCCGCGGCGCTCGCCGCGTAGGGCGGGCAGCACCCGCTCGGCGTAGGTACGGATCATGCCGTGGGGGTCCGCGCCGGAGTTGTTCATGATCACGACGATCGTGGCCCCGAGCTCGGCCACCGCGCGGATGCGCTCGACGTGGACCTCCGGGTCACAGGACACGATGAAGGCCTCGCGCAGGTCGTCGTCGGAGGTCTGGCGCTCGCCCTCCTCATACATCTTGCCGGGCTCGTGCCAGTCGTCGGTGTAGAACTCGTCGGGCTGGGCCCCCTTCCACACGCGTGCACCCTCCAGCGCGGCGTCGTCGTCGCCGGCCCACGAGGCTCCGAGCTGCAGCAGGATCTCCCCCGGCTGGCGCCCGGCGTTATCGGCGGCGGCCCGGTAGGCCTCGATCACCTGGGGCGCGCTCTCGGGATCGGCCAGCGTCCATAGGCCGTCACCCCAGCGTCCCGCCACCGCGGCCGCCTGGGGACCGAAGGCCGAGACATAGATCGGCGGCCGGCGGGCGGGCCGGGTGTGCAGGTAGGCCGCTTTGGTCTGGAAATGCTTGCCGCGGTGGTCGATGCGCTCCCCGTCGAACAGCCGGTGGATGAGCTCCAGGGCCTCCTCCATGCGCTCGATCTGTGCCCCCACGCTGGGCCAGTCGGCGCCCAGGGGCGACTCGTTCAGCGACTCGCCGGAGCCGACGCCGAGGTACGGGCGTCCGGGGAACATCGTCTCCAGCGTGGCCCAGGCCTGGGCGATCAGCGCCGGGTGATAGCGCGGCCCGGCCGGGGTGACTCCGGTGCCCAGCGGCACGCGCTGGGTGGCCTGCCCGGCGGCGCCCAGCCACACCCAGGCGTGCCCGGCCTCGCCCGGCTCCCACCAGGGCTGAAGGTGATCGCTGCAGCCGATCCCGTCGAATCCCGCCGCCTCGGCTTCGACGGCCTGGCGCAGCAGGGCGTCGGGCGGGAACTGCTCGTGCGCGCAGAAGTAGAAGTAGCGCGGATCGCGGGCCATGACGGTCAGCTGCGCAGGGCGCGGTCGGTTGCCTCCATGACCTGCTGGCGGCGACGATGGGTCCCTTCGTACAGGCGCACCACCGCCACCAGCTCATCGTCGGCGGCGCGCAGGCGGTCGACGATCTCCCTCGCCCGCATGCGGCCGTAGCCAGGCCAGGGGGCGGCCACCCGCAGCTGCGCCCCGGCTCCATCGCCGGCCTGCGCGTCAGCGGACTCGGCCACCAGCTCGACCCCCTCGTCCACATGGCCCTCATCACCGGTCAGTGGGTCGGGCTGACGATCGTGGTTCTCGAGCTCGGCGGCTCCGGCCGCCTCCACGTTGGCGATGCTCGGCTCCGCGCCGTCGTCGGGCGGGTCGGAAGCGGGCGGGTCGGCAGCCGGCACCTTGCCGGTGGGCGCCGGGCGGACGGGCGACTCGTCCGGCACCTGGCCGGTGGGCGCCGGGCGGACGGGCGACTCGTCCAGCCCCGCCTCCTCGCCCGCCACGCGGTGGCCGTTGGTGTCGCGGTGGCCGTTGGTGTCGCGGTGGCCGTTGCTGCGCCCGGGGTGGTGGTCGCCGCCCTCCTCCCCCGGGGCGGCGGAACCCTCGGGTCTGCGGCTACGGGCGGCCGGTGGGCCCTCGAGGGTCACGCCGGCCGCCTCGGCGATCTCCGCCAGCGCCTGGGTGAAGTCCTCGGCCAGGTCCTCGAGATCGGGCACGGTGTCGAAGTCGGCGACGAGGCCGAAGTTGATCGTGCCGTTGTAGGACAGGATCGCCACGCCCAGCCCCAGGTTGGACCCGAGGGGCACCATCGGGAAGATGTCGGTCAGCTCGCGATCCTCGAGGTAGAGCGGGAACTGCGGGCCGGGGACGTTGGTGACCACCAGGTTGATGAACCGTTGACGGCTGATCAGGCGACTGGCCTGGCTGAGGATGGTCGGCGGCGCGAAGCCCGCCAGCTCGGTCAGCGCCTGCGCGCCGACCGCCTGGCCGGAGTCCTTGAGGCCGCGCATGGCGTCGGAGATCTGGCGTAGGCAGCGCGCCGGGCTCGAACAGGAGATGGGCAGGGGCGCCACCATCCCGGCGACCTGGTTTCCCAGCGTGCCCCGTTGGTCCTCGCTGCGGACGCTGACCGGCACGAATGCCTTCATCGTCAGTCCCTCGATGTTCTCGCCGCGGCGCAGCAGGTGGCGGCGCAGGGCGCGCGTGACGATCGTCAACACCACGTCGTTGACCGTTCCGCCCAGGGCGTTCTTGATCTGCTTGACGTCAGACAGCGAGCCCCGCACCCACACGAAGCGACGGTCCGAGCCCACCACGCGACGGTTGTAGGGGGTCGCCGGTGCGGGCTGCAGGCCGGCCCAGGCCATGGCGCCCAGTCCGACCGCGGTGTCCATGAGCCCGCTCAGGACCCGGCGCGGCCCGCGCAGCAGGGAGCGGGCGGGGCGCACGAGCTCGGCCGGGATGGTCAGTCGCTCCCACAGCGCGTCGGCGATCAGCTGAAGGCCAGACGGGGGTGGAGTCGGTCGCCACTCGGTGTCGGCCTGCTCCTGGTCCTGGGGAGCGAACAGAACGCTGAGAATGTCCAGCCCGGAGATACCGTCTACGAGCGCGTGGTGGGTCTTGGACAGGATGGCGAAGCGGCCACCCTCGAGGCCCTCCACCAGCCACACCTCCCACAGCGGCTTGTCGCGGTTCAGGGCCTGGGAGAAGACCCGGCCGGCGAGGACCTGCAGCTCATACTCGCTGCCGGGACGCGGCAGCGCCGTGGCGCGAATGTGATAGCGGGAGTCAAAGCCGATGTCGTCGACCCACACGGGACGGGCCTGGGCCAGGGGCACCTCGGCCAGGCGCTGGCGGTAGCGCGGCACCAGATGCAGGCGCTCCTCCAGGCGGGCCACGAAGCGGTCATAGGACGGGGCCTCGCCATCGAAGATCATCACGCAGGCCACGTGCATGTGCGAGGAGGCGTCCTCGATGTGCAGGAACGAGGCGTCCAGGGGCGTCAGTCGGTCATAGGCCATCGAGTCTCCCGTCGATCATCGGTCGTGTCTCGCGCCGCAGGGGGCTCGGCGGCGCGAACGATCCACCGCGACCAACCTACCCCACGTGCGCCCGAGTCAAGCGCGGCGGGCGCACCCTAGGGTGGGCGGACGGTGAGCGAGCGCCCGCACTTCGATCTGCAGAGCCATTCGCGCCATTCCGACGGGGCGCTGGAGCCGGCTGGCGTGGTGGCGCTGGCCGCCCGCGCGGGCGTGTCGCTGCTGGCCCTCACCGACCACGACACCGTGGCGGGAGTCGACGAGGCGCTGGCCGCGGGCGCGCAGCAGGGGGTGACCGTGGTCCCCGCGATCGAGCTGTCGGCGGTCCATGAGGGCCGGGAGGACCTGCACATCCTCGGCTACCGCATCGACCATCGCGACGAGGCCCTGGCGGCCCTGCTGGCCGGGTTTCGCGAGCAGCGCCGCTCTCGCCTGACCGCCATGGCCGACCGCCTGCGCCGGCTGGGCTTCAGCCTGGGGGAGGAGGTGCCGGTCCCCACCGAGCCCGGCGGCGCGGTGGGCCGCCCGCACCTCGCGGCGGCCGTGCTGGCCGAGCCCGCCAACGGCGAGCGCCTGCGCCGCGAGGGGCTGGACCGCGACGCGGGGGCCTTCCTCGGCGCCTACCTCGTTCCCGGCGCCCCCGCCTACACCCCCCGCAGCGGCCCGGAGGTTCGGGAGGCGATCGAGATCGTCCACCGCGCCGGCGGCGTCGCGGTGTGGGCGCACCCGTTCTGGGACGTCGCGGGCATCCCGGAGGTGCTCACGCTGGTGGACCGCTTCGCGTCCTGGGGCCTGGACGGTGTGGAGGCGTTCTACCCCTTCCACGAGGCCGCCCAGACACGCGCGGTCGCGGCCCACTGCGCCGAGCGGGGGCTGCTGCGAACCGGCTCCTCGGACTTTCACGGGCCCGAGCACCCGCGTTTCTGTGCCTTCGCTGCCTTCGAGCTGCACGGCCTGGTGGCTGAGCTCGGGGTGATCGAGCCGGAGGGCGCTACGTGAGCTCGCGCGCCAGCCGGTAGGCAAGCGCCTCGCAGGCCAGCTCGGCGCTGACGTTCAGCAGCAGGCGCTGGCGGGTGTCGTCGACGTGCTCTTGGGCGGCGCGCAGGCGATGGGAGTCGGCACCGGCCGCGTCCTCCACCAACGCGTCCAATCGGTCCACGGCCAGCGCCGCCTCGGGCGCACCGTCGACCACGCAGGCCACGTCGCGGTACCACAGGCCGACCAGGGCCAGCGCCTCGTCCAGGGCCTGGGCGCTGGCGCGACGCTGGGCGCGCCGCGCGCGCTCGGAGGTCTCGCGCTCGTGGCGGCGACGCTCGCTCTTGGCCAGCAGCTCGAGCTCGCCGGCCAGCGCACCCTCGAGCTCGGACAGGGCGCGGTCGCCGTGCTCGCCGGCGCGCGCCAGCAGCGCGCGCCAAGGCCCCTCGGAGACCGCTCCGCGCAGCGCGGCCCGGGCGAAGGACTCCGCGCCCGCCCGCATCGCCGGCCCCTCCCCCACGGCCAGGCGCAGCGCGCGTTCGCCGTCGCCCAGCGACAGGCGCGCGCAGGCTCGGGCTCGCTCGAGCTCGACGCCCTGGGCCTGCAGACGTTGGGCCAGCTGGTCGCTGGAGGGCGAGTCGAAGCGCACCGGCTGACAGCGCGAGACGATCGTGGCCAGCAGGTCGCCGGGGCGGTCGGTGAGCAGCACCAGGTGGGCGAAGGAGGGCGGTTCCTCGAGGGTCTTGAGCATCCGGTTGGCGGCCTGATCGTTCATGGTGTCGGCGCGCTCGATCACGAACACACGCCGGTGTGCCTCGAACGGCGTCCGGTTAACCCCCGCCACCACCGCCTCGCCGATGTCGCTGACCAGCATCTCGGCGGCCCCGCTGGGTCTCACCCAGCTCAGGTCGGGATGGGTGCCGCGCTGCACGCGGCCGGCGGCCTCGGCTGGGTTCGCAGCCCCATCGGACAGCAGCGCGGCCGCGAAGGCGCGCGCGACGGTGCGCTTCCCGCTGCCCCCCGGGCCCTGGAACAGGTAGGCGTGGGAGGGATGGCCCTCCGGGGGCAGGGCCGGGCCCAGCACCGCGCGCGCGTGGGGGTGGGCGTCGATCCCCGGCAGGGCCTCGAGCGCAGCGTCGAGCGCGGCAGAGTTCACGACCTCCGATGCTAGAGCGCGGCCCAGCGGATGGCGGGGCCGCGTGGGTCGGGATACCTTGCGCGGATGGCGCGCGGACGGCTGATCACCATCGAGGGGCTCGACGGGGCGGGTAAGACGACGCTGGCCGGCCGCCTGCACCAGTGCCTGCTCGACACCGGAGTGGTGTGCGAGCTGCTGCGCGAGCCGGGTGGAGTGGCCTGCTCAGAGCGGGTGCGCGAGCTGGTCACCGACCCGCAGCTGACCGTGGGCCGGCGCGCGGAGGCCCTGCTCTACGCGGCCGCGCGCGCCCAGCTGGTCGAGGAGCGCGTCCTCCCGCTGCTGCAGGCGGGCAGCTGGGTCCTGCTGGATCGCTTCGTGGACTCCTCGCTGGCCTACCAGGGGGCCGGTCGGGGCCTGGGGCTGGACGCGGTGCGCGACATCAACCGGTTCGCCACCGAGGGGCTGGCCCCTGACCGCACGCTGCTGTTGGCCATCGATGCCCGCACGGGGCGCGCGCGCCAGAGCGACCGCGGCCAGGCGCCCGACCGGCTCGAGCTCGAGGGCGAGGGTTTCTTTGACACGATCGCCTCGGCCTATGGGCAGCTGGCGCGCGAGGAGCCCGAGCGCATCCGTGTCCTCGATGCCGATCGCCCGCCCGAGGCCGTGCTGCAGTCCGCCCTCGAGGCGCTGGAAGACCTGATCGAGGCGGCCGTCGAGGGCGCGCGGGTTCAATGAGAGGTCCGCAGTTCGAGCTGGAGCGCTTCGAGCGTGTGGCGGCGGCACCGGGCACGGTGCTGCTGCGCCTGTCCGGACGCTGGCGCGCCACCCAGCGCGAGCGCCTGGCGCCGCCGCTGCTGCTGATCGACGACGGCCGGCGCACCCATCGTCTGGCTCCGCTGCCCGGCCCCGAGGACTCCGCGCCGCTGGCCTCGCCCGACGCCCCCGCGTGGCGGGCGGCTTTCTCGGTGGCGAGTGAGGTCGTGGCGCGGGGGGGCCTCGCCTTCGCCCTGGAGGCCGGCCCGGAGGCGCTGATCGACCTGCCCCGTCCGCGCGAGCAGCGGGTGCGACGCCACCCGCACCCCGAGCCAGAGCCCCAGCCCCCGGTCACCCCGGGACTCACCCAGGCCGACGTCGAGCGCGCCCTGGAACCCATGCGCCACCAACTCGAGGGCGAGCGACGGCGACGCGTCGAGGCCGAGGGGGCGATCGACGCCCGGCGCCAGGCGATGGTCGAGCTCGAGCGCAGCCTGCAGGAGGAACGGGCCCTCAGGCGCGAGGCAGAGCGCCGCGCCGAGCTCGAGGCCCAGGCGCGCGCGGAGCTCGAGCACAGCGCCGAGGCCGGTGCCCAGCGCACCGCGCAGAGCATCGCCGAGCTCCGGCGCCAGGTCCAGCAGCTCGCCGACGACCGCGCCGAGGCCGAGCGGCTGGTCACCCAGGCCCAGGAGCAGATCACCGCGTCGCGCGAGGAGCTCGATCGGCGGCTGACCGTCGAGCGCGAGGCCCGAGAGGCCTCGGTGGGTGAGCTCGAGGGCCGTGTGGCGGATGAGCGGCGGGCCCGTGAGGCGGTCGAGGCACAGCTCGCTCAGCGCACCCTCGAGCTCGAACGCGAGCGCGAACGCCTGGCCACCGAGATCGAGGAGCAGCGCGTCAGCGGCCAGCGGCGCAGCGAGCAGGTGCAGGCCGAGGCCCGTCAGAGCGCCGAGCAGGCACGCGAGCGCGCTGAGCAGGCCCTGCTCCAGGCGCGTGAACAGGCCGCCTCCGAGCTTCAGGCCCTGCGTGACAAGCAGGCCGAGGCGCTCGAGGCCGAACGCGCCGCCCTGCGCGCGACGCTCGACCAGCAGCGGACCGACTTCGAGCAGCGGCTGTTTGAGCAGCGCGGGCGCACGCGCGAGGAGGTGGCCGCGGCCGAGAAGGCCGTCGAGGCCGCCCGCCATCAGGTTCACGAGCACCAGCGTCGCACGGCCGAGCTGGAGGGCCAGCTCAAGCGCGCCCAGGCCGCCGGCCCCCAGGCGGCGGCACTGGTGGAGGCTCGCCGGGAGGCCCAGCACGCCTCCGGCGAGCTGGCGCAGGCGCGCGAGGAGCTCGAAGGGCTGAGCGCCATGCGCGAGCAACTCACCGAGCTGCGCAGCGCTCACGACGCCGCCCAACGGCGCCTGACCGGCCTCGAGCGCGAAGCCGCCGAGGTCCGGGAGCTGCGCGACCGCGTACGGGAGCTCAGCGGCGAGCGCGACCGGCTGGCCGAACGCGCGCGCACCCGCGACGCCGCGGCGGGCGAGGCGATCGAGCGCCTGCGACGCACCGAGGAGGCGGCCGAGGCCCTGGCGCGCGAGCTGCGGGCCCGAGAGGCGGCCGAGACCGAGCTCAGTCAGCGAGCGGCACGCCAGGAGCAGACCGCCGCCGAGCTCGCACGCCACCGGGCGCTGGCCGAACAGACGGCCGCGCGCGTGGTCGAGCTCGAGGCGCGCCGGGAGCAAGCCGAGTCCCGCGCCCAGGCCGCAGAGGCACAGCTCGAGCAGCTGAACGAGCAGACGCGCACGGCCTCAGACCAGGTTCAAAGCTTGAGGGAGCAGCTGACCAAGGCCGAGCAAGCGCTGGTTCAGCGCGCGCAGGAGGCTGGTCCGCTGGCCGAGCGCGAGGCAGCAATGCAGAGCCAGCTGGCGGCCGCGACGCAGCGAGCGCGAGCGCTGGCCGACGAGCTCGTGCAGTCGGGAGCACAGCGCAGCGACCTGCGGCGTCAACTCGACCAGCTCCAGGGTGAGCTGGAGGAGGCGCGCGCGGCAGGAGACGCGACCGGCGACCGCCTGGTGGCGCTCGAGGCAAGCGCGACCGAGGCCAGACAGCAGGCGGCCGAGGCCGAGCGGGCGCTCGAGCAGGCTCAGACCGAGACGTTGGCGGCGCGTCAGAGCGCGGCCTCCGCAGAGGCCGAGGCGGCCGCCACCCGCGCTCTGGCCGAATCCACCATCGCGGAACTAAAGGAGAGCCAGCAGCGGGCCCAGGACGCAGAGGCCGAGGTGACTGCCACCAGGGCGCTGGCCGAGGCGGCGGCGGCCGACATCGCGGAGGCTGACCAACGAGCACGCGACGCGGAGGCCGAGTGGGCCGCCGCCCATCAGCGCGCCGCGGAGGCCGAGACCGAGACCGCCGCCGCCCAACAGCGCGCCGCAGAGGCCGAAGCCGAGGCGCAGGAGGCCCGGGCGCAGATCGAGTCCGCAGCGGCCGAGACCGCCGCCGCCCAACAGCGCGCCGCGGAGGCCGACGCCGAGGCGCAGGAGGCCCGGGGGCAGATCGAGTCCGCAGCGGCCGAGACCGCCGCCGCCCAACAGCACGCCGCAGGGGCCGAGGCCGAGGGCCAGGAGGCTCGGGCGCGAATCGAGGCCGCGGTCGCCGAAACCGCCGCCGCACAACAGCGCGCCGCAGAGGCCGAGGCCGAGCTCGCGGCGGCGCGGGAACAGGCTGAGCGCTCCCGGGCCGAGGCCGCGGCGAGCCGGACCTTGGCCGAAACCTCCGCCGCCGACATCGAGGCCGCGCGGCAGGACGCGCGGGCGGCCGAGGCCGAAGCGGCAGAGGCCCGATCGCAGGCCGAGTCCCTCGAAGCCGAGACCCTGGCAGCCCGCCAACAGGCAGAGGCGGCGCAGGACGCGATCGCCAACGCCCGCGCCGAAGCGGAGGCAGCGCAAGCCGAGACCGCCAGCGCCCGGGCCGAAGCGGAGGCAGCCCAGGCCGAGACGGCCGCAGCGCGCGAGGAGGCGGCCGAGGCCCAGCGACGGGCCGAGGCCGCCGCAGCCGCGTTGACCGAGCAGGCCCAGGCCGACGCTGAAGCCCGCCAGCAGCTGCAAGCGAGCGTCGAGCGCTCGGAGGCCGAGCTGGTCGAACTTCGGGCGCGCGCCGAGCAGGCGGAGGATCTCGCGCGCCAATGGCACGAGCAGGCCGAGCAGTCCCAGGCCATCGGCGAGGACCTCAGACAACAGGTCGACCTGGCTCAGGCGTCGGCTGAGGACCTACGGGCGAAAGCGCAGGAGAGCGCCGCGCGCGCCACCGAGCTCGAACAGCGCCTCACCGACAGCCAAACCAGCGCCACCGACCTCGAACAGCGCCTCACCGACAGCCAAACCCGCGCCACCGACCTCGAACAGCGCCTCACCGACAGCCAAACCCACACCACCGAGCTCGAGCGCCGCGTCGCCGAGACGGACGCGCGGGCGAAGCAGCTCGAGCAGGGGAACGTCGAGGGCGAGACGCGCGTCGCGCAGCTCGAGCGGCGGGCGCAGGACACCGAGAAGCAGGCGGCCGCGCTGCAGGAGGCCGTTACCCGCGCCGAGGGCGAGCTGGCGCACCAGCAGCAGCTGGCGCAGGCCGCGACACTCCGTGCTCAGGCCGCGGAGGAGAGCACCGCGGCGGCCGAGCGGGCGGCCCAGACCGCCGCGTCAGAGACCGCCGCCCTGCGCGAGCGCCTGCAGGAGGCCAGCGGCACGCACGAGACCGTTGTCCAGCGCCTGACCGAAGCCGAGGCTCAGCGCGACCAGCTACAGCGAGAGCTCGCCGAGATCCGTGACCAGGCCACCCAGGCCGAGTCGCGCGTGGCGAACACGCTGACCGCCCGGCGTGAGCTCGAGCAGCGCATCGAGGGCCTGCTCGAGCAGGACCGCACCCGCGAGGCCGAGCTGCGCCGGACCCAGGCCGAGCTCGCCGACGCGATCTCACACCACGACCGCGAGGCGCGACTGCGAGACGAGGCCGACAGGGGAGCCCAGCAGGCGCGCGAAGAGCGCGATGCGCTGGCCGCCCGTCTTGAGGACCTTCACTCCGAGCGCCGCGACCAGGTCGAGCAGCTGGGCGCGGAGATCCAACAGCTCAAGGAGAACCTGGCCGAGGCCACGGGGGGCCTGGAGAAGACGGGAGCCGAACTCGACCGCACGCGGCGCGCGATGGCCGACCTCGAGCAGCGCGAGCTACATCACACCACCACTACCGAGCAGCGGGTCCTGGCCGCCGAGCAGGAGCGCGAGGCCCGCGAGGCGGAGATCCGTCAGCTGGCCGCCGAGAACGAGCGGCTGGCGGACGATCTGGAGCGCCTGGACCAGGAGCGCGAGCGCCTGGCCGACGAAAGCGGGCGCCTCGCGCAGGAGCGTGACCGTCTCGAGGCCGAGCTGGGGTCCGAGCTGCAGGCGGCGCGAGCCGAGGCCGAGGAGCTCGAGAACGAGCTGCGCGAGGCTCTGGCGCGCGCCGCCGCCGAAGCTCCCGCCGTTCCCGCGCCTCCGGCGGAGCCGCCTCCCACCGAGCCCGAGAAGGAGCCCGAGAAGGAGCCCGAGGAGGAGGTCGAGCAGGAGGTCGAGGAGGAGGTCGAGGATGACCCGAGGGATGTCGCGCTGGCCCCGCCACCCCGGCGTCCGCCCCGCCGCACCCGACGACCGCCGCCGAGACCCGTCCGGGGCCGGCGGCCGCCGCCGCGCAGCGCCACCGCGGTGGTGCGGCGTCCGCGCCCCGCGCCGGTGCGCGCGAGCTCGCGCTGGTTGCCATCGGAGACGACGATCGGCCTGCTGCTGCTTGCGCTCGGGGTGACCGCGGCCACGCTGCTGGTGCTCGGAGTGGTCCGGCTCGTCGTCGCGCCCTGAGGCGCTCAGCGGGGTGCGGCCGGGAGGGGGGTTGGCCCGGCAGCAGGTAGCGGGCTGGCCGAGGGCCCGAGCGGGGTGCCGGTGGCGGTGGCCGACAGACCGGGACCGACCTGGGCGCCCAGCAGCAGTTGAGCCGCGGCCAGGCTGACCTGGTTGATCGGGTCCAGCGACAGAGCACGCTGGTCGGCGCGGTAGGCGCCCACGCGGTCTCCCGCCTCCAGCGCCGAGAAGGCCAGCGCCTCCCAGGCCGTCGCGTGGTAAGGGCTGCGACGCACGGCTCGAACCAGATAGTTGCGAGCGTCCACGCTCAGTCCGCGCCGCGCGGCGATGGTCGCGGCCTCCAGCAGGCCCTCGTCGCTGAGCGGGTTCAGCCGCGACGCCAGGTCTGCCTGGGCGGCGGCCTCCTGCAAGCCAGCGGGCCCACTGGCGCTGGCGGCGGTGTTCAGCGCGTCCACGGCCTTGGTGTGGGCCCAGGCGGGCAGGATGGCCGAGACAGCGAAGGCGCACAGCAGGACGCTCAGCACCGCGAGCGCCAGGATCCGCGGACCCGGGGGTTTGGGCTCAGCCGGACGCAGGGGCGCCGGCGCCGGGTCGCGCCGGCCCGCGACCAGGCCGAGCATGACCAGCGCCGGAAGCGTCACGCCGGGGATGTCCCAGTCCCAGTCGAACAGGCCGTGGATGGCCCAGACGAGCCCGGCCGCCAGCATCGCCCCCGAGAGTTCTCGGCGCCGGCCGGGAACCATCCAGCGCACGCGACGCACACCGGCGACGATCAGGCCCAGGATCGCCCCAAGCGCGAGGATCGCGCCCACGATCCCCGTCTCGGCCAGGAACTGCAGCGGCATGCTGTGGGGCTGGCTGACCGGCAGCGGCGGTGGCTTTCGATACAGCAGGTGGGTGACTGGGAACGAACCCGCCCCCCAGCCGCCCAGCGGTCGATCCGAGAAGGCGCCCGCCGCCTCCTTCCACCACACCCAGCGATTGCCCGAGCTGGTGGACAGCAGCCGCGAGGGGTCGGTGATGGGGTCCTTGCGCACGCTGGTGAAGCTCGAGATCTGGTCGTCGATCGACCCGATAAGACCGCGGGAGGACACGGCCAGGGCCAGGACGCCTACGAGCACCAGTCCCGCCGCCACTGCCGCCAGCGCGCGCCACACCCGAGGGCCGAGCTCCGCGGGCCAGCTGCGCTGCTCGAGGGCGGCCAGGCGCCAGGCCCCGGCCAGCAGGGCCGCCTGGCCGGCTAGCAGGGCGAGGGCCACCAGCACACCCGCGAAGCTGCGCTCGCTCAGGGAGACGCCGTTGGTGGTCAGGGTGTGGCTGGTGAAGGCGACGGCGAGCGCCGGCACGGCGCTCACAGCGGCCAGGCCGACCACCAGCAGCCCGCGCAGGCGCGGGCCGCCCAGCAGGGTGACGCTGGCCACGCCCACGACCAGCGCCAGCACGCCTCCGCGCGAGTAGGTCAGGCCCGTGACGGTCAGCAGCAGGCTGAGCGCCGACAGGGCCGCCAGGCGGACCCGCCGGCCGCGCGTGGTGTCGGTGACCGTGCGCACGGCGATCGGCACGGCCAGGGCACAGATGAGCGCGAGCGCGTTCCAGTAGCCCAGCGGGGCCCGCAGGCGCGAGAACACGGCGGTGTGATTGAGGTCTAACAGGCCGGGGACCTGCAGCGAAGGCGCCACCTTGCCCCCCACGGCGAACAGGGCCACGGCGACGGCGATCATCAGCCAGCCCAGGGCGACGCGGTTGTAGGTGTCGGTCGATCGCGACCCGAGCGCGAACCCGAGCGCCAGCGCGATCACGTAGGTCAGGGCCCGGTTGACCTCCAGCCAGGTGGCCGCCGGGGAGACGCTCCACAGCAGCGTGGCGGCGCACCACAGGGCAAAGGCGGCGAGCAGGCCGATCGATGCCCAGCCGGTGCGGTCGGTGTGGATGGAGATCCGCCCGCCCACCAGCCCGGTGGCACAGGCGCCCAGCGCCACCGCGGCGAGCGCCACCTGGACACGGGTCTCGGCGGGTAGGTCGGTGGCGCCGTGCGCGAAGACGGCGTAGGTCAGGACGGCGAGCAGGCCCACCCCCACCAGACCCGAGGACTCGGGCCGGCGCCACGCCAGCCGGCGCGGCGCACGCGCCTCCGAGGGGTGGGTGGCAGGAGGCGGGGCGACAGCCATCGGCAGCCGGGCCGACGCTAGCATGGGGCCCCATGGCGCGACGGGCAATCCACCGGCGGACCCACGCCCTGATCACCTTGCTGGCCAGCGCAGCGCTGATGAGCGGGGTCCTCGGCGGGGCGACGGCGCAGGCATCCCCGTTCAGCAGCACCTTTGCCGACTACAAGGCCCACGCCAAGGTCGATCCATGCGCGCACTCCCAGCAGGAGCTGAGCCGGGCCAGGAGCCAGGTGCCGCCCGACATCCAGCAGTACGCGCCCGACTTCCCGGCGGCCCTGGACGCAGCGCTGGCCGCGCGTGCCCGGGGGGCGTGTTCGGGCGCCGCAGCCTCCTCAGGCGCGGCGGCCGCTCCCGGCGCCCCCGGCGGCGCCACCTCGGGGTCCGGTCCCGGGGGCGGCGTCGGGCCAGGAGCGGGCTCGGGATCCGGTGGAGCCGGTACGCCGGGCCCCCCCGCCACTGGCAGCGCGCCGCCCGCCGACCGCTCGATCCTGGCCGCCCTGACCGCGCCGGTGGTCGCCGGGGGAGCCGCGCCGGTCCCCCTCCTGATCATCCTGATCCTGGCCGGGGTGCTCGGCCTGGGCGCTCTGGGTTGGTGGCTGGCCCGCTGGCGAGGCTGGGAGCCGCGCTGGCTTCCCGACCTGCGCCACACGGTCGCCGAGTCGGGCTACCGGGCCGCCGGGACCTGGTCTGAGTTCACCGACTGGGTCAGACTCGGTCACTGACCCGACGACCGGCGGGTCGGGCGAGGGCTCCGGGGCCGCCGGGCCTGAGCAGCAGGGCGTGGACGACCACGCTGGCCACCGCCGCCAGCAACAACGAGCCGGCCGTCCCCAGCCCGGAGAGGCCCACGGCCACCACGAAGCAGAACGCGGCAAAGCTCACGCATCCGAGCAGCAGGCCGCCCAGTAGGCGCTCGGTGGCTTCGGGTCCGAGGCGGGCGTGGGTGAACACCGCCAGCACGGTGGTGAGGATGGGCAGCGAGGCGAGCAGGCCACTGAGGTGTGAGCCCAGCGTCGCCGAGGCGCCCGTGATGGACAGGACGAGCAGCGCGGTGACCCCGGCCCTGAGGCCGAGGTCCCAGGCCGGAATCGCGGCATGCGGCCCGGCGCTTGGCTCCGCGCTCACGCCGAGCAGGCGCCGCCCGCCCAGAAGCGCCGCGAGAGCGAGGACCAACGCGGGCCCGGGCGCGATCGGCGCGGCGTCCAGCCCCCACGTGATCAGCGCCGCGGCCGCCCACGCGAGCAGCAGGGCGCCGGGCCACGCCAGCCGCCGGGCGGCCCGTGCGTAGGCCACCGCGAACGCGCTCAGCGACAGCAGCCCCAGCAGGGCTCCGGCCCCGGCCCGGGCGGCGTAGGCGTCGCCACGCTCGAGGGCGAGGATCGCCAGCACCGGGCCCACCACCACGGGCAGTCCCCCGAGCGCACCTCCGATCGCCTCCCCCCAGCGGCGTCCGGCCAGGGTGGCACCCAGCACCAGGCCCGGGGCGAGCAGAAGCTTTAGCGCGATGACCATTGCGGGTGGGCGGTGCGGTTGGCGGTTGGCGGGTGGGCGGTGCGGGTTGCGTTTGGCGGGTTGGCGGTGGGCGTTGGGCGGTTGGCGGATTGGCGAGTAGCGGTGGCGGATTGGCGGCTTACCGACCGGAGGCTGCGGCTAAAAGCGCTAGATATAGCGTTTCGGCCGGGATCCACCCGCTACTCCAAGTACAGTAGAAGACGATGCTCTGTCCCTTCTGCGGGTCCGATCAGACCCAGGTGCTCGAGACGCGCGACGCCGCCGACGCGCTGCGCCGGCGCCGGCTGTGCGGCGGTTGCGAGCGCCGGTTCACCACTTATGAGCGCGTTGAGGCGCTGGCGCTGTGCGTGCGCAAGCGCGACGGTGAGCGCGAGGCGTTTGACCGCGACAAGCTGATGCGCGGACTGCTGCGCGCCGCCGCCAAGCGGCCGGTCGGCGTCGACGCCCTCGAGCACGTCGTCGACCGCGTGGCGGATGAGCTGCGGGTGGCCGGAGGCGAGCTGGGTTCGGAGCGGATCGGCGAGCGTGTCCTGCTCGAGCTGCGCGGCCTGGATCCGGTGGCCTACGTACGGTTCGCCTCGGTCTATCGCAACTTCGCCGACGCCGCCGAGTTCAGCGCCGAGCTCGAGCGACTCGAGTCAGGGGGGCGATCGGCCGAGTCTGGACCCGATTCCGTCCGGCCTGGAGCGGAGGATGCAGTGTTACCCGCTAAAGCCCGACGCGCCGTCGCAAAACACCCCCAAATTGCGACGACAGGAGAGGAGTAACCCGATGGAGAGGATGCCGCAGCCCACGCTTTCCGACGATGTCACCGCAGGCGAGGCGCTGCGTATACCCCGGTTGTTCACCACCCCGGAGACCCATCCCTACGACGCCATCGAGTGGGAGCGCCGCGACGCGCGCATCGGCCACGGCGACCGCGTCGCCTTCGAGCAGCGCGACGTCGAGTTCCCGCGCAGCTGGTCACAGAACGCCACCAACATCGTCGCCCAGAAGTACTTCCGCGGTCAGCTCGATTCACCCGCGCGCGAGCGCTCGGTCAAGCAGATGATCACGCGCGTGTCGGGCACGATCGCCGATTGGGGGCGCCAGCGCGGCTACTTCGCCAGCGCCGAGGACGGCGACGCGTTCGAGGCCGAGCTCACCCACATCCTGCTGCACCAGATGGCGGCCTTCAACTCGCCGGTGTGGTTCAACGTCGGCTTCGAGGAGCAGCCTCAGTGCTCGGCGTGCCAGCCCTACCACGCCCTGATCTCCACTCCCCAAGGCATGGTCGCCATCGGTGAGCTGGTCGAGGATGAGCAGGTGGGCATGGAGGTCTACGACTCCTCCGGCGTCACGCAGGTGGTTGCGGTCAAGGCCAACGGCCGCAAGCCCGTACGGCGCGTGCTGCTGCGCAACGGCTCGTTCATTGAGGCGACGCCCGATCATGTCGTCAAGGCCACATCCGAGCGGCGTGTCCCCGCCCAATGGCTGCGTGTGGACGAGCTCGAGGTCGGCATGCGCATGCACCTGCACCCGCACCGGGCCAAGGTGCGCGAGCCGATTGCCGTGGCAGTGGGCGCGGGTGGCCAGGACTCGGGGCTTGACGCCCTCGAGGAGATCAGCCGCACCGACGTCGCCGAGGCCGCGCTCGCGGGCTGGCTGCAGTCCGATGGGTTCGTCGGCCGCTACGAGGGCACGAACCGCTCGCTGACCATCGAGTTCCAGGTGGCCACCGACGACGAGTACGCATGGGTTGTGGAGCACCTGGACGTGGCACTCCCCGAGGTCTACCGGCATGCCCGCGAGGTCACCACGCAGGATGATTCGCTGCACGTGCGGCGCGTTCGCCTCCATGGCAACGTGCTGAGTGACTTCGTCGAACGGTGGGGACTGATGGCTCGCGGGACTGAGATTCGCGTCCCCTCCCGTCTGTTCACGGCGCCGCGGGATGTCATCGTTGCCTACCTACGTAGCGTCTTTCAGGCCGACGGCTATGTGTCCGTTCGCCGGGAGCGGGGCAACGAGAGCGCACGGGTTGCGGTCGCGGTAATCGGAGAGCGCTGGACTGAGGACATCCAGCTGCTGCTCGGCAGCCTGGGCATCTACTCGAGCCGGATCCGCAAGCACGAGCCCCGGCCCAATCGCCACGACCTCCATGAGGTAGCGATCAGCATCGGGTCCGAGCGGGCCCGCTTCGCTGAGCTCGTCGGCTTCGTCGGAGCGACTAAGCAGGCCAAGCTGCTCAGTTCATTGGATCTACGCAACCCCAAGGTCTGTCCGGACCTCCGCGAGGAGGAGGTCGTAGCGATCGAGGATCTCGGGGTGCAGGAGGTCTACGACATCCAGACGGAGTCTGGCGAGTACCTCTCCAACAACATCGCTGTGCACAACTGCTTCATCCTCTCCGTCGAGGACACTATGGAGTCGATCCTCGACTGGAACACCAAGGAGGGCATGATCTTCCGCGGGGGCTCGGGGTCGGGTATCAACCTCTCGAACATCCGCGGGTCGATGGAGCCACTGGCCAAGGGTGGCACCGCCTCCGGGCCGGTGTCCTTCATGCGCGGAGCCGACTCGTGGGCGGGCACGATCAAGTCGGGGGGCAAGACGCGGCGCGCGGCCAAGATGGTCGTGCTCGACATCGACCACCCCGACATCCGTGAGTTCATCTGGTGCAAGGCCAACGAGGAGGACAAGGCCGCGGCGCTTCGCGAGGCGGGCTTCGACATGTCGATCGACGGCGACGGCTTCAAGTCGATCCAGTACCAGAACGCCAACAACTCGGTCCGGCTGACCGATGAGTTCATGCGCGCGGTCGAGGAGGACCGCGACTGGAACCTGATCGGGCGCTCCACCGGGGAGCCGATCGGCGATCCCATACCCGCGCGCGAGCTGATGCGCGAGATCGCCGAGGCCGCCTGGCGCTGCGCGGATCCCGGGGTCCAGTACGACACCACGATCAACCAGTGGCACACCTGCCCACGGTCAGGGCGCATCAACGCCTCGAACCCGTGCTTCCCGGCAGACGCGCGAGTCCACACCACGGCGGGGCTGCTGCCCATCGGCGAGCTGGTCGATAGGGCCGAGGCCGGGGAGCAGATCCGTGTCTACACCCACCGCGCCACCGCGGGCGAGAACGGATCCCAGCCCACCCAGCCCGGATCCGGCGTCG
>DASYID010000150.1:0-5392 GCA_036252775.1 Solirubrobacteraceae bacterium
GACGGCGTCAATCGCAGCGGACGCGTGAAGGTCGCCCTCTCCTGCCACCGCAAGGTCTGCCCGGGCACGCTCACGCTGACCTTCGACGGCAAGGTGCCGGGACGGACTCGTCCCCGCGCACGCCGCTCCGCCGCCACCAACCTGGGTCTGCTCGGCAGCGCGAAGTTCAACCTCAAGTCCCGCAACGGCAAGGTGACGGTGAGGATCGGGCGTGCCGGCGTCAAGCTGGTCAAGAAGTACAAGCACAACCTGCAGGTCAACGCGACCGTGGTGGCCGCGTCGGGCGAGCGCGTTTCGAAGACCATCACCTTCCGCTGAAGCGCGACGCCCTAGCCGATCAGGTGCTCGGCCAGCGCGGCGGTCAGCCCGGCGGCGGAGATCAGCACGGTCGCCGCGAGCTCTAGCCAGCGCCCGCGACGCCGAGGGCCGCGCCAGGCGCGATCGCGACGGTCGAGGCTGCTCGCGTAGATATAGGGAGGTGGCGTCATGCCGCTCCGGCGCGCCGCTCGGCGCACCCACACCGGAATGCCAGCACGAGCCTCGGACGTAGCGCTATAACCGACGGATGGACGCGGCGCGAGCAAAGGTCGTGGGGGCTGTCATCGCCGGTGCCGCGGCGCTGGCGCTGACGCTGGCCCCGAGCGCCTTCGCCGACAGCAGCGTCCAGGCGGGGGACGCCCGCGCCTCGGTGGCCGCCGGCGTGGCGAGCCTCGGCAACGGGGCGATCGAACGGCGCTGGCGGCTGCAGGCGGGTGGCTCGGTGGTGACCGACGCGCTGACCGATGTTCACACCGGACGCCAGTGGGCCGACCACCGCTCGCCCGAGTTCGCGCTGGACATCGGCGGCGCGCCCAGCTCATCGGTGAGCGGCTGGTCGCTGATCGACGTCACCGCCCGCCCCAGCGCTGCGGACCCCGCCCGACCGATGGCCGGCGCCGGGGTGACGCTGGCGTTTCGCTACGCGCTGGGCGCACAGGTCGGGGGCGCCGGAGTGCAGCTGCATCGCAGCTTCACGCTGTACCCGGGGTCCTCGGTCATCGCCGTGGCCTCGACGCTGGTCAACGCCACGCCGGCGACGCTGCGCATCGCCAGCTACACGCTGGACCAGCTCAGCTCGTCGGTGCCGGTCAGCGCCGAGGCCCTCACCTTCCACGGCGGCTCAGACTGGCGCGACGACTACCGCGTCAGCACGATGCACGGCCCCGGGGACGTCCCCGTCGACGACGAGGGGGAGGCGCTGCGCCTGGACGACGGGTCGGGGGCGGGCTGGTTCATCGTCACCGAGCGCCGCAGCGGCCTGATGAGCCGCGTGGGGCGCGACGCGGGCGGGCGCAGCTGGGCGGGCGTCGACCATGCCCGTGACGCGTTTGACTACGGGCCCCTGCAGAGCACGCCGCCCGACTACAACCGGGCCGCCAATCCCGCCTACCCGGTACCGGCGCGGGCCCGGGTGATCGACCCGGGCGCCACGGTGGACCTCGGTCGGGCCTACACCGGCGTCTATCACGACGGGCCACAGTCGGCCGCCGCCGCCTTCGTCAGCGACTTCAGCGCCCACGCCATGCCGCAGTTCGCCCGCAGCGTGGGCCTGAACTCGTTTCACCCGTGGACCCACGGGCCGGGGACCAGCGACGCCAACCTGCGCCACCAGGTCGACGCCGCGCGGGCGCTGGGGGTGGAGAGCTTCATGCTCGACGACCAGTGGCAGGGGGGCCCCGGCGGCGTGTCGGGGGACTGGCACTTCAACCCCGCGCGCTTTCCCACCACCGCCGGGCACCGCGTGCCCGATTTCGTGGACTACGTTCACGCCGCCGGGCTGCGGCTGGGCCTGTGGATGTCGCCGGTCGAGTTTCATCCCTCCAGCCAGACCTACTCCCGTCATCCCGAGTGGGCGTGCGCTCCGGTGGGAGACGTCACCGCGCAGATTCCCGACGACGCGGGCCTCGGGGTGTGGGACGTCACCAACCCAGGCTTTCAGGCCTACATGGTGGGGGTGGTGGACCGCCTGGTCGCCGCCTACGGCGTGACGGAGTTCAAGTTCGACTTCATGGCCTGGGTGGACTGTCCGCCCCATGACTACCTGGACTACGAGGCGGCGTTCATCTCGATGGTGCGCGCCATGGAGCGTCGCCATCCCGCGGTGACCTTCGAGCTCGACGAGACCAACGACCAGCGCGCTTGGCCGTTTGAGTCCGCGGCGCTCGGGCCGAGCTGGTTTGACAACGGGCATCTGCATGGCTCGAGCTCTCAGGCCAAGCTGCTGCACGACATCTGGACCGCCTCCCCGTGGCTGGCGCCCTCGACGATCGGCTTCGGCACCTACGACAACACCCTGACGACGCCCTATAGCGTCGACTACCTGCTGCCGATCTCGCTGCTCGGCCACATCACCTTCTGGTCGGATCTGCTCAAGCTGTCGGCCCCCGCCGCCAAACAAACCGCCTGGTGGCTGTCCTGGTATAAGGCCCATCGCGAGGACCTCGGCGGCGTGGTCTATGAGAACACCGCCCGCGACCCCATCGACGGCCAGGTGTGGGCGGCTTTTCAGCCCTGGCGCACCAATCACGGGTACCTGTTCGCCTTCCGCCAGGCCCAGGGGCCGGCCACTCAGGCGATCGTGCTGCAGGCGCTTGACCCGGCCCGGCGCTACACGATCACCGACGTGCGCAGCGGCGCCACGGTCGGCCGGGCCTCCGGCCGGGAGCTGCGCACCCGGGGACTCAGCATCACGCTGCCGACCCCCTACTCCGCCCGCGTACTGGCGATCGACCCGTGGAACCCGAACGAGACGCTCGGGCTGCGCGCCACGCGGCGCTGCACCAGTCATCGCCGTTTTCGCATTAGGCTGCGAGCTCCGCGCGGACAGCGGCTGCGCTCGGCCAGCGTGTTCGTCAATGGGCGCCGGGTGCGTGTACTTCACGGCCGGCGCCTGCGGGCACCCGTCGACCTGCGGGGCCTGCCGCGTGGTCGCTTCACCGTGCGCGTCACGGCCCGTACGCTGAGCGGGCGCAGCGTCTCTGAGACCCGCCGCTACCGGACCTGCACCCGGCGTGCCGCGCGGCGCCATGGCCGCTGAGCCCCTGCCCAACCCGGTGCCGGAAGGCCGCCCGCGCTGCGCCTGACGGGGCCCGAAAGGGCCCCCTAAACCGCTATCTGCGCGGAAATCCGGGCTGCGGGGAGGTTCGTCGTCCTGGGCAGCCGCTAGCCTGCGCCCCGTATTGACACCCGAGAGAGGAGTGCCATGACCAAGAACGAGCTAGCCGATCAGGTCGCGTCCCGCACGGGCTTGGGCAGCGGACAGGCCAAGCAGGCCGTCGAGGCCACGGTCGAGGCCATCGCCCAGCAGCTTCAGTCCGGAGGTGAGGTATCGATCGCCGGCTTTGGCAAGTTCAGCGTCAGCAACCGCTCGGCCCGCCAGGGTCGCAACCCCTCCACGGGGGAGACGATCCAGATCGCGGCGTCCAAGGCGGCCAAGTTCTCGCCTGCGAGCGCGCTCAAGAAGCAGCTCAACGGCTGACCGCTCCTCGTCGTCCTCCGCCGGTCAGCGGTCCAGGTCGCAGACCGGCGGTAGGTCGACCCGGGCCAGCTCGCTGGCGGCGCCCCCCTCGGCCAGGGCGGGGCTGACCTTGCACCACTCGTAGCGCCGGTGAGCGAGGTCGATCCGGGCCCGAAACGGGTAGCCGCCGACCGCCGGGCGGGGACGCCCAGGCGCGCTGGTGGTGAGCAGCACGCAGTCAAATCCGGCCCCCTGGACGGCGAGCCGGAGGCTGACCGCGGCGGTGGCCGGTGAAGGCCCGGTAGGGGCCGGTGCACGCCGGTGGGGGCGACAGGTGGTGGCCCGCAGGGGCCCGTCGAGCGTCCTGTGCCGCAGCCGGGCTCGGCCGTCGGCGGTGATTGCACGCTCGAGCCCGGCGACGAGCTCTCTCTCCGCGGCGGGCGTGGAGGCCAGCGCGCCCACGTGCAGGCGCTGATCGACGCGCAGCCGGAGTCGCTCGCGGGCGACCAGGTCGGCGCCGGCGCGATTGCGGCGTTGCACGCCGGCCTGCTTGCTCTCCTTGATGCGGGGGATGACCACCGCCAGCGCCCCCCCGAACAGGACCAGGGTGCCGGTGACGATCGCGACCAGCTGGTGGACGGGCACGCGCTTGACCACCGTCCCGGGGGGCGGAGTCCATAGGCCCAGCCAGACGCACAGGGTGGCCATCGGCCCCAGCGGGGTCGGCGGGGGGCCGGGTGGCGGCCGGTCGCGGTCGCCCGCCGGGTCGGGGGCGGGGTCGTCCATGCCGGGAGGCTAGACGCCCGACGCAGCCTGACCGGGGCCGGCGCCCTTGCCAGGCAGAGCTGAAGCCGCCACACTGAGCGGGGAGACGTCAATCAGGGAGGGCCTCATGGAAGACCGCCTGTGCTGCACGGCGTGCGGCGCGCAGTTCACGTCCGGGTCGCCTGGGGACGCCACGGCGACCTGTGAGGGCTGTGGGGGTACGCTACGGGCCGAGCGGCGGACGGGCGGCGAACGCCGTGGCGGGCGTCTGCAGCGCCGCTGGGACCCCGAACCTCGAGAGAGCGACCGGCGCCAGCTCGCGTCCGGCCCCAATCGCTAGGAGCAGCCTGGGTACGTCTAGGGGTTGTCGGGAGAGCCGGTGGGGACCGAGGGGGCCGAGGACACCGGCGTGGCGCTCAGCGTGATGTCTGAGCCGGCGGGCAGCTGGGCGTCGTTGGCAAACAGGGCGCAGCGGCTGTAGCTGTCGCGGAAGGCGGTCTGGCCCGGGTGCACGACGTCGTCGGCGCCCCGCAGCATCGCGCAGGTCAGCCGCTCGCCCAGGGTGTGGGAGACGTTGAAGAAGTAGTTGTCGTTGGAGATCGGGTGCGGTGTCGGACAGCTGTCCTGGCTGGGGCCCGAGGCACAGGCCGTGATCACGTCCTGGGTCAGCGGGTTGTTGAACAGGGTTCGCTGGGCTGGCTGGGGGTAGGCCTCGAAGGGAGCGATGATGTAGCCGAGCTGGTCGTTGGACAGGCCCATGGTCATGAAGCCCTCCTGAGAGGCGCCCTTGCGAATCCCCGTCACGGTGTCCTGGACCTTCAGCGCGATCTGGGGATAGGCCTCGCCCGGCATGCTCGAGAGCATCACGTCGCCGATGCGCGCGCTGCCCACCACCGTGCCCAGGACGGTGGCGGTGAACCAGGGTGGGCTGGTGGAGCGGATGAACGGCAGTCCCACCACCCCGCCCGGCACGTATTCAAAGCCCATGATCGCCGCGTTGGTGGCGGGGTCCTGGATCAGGTAGGAGTGGGCGTCGAGGCTCGGCTTGCCCGCGATCGGCTGGGCGTGGGAGAGCGCCAGCGAGGCCCGGTCGACCACCTCGCGGCCGTACTCCAGGACCTCACAGAAGGA
>DASYID010000151.1:0-1568 GCA_036252775.1 Solirubrobacteraceae bacterium
CTCGGTGTCGGTGCCGCGGGCGTATGGGTTATAGGCCGACGGGCCCACCGGCGACCACTCGATGAAGCGCCGCCCGGCGCGCTGGGCGGCGGCCTGGAGCTCTGTGCTGAGGGCGGGGTCGCCCTTGGGGTCGATGAACACGCAGCCGTGGCCGTGCTCAATCAGCCGCCCGGAGATCCACGCCTCGGTGACCGTCTTACCCGAACCGGTGGCCCCCACGATCAACCCATGAACACCCGACTCATAGCCAACCGGCACCCGGGCCGGCATGCCGGCGGCATCCCGGCCGACCACCAACAGTCCCCCACCCACCCAGCCCTCCACGGCGGTTCGGCGGCTCTCCTGGCGAGCACGCACAGCCGCGGCGATGCCGAGGCGTGCGGCGGCGGCCTCGGCGTGGTCGGCGCCCTCGGCGAGATCGGCACGATGCCAGCGAGCACCAAACACCGCGGCCAAGCAACACGTCGCCAGACACCCCACCCCCAGGGGGCCGTTGGCCTGGACGATCATCCAGCCCACGGGCACCCCGAGCAGCGCCCACGTCCAACGCAACCCGCGGCCACGGATCACCACCGCCAGCAGGGCTCCCCCCAGGACCCCGGCGAACGGGGCCAGCAGCAGCAGGCCGAGCAGATCGCTAAGCGGGGACACGCCCACCCGCTCGCGCCCGCTCTGGCAGCTCGTCCCGCGCTCCAGCGGCAGGACAGAGATGGTGTCGGCCGACCCCGTGTCCTCGATCGCGCGACGCAACGCCCGCTCCGCCGCCGGCGCGGCGAGATACACCACCCGGCTCACATGCCGCGCCCGCGCCCAGCCGCGGCAGATCATGGCCAGCCGGCGGGGCGCCTTGACCGAGAGCTCAAGCTCAAACGCCACCACCTGCCCATCCGGGGCAAGCAGAGTGAGATCGGGCCGATGCACAGCCGGTCGACCATCGGCTAGCTCACCGACCGCCGCCGAGCCCAACAGCTCGCCCGCAAGCAGCTCCGCTGACCGCAGCTCACGCTCGCTCAAGATCTCCCACCCGGGAAGGTCGCGATGCAGCTCGACCGCCGCCGTGGCGACCCGCCAAGCATGGGAAAAGCCCGCCGGCCCCACGCGATAGAGGCCCAGGTGCTCAAGCCCCTGCCAGCGCAGGCCGCGGAGCGTTGCCACGTACAAACCCGGCCGCCGATGTAACAACACTCGCTGCTCCAACATCCGGTCGAGCGTCAGGGTCGCCAGGCGAGCGTAAGCCCAGCTGCGACCCATCCCAAACCTGGCCATGACATGCTCCGCGCCAGCAGCGCCCAGACCGCCGATCCACTCCACCAGCCGAGCATCGCGGTCCGTCAGCATCGCGTCCACAGATGCACATGGAGTCTGCACAGGCGTCTCCTCCGTCCGCGGGCACCTCGTGGGACACGCCTTCGATCTGGTGCGATGCTCCTGGCCCTAGAGCCCGGTTAGGCGCAGCGTTTCATCTCGGCGCACTCCTCAGGCACCTGGGTGATCACTGGCCTCAACGGACCAAGGATGGACACCGACGGCGCGCGCACGTTAAGGCGTCGGCATAGACCGGCAGGCCG
>DASYID010000152.1:0-4535 GCA_036252775.1 Solirubrobacteraceae bacterium
CCGACCTGGAGGGCGCCTTCATGGCGATCGCTGCGACCGACGACACCGAGGTGAACATCGCCGTGTTCGAGGACGCCGAGCGCCGGGCGATGCTGGTCAACGTGGTCGACGTGCCGCCGCTGTGCAACTTCATCCTACCGGCGATCGTGCGCACCGGGCCGCTGGCCATCGCCATCTCCACCGCCGGCGCCTCTCCCGCCCTGGCCAAGCGCATCAAGGCCGAGATCGCGGCGGCTTTCGGGGAGCCCTATGCGCGCCTGGCCGAGCTGCTCAACGAGGCGCGCGGCTGGGCCAAGGGCACGCTGCCCACCTACCAGGACCGCAAGGTCTTCTTCGAGTCGATCGTCAACGGCGAGCCCGATCCGATCGAGCTGCTGCGCGCCGGCGACGAGCGCGCGGTGCGCGACCTGATCGACGCCGCCCGGCGCACGCACGCGCCGGCCTGAGCGGGTGACGGGCGATGGGAGACCTCACCCACCTCGACGCGCACGGGCGCGCACGCATGGTCGACGTCACCGAAAAGCCGGTGAGCGATCGCCAGGCGGTGGCCAGCGCGCGGGTGCGCATGAGCCCCGAGTCCGCCCGGCGGGTGGCGGCCGGCGACGCACCCAAGGGCGACGTGCTGGGGACCGCGCGCCTGGCCGGCATCCAGGCGGCCAAGCGCACCGCCGAGCTGATCCCCCTGTGTCACCCGCTGCCCCTCACGGGGGTGGAGGTGCAGGCCGAGATCGACGCCGAGGTGGGCACGGTGTCGATCACCGCCACGGCGCGCGCGACGGCCCGCACGGGCGTGGAGATGGAGGCCATGACGGCGGCCTCGGTCGCGGCGCTGACGGTCTATGACATGGTCAAGGGCCTCGAGCGCGGGGTGACCATCACCGAGGTGGCGCTCGAGTCCAAGAGGGGCGGCCGGGAGGATTGGCAGCGCCAGCCGTAGCCGCTGACCGTGCGCCGGTACAGTCCCCGCCGTGCGGACCGCCGTGCTGACCGTGTCGAGCTCCGTCTCGCGTCGGGAGACCGAGGACGAGTCCGGTCCGCTGCTGGCCGAGCTGGCCGAGGACGCCGGCGCCGAGATCGTGGCCATGGAGGTGGTGCCCGACGACAGCGCCCTGATCGAGGACCGGCTGCGCCACTACGTCGATGACGAGTTCAGCCTCATCTTCACCACCGGCGGCACCGGCCTGACCCCCGACGATGTCACCCCCGAGGCCACCCGCGCGGTGATCGAACGCGACGCCCCCGGTCTGGCCGAGGCGATGCGGGCCGAGGCGCTGCGCCACACGCCGATGGGCCTCCTCTCGCGGGGTGTCTCCGGGGTGTCGGGCTGCACGCTGATCGTCAACTTCCCGGGCAGCCCCCGGGCCGTGCGCGAGCTGTTTCCCGTGCTCGCCCCCGTGCTCGCCCACGCGGTGGCCACGCTGCAGCGCGGGGATGGCCAACGTGGCGGCCATTGAGCTGGAGCAGGTCGGGCGCCACTACGGTGAGCGCGCCGCGCTGAGCGGCGTCACGCTGGAGCTCGAGGCCGGCCGGACGCTGGTGGTGTTCGGGCCCAACGGGGCGGGCAAGTCCACGCTGCTGCGCATCCTGGCCACGCTCCTGCGCCCCCAGGCGGGCAGCGTGCGCGTGCTCGGCCATGCTCTGCCCGCCGAGCGCTGGGCCGTGCGGGCGCGGGTGGGGCTGCTGGGGCACGACCCGCTTCTGTACCGCGAGCTGAGCGGCCGCGAGAACCTGGTCTTCCACGCGCGCCTGCACGGGGTGCCGGCCGGCCGCGTGGACGAGCTGCTGGAGGCGGTGGCCCTGACGCGCCGTGCCGATGAGCCGGTGCGCACCCTGTCGCGGGGGATGGTCCAGCGCCTGGCGGTATGCCGGGCGGTGCTGCACCAGCCCGACGTGCTGCTGCTCGACGAGCCCCGGGCCAACCTCGACCCGGCCGCGATCGAGCTGGTCGAGCCGCTGATCGGGCGAGCCGCCGGGCGCACGCGCGTGGTGACCAGCCACGACCCGGCCGGTGGGCGTCTGGAGGCCGACCTGGTGCTCGGCCTGCGCGGCGGCCGGCCCGCCCTGCTCGCGAGCCCCGCCGACGCCGACCCGGCCGCGATCGCGGCCCTGTATCGATGAGCTCAGACCACGGGCACAGACCCACGCCACCGGGGACGCTGGCCACGGTCGGGGCGCTGCTGCGCAAGGAGCTGCGCGTCGAGCTGCGCACGCTCGAGTCGGTGCCCGCCATGACGCTGTTCGCGGTGACCACGTTCGTGCTGTTTCACTTTGGGCTGAACCGCTCCGCGGTGGACGGAGACCTGGCCGCCGGGATCCTCACGGTGACCGTCCTGTTTGCGGCCGTCCTGGGCATCAACCGGCTGTTCGTGGCCGACGAGGAGCAGGGGGGCTTCGACGGCTTTCTGCTCGCCCCGGTGGATCGCAGCGCGCTGTTGTTGGCCAAGGCGCTGGCCCTCGGGCTCTACCTGGTGGCGGTGGAGACGATGGCGGTGGCCGCCTTCGCCCTGCTGCTGCTCAAGCCGCCGCTGACCCAGGCGTTGCCCGAGCTGGCTGGCGTGCTGGTGCTGGCCGACATCGGGATCGCCGTGATCGGCACGCTGGTGGCGGCGCTGGCGGTCCGTACGCGGGCGCGCGACCTGATCGGGCCGCTGCTGGCGCTACCCCTGCTGGTCCCGGTCGCGTTGGCCTGCGCTCGGGCGCTGACCCCGCTGCTGTCGGCCGGCGGCGCCGGCGGCATCCCAGGCCGCTGGCTGACCATGCTCGCGCTCTATGATCTCGTGTTCGCGCTGATCGCCTACGCGGTCTTCGACTTCCTCCTGGAGGACTGATTCCGACGCTCTACGGCAAGGGCCTGCGCCCCCTCTCGCTCGCCACCGTCGCCGTCCTGGGCGGCGCCCTGGCCCTGGTGTTCTTCTATGCGCCCAACGACGTCGACCAGGGCTTCGTGCAGAAGATCCTCTACCTCCACGTGCCGTTGGCGATCGTCTCGCTGGGAGGCTTCGTGGCCGGCGGGGTGCTGGCAATCATGCACCTGCGCACGCGCGCCTCGAAGTGGGACATGCGCTCCTACGTGGCCATCCACATGGCGCTGATCTTCGGCGTCGGAGTGCTGATCACCGGGTCGATCTGGGCGCGCGCCTCGTGGGGCACGTGGTGGGAGTGGCGAGAGGCGACGCTGGTGTCGTTTCTGATCGTCTTTCTGCTGTACGCCACCTACCAGCCGGTTCGCTTCGCCATCGAGGACCGCGAGCGCCAGGCACGCTACGCGTCGGTGTTCGCGATCACCGCCGGGGTGTTCGTGCCGCTGAACTTCATGGCCGTGCGCTTCGCCCAGCCCTCCTACATCCATCCCCGTCTGGGCGGCGGCAGCCTGACCGGAGAGATGCTCGCCACCTTCCTGTTGTCGCTGCTGGGGATGACGCTTCTGTTCCTGACGCTGGTCAAGTACGAGATGACCTCCAAGCACACGTCGGCCCAGATCGCCTCGCTGCGGCGGCGACTGCTCGGCGAGGATCCCTCCGAGCTGCCCGTCCGGCGCAGCGCGGCGCCGACCTTGACCACCACGACGCCCTAGCCATGCCCGCCCTGCCCCTCGATGAGGCCGGCAAGTACGTGGCCGGCGCCTACGTCGTCTTCCTGGTGCTGCTGTTCGTCTACGTGGCCATCATGGCCACCAAGCTGGCCCGCATGGAGCGCCAGCTGGCCGAGCTCAACGAGCTGGCCCACCGGGTCGACGCGAACCCGGGGGCCGACGCGTGAGCGGCGCCGGCCCCGCCGAGCTGCTGGCCCTCGGCGTCTCGCATAAGACGGCCCCGGTGGCCCTGCGCGAGCGCCTGGCCCTGACCGAGCGCGAGACCCAGCGCTTCCTGCACGAGGCGGTGGCTGGTGAGGAGGTCCGCGAGGCGGTCGTGATCTCCACCTGCAACCGCACCGAGGTCTACCTCGTCGTGGGCGACGCGGTGGCCGCCGAGTCCGCGGTCCTGGGCATGCTCGCCGCGCGGGCCGCCATCCGGCCCACCGAGCTGGCCGAGGTGATCTACTCGCCGCGCAACTGCGACGCCGCCCGTCAGCTGTTCCGGGTCTCCAGCGGCCTGGAGTCGATGATCGTGGGCGAGGCCGAGGTCCAGGGCCAGGTGCGCCGCGCCCACGAGGCCGCGCGCGAGGCGGGCACCACCGGGGCGCTCACCCACCGCCTGTTCGCGGCCGCTCTGCAGGCGGGCAAGCGGGTGCGCACCGAGTCGCGCCTGGGCGAGGGACGCGTCAGCGTGTCCACCGTGGCCGTCGACCTGGCCCGCAGCGCGCTGGGCGCCCTGGCCGACCGTCACGTGGTCATCATCGGCGCCGGCGAGACCAGCGAGCTGACCGCTCGCGCGCTGGCCGAGCAGGGCGTCAGCACGATCTTCGTGGCCAACCGCCACGCCGACCGCGCGCGCTCGATGGCCCAGCGCTTCCACGGCACCGTGCTGTCGCTCGACCAGCTCCCCGACACGCTCGAGCAGGCCGACATCGTCGTGGCTTCCACCTCCTCGCCGCAC
>DASYID010000153.1:0-4759 GCA_036252775.1 Solirubrobacteraceae bacterium
GTCGCGGCGCCCGCATGGGCAAAACGGCGAAGGGGACCCTGACCGGCCTCCAGGGCCTCAGGATCTGAGCTCAGGCAGCGAGCAGCTGATCGAGCCGGCCGTCCTGCGCCGCCGCCAGCGTCTCCTGAAAGCCGCCAATCAGCTCCCCGTCGATGGTGACCTGCGGAAAGCTCATCATTCCGGTCCGGCTGGCCAATTCGGCTCGGCCGCCCGGGTCCCGTGAGAGGTTTATCTCCTCGTAGGCGATCTCGCGCGCGGCCAGCAACGACTTGACCCGCGCGCAGAACGAGCATGGCTCGGTGGTGTAGACCGTGACTTTCTTCATTACTATCAAAAGTATAGCGACCCCGAGAGGGGTCCGGGCTCCCCGTGGGGCTCGGGCTCGGAGAGCGCCTCGGACTCCAGGAGGACTGTCATCACCGGCTCGCTGAAGACAGAAGCCGTCGTCCTGCGCTCGATGCGCTTCGGCGAGGCTGACCGCATCCTGCACCTCTATACCCCGCACCGCGGCCGTGTTAGCGCGATCGCCAAGGGAGTGCGCCGGACACGGTCTCGCTTTGGCGGGCGACTCGAGCCGTTCTTCCGCCTGCGCCTGGTCCTCTACGAGGGCCGCGGGGAGCTGTTGACGGTCACCTCGGCTGAGACGCTCTCCGCGCATCCGCGGCTGCGGGGCGACGGCGCCGCGCTGGACGTGGCGGCGCGGGCCTGCGACGCGGTCGGGCGGCTGTTTGAGACCGCCGAGCCCCACCCGGGCGTGTTCAACCTGCTCTGCCACGAGCTCGCCCTGCTGGAGGCCGACCCCACCCAGGCCACGGCGGCCAACGCGCTGGCGTTTCGCCTGAAGCTGCTGCTGGCCGCCGGACTGGCGCCCCAGCTCGGCGCCTGCGCCACCTGTGGCGAGCGCGATCACCTGCAGGGGTTTTCCGGCGCGGCGGGAGGCGTGGTGTGTGGGGCGTGCGAGTCGGCCTCCTTCCCGCTGGCCCAGGAGGCGCACGCGTTTCTGACCGACGCCCTCGCCCGTCCCCTCGCCGAGGCCCCGGAGGGCTCCGAGCGGACCCTGCGTCAGGCGGAGCGGGCCATCATGGACACCGTCGAGCACCACGCCCACCTTCGTCTGCGCCCAGCCTTCGGGGGGTGAGGGCGGGCGCCGCGGGGCGATAGATTGCGCGGGATCAGCGCCGCCGATCCCCGCAGGTACGTCTATGACTTCTCGGAGGGCTCGCGCGAGATGCGCGATCTGCTCGGGGGCAAGGGCGCCAACGTGGCGGAGATGACGCGGATCCTCGGAGCCGAGCGTGTTCCCGGGGGCTTCACGATCACCACCGAGGCCTGCGTCGCCTACATGGAGGGCGAGCGCCGCGAGCCCGACGGGCTGGAGGAGCAGGTCTCTGAGGCCCTGGGCCGCCTGGAGCAGGCGGCGGGCAAGCGCCTGGGTGACCCCGACGATCCGCTGCTGGTCTCGGTTCGCTCCGGCGCGCGCGAGTCGATGCCCGGGATGCTTGACACGGTGCTCAACCTGGGTCTCACGCCGGCCGCGGTGCAGGGGCTGGGTGCGCGCACCGGTAACGAGCGCTTCGCCTGGGACTCCTATCGCCGCTTTGTCCAGATGTTTGCCAACGTGGTGCGCGGCGTGCCCGGTGACCGCCTGGAGGACGAGATCGCCGCGTTGAAGTCCGAGCGCGGGGCGGTTGACGACACCGAGCTCGACACGGACGCGCTGCGCGAGCTGACCCGACGCTTTCAGGCGCTGTTTGAGTCCGCGACGGGCGAGCCGTTCCCCGAGCAGCCCCGCGTGCAGCTGCGCCAAGCCATACGGGCCGTGTTTGACTCCTGGATGGGGGAGCGGGCGGTGTCCTACCGACGCATCAACCGTATCCCCGATGACTGGGGAACCGCAGTCAACGTCCAGCAGATGGTCTTCGGCAACAAGGGCCGCGGGTCCGGGTCAGGGGTGGCCTTCAGCCGCGACGAGCTCACCGGTGGCCCCGAGCCGTCGGGGGACTTCCTGCTGAACGCGCAGGGCGAGGACGTGGTCTCGGGTGTGCGAAACACCCAGGACATCGACGAGCTGCGGACGCTGATGCCCGAAGCCCACGCCAGCCTGATGGAGATCCTGCGCACCCTCGAGCGTCACTACCGCGACATGCAGGACACCGAGTTCACGATCGAGGAGGGGCGTCTGTACATGCTCCAGACCCGCAACGCCAAGCGCCCGGCGCAGGCGGCGGTTCGCTTCGCCGTGGATGCGGTAGCCGAGGGCCTGCTCTCCCAGGCCGAGGCGGTGGTGACGATCGACGCCGAGACCCTGGACGCTCTGCTGCATCCCACCTTTGACCCGGCGGTGGACTACGAGGTCCTCACCCGCGGGGTCAACGCCTCCCCGGGAGCAGCCAAGGGGGCCGTCGTGTTCACCGCCGACGAGGCCGTGGCCGCCGCGGCCGAGGGACGCGACGTGATTCTCGTACGCCCGTTCACCGAGGCCGACGATGTGGCGGGCTTCCACGCCGCCCGCGGGATCCTGACCAGTGAGGGGGGCAAGGCGTCGCATGCCGCGCTGGTGGCCCGCGGCATGGGCCGGCCCTGCGTGTGCGGGGCCTCCGAGCTCGAGGTCGATCTCGCGGCTCGCGAGATCCGGGTGGGGGAGACCGTGATCTCGGCGGGGGAGATGCTGGCCATCGACGGCAGCACCGGGGCGGTCACCACCGAGGACGTTCCGCTGGTGGAGGCGCAGATGGATGAGCGCTTTGAACGGGTGCTGGGATGGTGTGACCAGCTGCGCCGGCTGAGGGTGCGCACCAACGCCGACACCCCTGAAGACGCGCGCCGGGCCCGGCAGTTCGGAGCCGAGGGCATAGGCCTGTGCCGGACCGAGCACATGTTCATGGCGGCCGATCGCGTACCGAAGATGCGCACGATGATCCTGGCCGACACCCGAGAGGATCGGCGCCGGGCGCTGGAGGAGCTGCTGCCGCTGCAGCAGGCCGACTTCGAGGGGCTGTTCGAGGCGATGGAGGGACTGCCGGTGACCATCCGCCTGCTCGATCCTCCGTTGCACGAGTTCCTCCCCTCCCGCTGGGAGGTACAGATGGAGGTCGAGCGGGCGCAGATCGAGCAATCAGATGACCTCGAGGAGCTCGAGCGCACGCTCGAGCGCGTTCGCGGGCTGGAGGAGTCCAACCCCATGCTCGGCACCCGCGGCTGCCGTCTGGGGATCCTCTACCCCGAGATCTACGAGATGCAGGTGCACGCCATCATGCGGGGGGCTCGCGCCACTGCCCAGCGCACCGGGCGAGCCCCCACGCTGGAGGTGATGATCCCGCTGATCGACTATGAGCAGGAGCTCGAGCTGCTGCGCGAACTGGTCCGGCGCACGGCGGCGCAGTCGGGCATGACGGCGGGCGAGGACTACTCGATCGGGACCATGATCGAGCTGCCCCGGGCGTGCCTGGTGGCCGACCGCATCGCCCGACATGCCGACTTCTTCTCCTTCGGGACCAACGACCTGACCCAGACGGCGCTCGGGTTCTCGCGCGACGACATCGAGGGCAAGATCCTGGCCCGCTACATCGACACCAAGATCCTCGACCGCTCCCCGTTTGAGACGATCGACGGGCCCGGGGTGGGGCAGCTGCTGCGTATGGGCGCCTGGCTGGGGCGCAGCGCCAAGGCCGACCTCAAGCTCGGGGTGTGCGGGGAACATGGCGGTGACCCCGACTCGATTGCCTTCTTTCACCGGTCCGGGATCGACTACGTCTCCTGCTCGCCCTATCGGGTCCCGGTGGCCCGCGTCGCCGCCGCCCAGGCGGCGGTGAGGGGGTAGGGCGCCAATAGCTCCGGGACCCTCTCGCCGACGACTGGCAGAATCGCAGCGTGGACGTGGCCAGTGAGCAGAGCGGTGTGGGGGCGGCCTTCGGCCGCCGGGTCGCCGAGCAGGAGGAGCTTGCGCTCTCGCCCCGGGCCACCCGTTCCTACCCGGCCCGGCGCGCCCGGCCGGAGGAGGCCTGTGAGCTTCGCACCCCGTTTCAGCGCGACCGCGACCGGATCGTGCACTGCAAGTCCTTCCGTCGCCTGAAGCACAAGACCCAGGTCTTCGTCGCCCCTGAGGGCGACCATTACCGGACACGTCTGACCCATACGCTCGAGGTCACCCAGATTTCGCGCACGGTGGCCCGCGCCCTGCGCCTGAATGAGGATCTGGTGGAGGCCATCGGGCTCGGCCATGATCTCGGTCACCCACCGTTCGGGCACATCGGGGAGGCCAGCCTGGACCGCTGCCTGCAGGAGCGCTTCGGCCTTCCCTTCCGCCACTACGAGCACTCGCTGCGGGTGGTGGAGCAGCTCGAGCGCGGCGGGGTGGGGCTGAACCTCACCGAGCCGGTGCGCGACGGCATCCTGTGCCACTCCGGGAGGGCGCCCAGGCCGGCCACGCTGGAGGGGGCGATCGTGCGCATCATGGACCGGGTCGCCTACATCAACCACGACATAGACGATGCGCTGCGAGCGCAGGTCATCTGCGCCGAGGATCTGCCCGCCGCGCCGATCGCGGTCCTGGGCGATACGGGGTCGCGGCGCATCGATGCGCTCGTGCACGACCTGGTGGAGCACTCAGACCGGGCGGGGCAGATCGTCCAGGGCGCCGAGGCCGCGCAGGCCATGGAGGCGCTGCGCGAGTTCATGTTCGACCGGGTCTACCTGGGGCCGGTGGCGCGGCGCGAGCACGCCAAGATCGACACCGTCATCACGACGCTGTTCTCCCACT
>DASYID010000154.1:0-9307 GCA_036252775.1 Solirubrobacteraceae bacterium
CACCGGCGACGATCGCGGGGATCGACCGGTTCATCGCCTTGGCCATCTCTCGCACGGAATGCTGGGCCTGGGCGACCGCCATGCCGTAGCCCGGCACGACGACGACCTGACGGGCGTAGGCGAGCTGAATGGCGACATCGGCCGCACTGGTCGAGCGCACGGTCCCCTCGTGCTCGCCGGCGCCGCTGGCCCCCGCCGTCACCCCGCCGCCGCCGAAGCCGCCCGCCACGATCGAGGGAATCGAGCGATTCATGGCCACCGCCATGAGGTTGGTGAGGATGGTGCCCGAGGCGCCGACGATCATCCCGGCCACGATCAGCGCGGTGTTGTTCAGCGCGATCCCCGTGGCCGCCGCCGACAGGCCCGTGAAGGCATTGAGCAGGGAGATGACCACCGGCATGTCCGCCCCGCCGATGGGCAGGACGACGAAGTTGCCCAGCACCGCCGCGGCCACCAGGATGCCTATGAACAGGATCTCGTCGCGTGAGCCAGAGGCGATGGCCACCGCCAGCGCAATGCAGGCGAGCAGCAGCAGACCGTTGAGCAGCTGCTGAGCGCGGCCCAGGGTGATGGGACGCCCGGGCAGCAGCTCCTGGAGCTTGGCGAAGGCGATGTTCGAGCCCCAGAAGGACACCGACCCGACGATCGCCGCGAACAGCGAGAACACAGCGACGTAGAGCGGCAGCGAGGCCTGTCCGCCGACCTCGTGGGCGAAGCCGCCCGAGTTGCGAAACTCGGCCCAGGCGATGAGGGCCACCGCCCCGCCCCCTACCCCGTTGAACAGGGCGACCATCTGGGGCATCGCGGTCATGCGCACGTTGCGCGCCGCGGGGACGCCGACGATCGTGCCGATCACCACCCCGGCCACGATCAGACCCCAGTTGCCCATCCCCGGCTGCAGGAGGGTCGCGACCACCGCGATCAGCATCCCCACCGCGGCGATGCGATTGCCGCGCACCGCCGTCCTCGGGCCGGTCAGGCCCGATAGTCCGTAGATGAACAGCCCGAAGGAGACGATGTACAGGACGTGGATGAAGTTGTCGTCCTGTAGGAACGAGGTGGCGAGCATGGTCATGGCCGGGGCTCGTCGTTCGGGGGCGCGGCGGGCGGCTCTGGCTTGCGCTTGAACATCTCGAGCATGCGGTCGGTGACCAGGAACCCGCCCACCACGTTGATGGTGCCGAAGGCGATGGCGATCACCAGGATGACCTTGTTCAGCGTGCCGTTGCCCGACAGCCCGAGGACCAGCAGGCCGCCCAGCAGCACGATCCCGTGAATGGCGTTGGTGCCCGACATCAACGGTGTGTGCAGGGTGTTGGGCACCTTGGAGATCACGGCGAAGCCGACGAAGCCGGCCAAGACGAGGATGGCAAGGTTGGTGACGAGCATCGGACGGTCTCCTACGCGGCGGCCTCGACCGCGGCCTTGGCCTGAGGGTGGACGATCTCTCCCTCGCGCACGACGCACGCCCCCTTGACGATCTCGTCCTCCCAGTCCAGGGACAGCTCGCCCCCCTCGGACACGAACAGCTCGATCAGGGCCTGCACGTTGCGGGCGTAGAGCTGGGAGGCGTGCTCAGGCATGCTGGCGGGGAGGTTCAGCGGCGAGACGATCTTGACGTCGTGACGCACGATGGTCTGGCCGGGCTCGGTCAGCTCGCAGTTGCCGCCCGATTCGCCGGCCAGATCGACGATCACCGACCCCGGCTTCATCGCCTCCACCGCGGCCGCGGTGACCAGGCGGGGCGCGGGGCGACCGGGGACCAGGGCGGTGGTGATGACCACGTCGAAGGTCGCGATGGCCTCCGACAGCGCCTGCTGCTGGGCGGCGCGCTCCGGTTCGGTCAACTCGCGGGCATACCCCCCCTCCCCCGCGGCCTGCACCCCCAGGTCCAGGAACTGAGCACCGAGCGAGCGCACCTGTTCGCCGACCTCGGGACGCACGTCATAGCCGGTGGTCTGAGCTCCCAGACGGCGGGCGGTGGCCAGCGCCTGCAGCCCGGCCACCCCGGCCCCGAGGACGAGCACCTTGGCCGGAGGGATCGTGCCGGCCGCGGTCATGAGCATGGGATAGAAGCGGCCCATGTGCTGTGCTCCCAGCAGAGCCGCTCGGTAGCCGGCCACGTTTGACTGCGAGGACAGAGCGTCCATCGACTGGGCCCGGGAGATGCGGGGGATCGCCTCCATGGCAAACGCGGTCGCCCGGGCACCCGCCAGCGCCGAGGTGGTGGTCGGGCTGGTGAGCGGAGCCAGGAACCCGACCAGCAGGCTGCCCGATCCCAGCAGGCCAACTTCCTCCAGCGTGGGCGGGGCGACCTTGACCACGGTGTCGGCGGTCCAGACCGAGGCAGCGTCGGCCGACACCTCGGCGCCGGCGTCGGCGAAGGTGGCGTCGGGCAACAGCGCCGCGGCGCCGGCGCCGGCCTGGACCGTGACCGCCAGGCCCTTGGCGGTCAGCCGGCGTACCACCTCGGGTACCAGCGCCACCCGGCGCTCACCCTCGGCGGTCTCGGTGGGAACTCCGACCCGCATGAGGCGGGGAACCTATCGTTTCGCGGGATGCGCTGACGCGGAGCGGGCCCCGTCGCCCCCCTCCGCCCCGCCCAGCACCGGAGCGAGCACGAGGCCCGCCAGCGCTCCCGCCTCCCGCAGCATGGCGCCCAGTCGGCGCGGATGCCCCACCGCTGGGCCCGTGGCGCGTCGATGCGCGCCGACGCCAGGGCGACGGGAAGGCCGAGCGGCCGTGCCCCCGGGCGCGGGCCGGGCCCTGGCCCCGGTGACGCGGCGTCGGGAGGGGCGTTTCCCGCGCGGTGCCACCACGGGCAGGGCGGTCCGGGTCAGGGCGGTCAGTGCCTGGGCGCTGACCCACACCGGGGTTTGGCGGCTGGTGCGCGAATAGCGAACGCTGCCGTCAGCGGCCACCAGCGAACGCAGGTAGCCCAGGGGAGAGCGACTGAACCCGGCCCGCGCCCGCCCCGGATCCCCACCGGTGGCCACCAGGGCCTGCGCCGCCCAGGCGGTCGACTGGGCGTTGGAGCTCTCGCCCGGGGTGAGGGGAAACCCGCCGTCCCGGTTCTCGTGGGCCGCGATGAACCGTAGGGCCGCCCTCACCGGTCCGGTCCGGTGACCCGCCACCACCAGAGCCTGGACGGCCGCGGCGCTGTCATCGTTGTCGCTGGTCCCGCCGCGGGCGCCGAAGCCAAACCCGCCGTCGCGGTTGGCCTGGCCAGCCAGCCAGCGGGCGGCGCCCCGGACGGCCGCGTCGCGTGCGGGCCGCCCAGCGGCGCGTAGCGCGAGGATGGCAAAGGCCGTCAGGTTGGCCTGCTCGGAGAACGAGCCGTCGGCCGATCGCCGCCGCACCAGGGCCGACACCAGGTCGCGGCCGGCGGCGTGGCGGGCCGACACCCGGGCGGCGCTCAGCGCCAGGATCGTGCGTTCGAGGTCGCCGGTGGCGCTGGCTCCCGCGGCGGTGGCCAGCAGGTAGTCGCTGACGCTGTGAGCAGCGTGGCGCACTGAGGACGGTGGATGGCCGGCGGCGGCCAGCCCGATCGCCGCCCAGGCCGTGTAGAGCTCAGACGAGGAGCCACCCGCGGCGCCGCCGAAGCCGCCGTCGCGGTTCTGGGACCCCAGCAGGTAGGCCGTCACGCGCGCTGTGGCCCGATCGGGGGCTCGGGCTACGTGGGCGCGCGCCGCGGCGCGCGCCTGGGGCGAGGCGAGCTGAGCCACGCCGGTACCCGCGGCGAGAGTCAAGGCCGCCAGCAACGCGGCGGCGGGCGTGGTCAGCGTCGGCACCCAGCGCACGTCCATGCGGTCACGCAGGCGCTGCAGCGAGTGCGCCAGCGCGGGCCCAAACGCCAGCGCAAAGGCCAGGTTGCCCAGTGCGTGGGCCAGGTCGAAGGGCAGGGCCACCGAGGCAATCGTGGCCAGACCACCCAGGCTGTGGGTCCCGGTCGCTGTCCAGGTGAACGTGTTCATGATCGTGCCGAACGCCACTCCCGCCAGCGCGCAGGTGACGGCCAGGGGCCAGCGCCCGACGCGCCGACCGGCCAGCCGGGCCAGCCCGGCCCCCATCAGCCCGGTGACCCCCCAGGCCACCATCTGCCAGGGCGTCCAGGGGCCCTCGCCGAAGAACACGTTGGACGCCAGCGCGGCGACGGCGCCGACCATGAACCCGGGCCCGCCGCCCAGCACGTATCCGGTGATCAGGACGATGTCGGTCGTGGGCTTGATATCGGGCAGCGGGGCAAACGCCATCCGTCCGAGCGTGGCCAGGGCGGCCAGGGTGCCGACCAGGGCCAGCGTCTTGGAGGAGGGAGCGGAGCGCTCATACCACACCACGCCGAGACACAGCGCGACCAAGAGCACGGCCGAGGAGCCGAGCGTCCAGCTCATGAAGCCGCCTGCACGGTCCGCCCCGCCCGCAGCAGCTGGGCGCCGTCCTCGGGCGTCAGCGCGCCGCCGGCGCCGCCGAGGACCCGAGCCGTCTCGGTGGCGAAGTACCAGCCCCCGCTCAGCAGCTCCCGCACCGGGCCGTCGGCCACCAGCCGGCCCTCGGCCATGATCAGCGCACGCGCGGCGAAGGCGGCCGCGAACTCCGGATCGTGGGTGGCCACGATGACCGCACAGCCCGCGCCCGCCAGGGCGCGCAGGTGATCGGCCAGCAGACCCTTGTCGGATCGATCCATGCCCCGCGTGGGTTCGTCCAGAGCCACCACGGTGGCCGCCGGGGAGCTCAGTGGATCGCCGGTGACGATCGCCAGGGCCAGGCGCTGTCGCTGCCCGCCGGACAGATCGCGGGGATGGCGGTCCTGGAGCCCGTCCAAGCCTCCGCGGGCCAGGGCGCCCGGGGGCGCCTCGTCCGCCACACGTTCATGCAGGAAGTAGTCGCCGGGGTTCTGCATCAGAAGCGCAACGTGCCCCGGTGCCTGCACCCGGCCACGGGTGGGCTCCACGAGTCCGCGCGCGAGCCGGAGAAGCGTCGACTTGCCCGCGCCGTTGCGCCCGAGCAGCGCGACACGCTCCCCGGCCGCCAGCTCGAGATCCAGGCCGCGCAGGATCGCCGGTCCATCGGCGATCTCATACCAGAGGCCGCGCATCTTCAGGGCGACCTCGGACGGCGGCGAGCGCCGGCGGGCGCGGACGCGAGCCCGCACCCCGAACGCCGTGGGGCTCGCGAGCGACGGTGTGGGTTTCGGGCCCGCTGCGTCGAGGAGATGGTGGGCACGCAGCAGCGCCCGTGCCTGCTTGACCCCGGTGGGCGGCGGGCGCAGGCCTAGGGCCTCGGTCAGCGCGGCGGCCGGGGTCTGCAGGGCGGGGGCCGAGCGACCGGCCCAGGACTGAAAGTCGGCGGGCAGCCCATCGAAGACCACCGTGCCGTCACCCATCGCCACCACCCGGTCGGCCGCCGCCAGGCAGCGCTCGAGTCGGTGCTCGATCAGCAGCACCGTCGTCTCCCACTCCTCGTTGAGGCGGCGCAGCAACGACAGCAGTTCGTCCCCGGCCACGGGATCGAGCTGGGACGTCGGCTCGTCGAGCACGACCACGGTGGGGCGGCCCCCGAGCGCCGCGCCCAGAGCCACGCGCTGCAGCTCGCCGCCGGAGAGCTCGTCGATGCGGCGGTCCAGCAGCGACCCGATGCCCAGGGCCAGCGCCACCTCCTCCACGCCCCGCGCGACCGCATTGGGAGCCTGGCCTCGATTCTGCAACGGAAAGGCCAGCTCGGCTCGGACCGAACCCATGACCACCTGCGTCTCGGGATCCTGGAGCAGGGTCCCCACCACCGCCCCCAGGCGCTCAGGTCCGTGGCTGCGCGTGTCCAGGCCGCCCACCGTTACGCGTCCGGCGAACTCACCGCCGTGGAAGTGGGGCACCAGCCCACAGGCGGCGCGCAGCAGCGTCGACTTGCCCGAGGCCGAGGCGCCCGCGACGACGCAGAACTCCCCAGGGGCCACGGCCAGCGACACGCCCCGCAGCGCGGGCTCCTGCGCACCCGGATAGCGGTAGCTGACGTCGTCGAAGCACAGGCCGCTCATCGCGTCAGCCCCCGGCGGCCCAGCAGCGGAGTCCAGGCCATAAGCACCACGCCCAGGGCCAGCGCGACCTCCCCCGGCCCCCACGCGGCCTCGAGGCGGGGATAGGTGGAGAAGTGCGCGATGCCCCCCAGCCGCCCCAGGATCACGACCGCCAGCACGCTCACCGCCGCCGCCAGATGAGCCAGATCGTGGCGGGACCAGCGGCGACCTGGGCCGCTGCAGCGCCCGGCCAGCGCATAGCCCTTGAGCTCCAGGGCCGCGGCGACGTCCAGCGCCCTATCGAGCGCCGTGGACGTGACCGCGCGCACGATCGCCACGTCATGAGCCAGCTTGCGCCGCCGCCACTCGCGGGCCACCTGCTCGGGACGGCAGCGCAGCGCCGCGCTCAGACGCCGAGCGTCGCTGGCCAGCAGCGGCACCATCCGCGTGGCCAGCGAGGCGGTCAGGGCGGAGCGAAACGAGACGCGTCGCAGCAGGGTCAGGACCTCGTCGGGATCGACCGCGGCGCTGGCCAGTGAGAGCGCGAGAATCACCACGGTGGCCCTCAGCCCGAATACCAGACCATGGACCACGGCCTCCAGCGTCACGTCGAGCGCGCCGAACGGTCCAAGGTGACCCAGCCGGGCGATGACGGTCAGCCCGTTGTGATCAAGCAACGGGTTGAGCAGCGCGGCCAGAAGGACGAACCACAGGGCCAACCGCAGGCCCCGCCTCAGCGCCGACCCCGATCGCGCGCGCAGGCCGGCGCCCGCCACCGCCACCGCCACCGCCACCAGGATCAGTGGATGCTCGACGAGCACGGCGGCGACGGCCAGCGCCAGGCAGTAGGCGCCTGACGCCGACGCCCTGGCCGCGTGCAGGGGGGTGGCCTGACGGCGATAGCCCAGCGCCACGCCCGGCGCGATCACGGCCGGGCCGGGGGCAGGGGGACGATCTGGGCGCCGGGAGCGACGGCGATCGCGAAGCGATCGTGCAGGCTGGCCTCGCGCCACTGCGCGACCGCTTGCCTCAGGCCCTCCGCGTCGGTCCCGGCGACCAGCCACACCGGGGCGCCGTCACCGGAGCGGGTGGCGGCGATCAGCCCGCCACCCTGCCGCAGCTCGGCGGTGGGACGGCCGCGGTCATCGAGCAGCGTCAGCCTTCGTCCCGCGCGATCCGGGCGAGCGTAGACCCCGCTGCTGGCCGGGCCCCGCATCAGCGAGGCGAGCGCCGGGTCGCTGCCCAGCTCGGCCAGCAGGCCGACCAGCACCCGCAGCGTGCGCGCCCCGGTGGGCAGGCCCAGCCCGCCCCGCGCGGCGGGCACGCCGAGAGCGACCAGCCGATCGGCCACCTCCGTGCACGCGATCCGCGCGCCCCGGGCGCACTCCACTCGAACCGGCAGGCGCTTGCCGCCGAGCCCGTGGCGGAACGGCTCAGGGAACGAGCCCACCACCGCCGGTACGCGCATCGCGGCCGCCCACCCGTGGCGGTCCCACCAGATCCGGTCGCCGGGATACACCCGGTGGGCGGCGGCGCCGTCTGAAGCCTCGACGCCGTTGACGTAGTAGAACCAATCCACCGGCCCACCGGACGCACTGGTGCCCGACAGGCCCTCGATGCTCTGCACGAAGCCCCCGCCGTAGCGCGTGCTCACGCGCGTGTTGGCCAACAGCAGACGCATCACCGTCTGCTCGCCGGCGGCCCGGGGGCTCGCCAGCTCTCGCAGCGGATGGCGGCCGAAGCCTTCGGTGATGGTCAGGCGGATGGCGCTCGGCGTCCGCCCGGCGCCCAGACCGCATCCGCTCAGGGCGGCGGCCGCCGCCAACAGCCCCCAGGCGGCTCCCAGTCTCACGTGACGCGCACGACGACGGGAAACGCGGCGATGGTGCCCGCAGCCAGCGCGTTGAGGGCCTGCGGGCCACTGCCGGCGGCGGTCACCCGGGCCACGCCGTCGGCGCCGGTGCTGGCGCTGGCCGACCCGAGGGTGACGGTGGCGCCCGCGACGGGCGCTCCCCGCCCGTGGTCGTCGAAGCCCGTCACCCGCACGGCCAGCTGCTGTCCGGCGCCGAGGGTCCGCTGCTCGGGACTGACCTCGAGCGTACGCTGACACCCGCCGGCCGGGGGCTCTTGGCACCAGAACCAGAGCACCCGCTCACCCGAGCCCAGTCGGTGCCCGTCGCCGCGCGGGCCGGAGGGGTCGGCGGCCCCGGTGGTCCCGAGGCGATGTCCCACCTTGTAGACCCACCCGTCGCGGGCCCGGTTGTGGTCCGGGCCGAGCGCGTAGACGAACAGCGCGGCGGCGTCTCGGGTCTGGCGCGAGCAGTGCCCGTAGTCGCGCAGCAGGGGTGAGGGGGCGCCGGCGCGGCGGGCTTCCAGCAGGGCGGCCAGCGGCGTGTCGGGCGCGATCGCGCATCGTCGGCCCCGCACGCGGACGGTGGCCCGCCGGGCGGTGACCGCCGTTGGCCCCAGCAGCGTCGCGCGGCTACCCACGACCATGATCGTGACCTTGGCCCCCGCCGACCGGCCCGTGCCGGCCGCCGGGGCCCCGCGGGCCGCCGAGCCCAGCCCATCGACGCCGCCGGCACCGACGACGCCCGTGGCGCAGGCCGCCGCGAGGAGCGCGCAGCGCGCCCGCCATACGCCCCGCTGGCCCAGGGCGAACCGGTGATCGGGGGCGCTCCGACGGCGCCTAAGCGACATAGAACGTGACCCGGTTGCGCCCCCGCTGCAGCCGGCGGTCCGTGCGGCCGACGCGGTCGAGGGCCCGCACGTCCAAGACGTAGCGCCCCCGCGGCAGGGCGAAGGGCAGCAGGTAGGAGAACAGCGGCTGGTTGCCGGCGTGAAACCACGGGGCGTGGGCAGCACCGCAGTGGATTCGGCGCAGGCGCTCGCGTCGCGCGTCGTAGGCCTGACAGATCCCTCGGTGTCGGCGCTCGAGGCGAAGCTCGACCCGCGCCAACCCGGCGGCATCCGGTTCGACGGACCCGTGCAGCTCCCGGGGGCCGTGGCCGAAGAAGAAGTGTCCCTCCCGGATCCCGCGCACCCAGGCGAGGGGCACCGGGGGAAGCGTACGGGCCGGCGGGCCCCCGGTGGGACGGGGGCCCTGGGTCACCGGAGCGGTGGTCGCGGGGGCCACGGTGGTTGACGGCGGCGGCGAAGAGCTGGGATGCGCGGTGGTGCCACAGGTCCCGTCGTGGCCCGCGTGCACGCACACGGCCCGACCCTCCGAGCGCACCGAGTTGGGCGCCGTGGCCTTCAGGGTGGACGTCCCGGCGGCGGGGATGGTGATGTTGGCCT
>DASYID010000155.1:0-30762 GCA_036252775.1 Solirubrobacteraceae bacterium
CCCTACTACGAGTGGGTGGAGCACACGCTGCCGGTGCAGACGGCGCCGATGGGTACCAAGGAGGAGATCTTTCTGCGCGCGGCCGAGCGGGTCGGGCTGCCGCTGCAGACGTCCAAGGACATCACCCGCGCCGCCTACCGACCGCAGGAGAACGCGATCCTCCAACCCCAGGGCACGGCGGGACGCACCGCCAATCCCGACCGGCTGCGCTACCCGCAGGCGCGCGGCTGCACGTTCTGCGGTTACTGCTACCTGGGTTGCTATGAGCCGCGGGGCGCACCGCGCAATCTCGCCGCCAAGCGCTCCACCGACGCGTCATACATCCCGATGGCTCTGACCGCGGACGCCTGGCATCAGGGGGGTAAGCCGATCACGCTCATCACCGATGCCTTTGTGACCAACCTGACCACCGCGTCGGAAGCGGGCCAGACGGTGGCGCGCGCGGTCACCTGGCGCGACCAGACCTCGGGCGCCATGCATCAGGAGGAGGGAAAAGTCGTCGTGATGAGCGCGGGTTGCATCGAGAATCCGCGCCTGTGGCTCAACTCCGGCCTCCCCAACCCCAACGGGTGGGTGGGCCAGGGGCTGACCGACCATGGCTATGACTTCGTCGTGGGCAAGGTGCCCTTCGACGCCGGATTCAGCCGGGGACCGAACTCCAACGCGCGAGCCGATATCCCCGGTCGCGGGGCGCTGGAGCACATCGGCCTGCCCCCCGCGTTGACGGCGTCGATCATGAACCTCAGTGACTCTGGGATGGCCGGCCTGTACGACAACGGAGCTCCAGTGGGCCGCGCCGGGGCCGACTCGGTCGGACGTCTCGTCGGAAAGCAGCTGCGCTCGTTCCTGTCGGACATCGATCGATTGGTGGGGATCCAGATCTACACCGACGACGACGTGGAGACGCAGAATCGCGTAACCATCTCGTCGGTCTTCCCGCCCGATGAGAATGGGCCGGTTCCCCAGATCGACATGCACCGGCGCGACCGCACATCCCGCACACGCAAGAACCGCGAGTACATGGCGGCGCTCGCGGTCAAGGTGCTGCGAGCGGCCGGGGCCACCAAGGTGGCACGATTGGACTGGCAGCCCATTCTCCTCCACGTCCAATCGACGATGCGCATGGGTACCGACGCGAAGACATCGGTCCTGGACGAGAACGCCGAATCACGGTTCGTCCGGCGCCTGTTTGTGGCCGACAACTCAGCCCTGGCCAACGCGCTGGGCAGCCCCAACCCAACCCTGACCACGCAGGCGCTGGCCACACGCACCGCCGAGAAGATCTTCAGCCGCTACTTCGGTGGAGACCCGTGGGTCCACCAGGAGGCGCCGCTCGCCTCCACCGCCCCCGAGGTAACCAAGGCCGTACTAGCTCGCGGGCTGTAGAAAAGCTAGACAGCGAAACGAGGCGGCCTCTCTGGCTTGCCCTCGGCCAGGTGCTCCGATACGCCCACCTGCGTCACCGGAAGGGGCGACCGATGCACGACGAGACCAAACGCTGTCCTGACTGCGTAGGCACAAGCTGCCACACGTCTCCGTCACGAGTCCGCGAAACGGACCGAGAAAGCGCCTGCGTGATCGCTACTCGTCCAAAGCGGTAGCGATCACCAGGAGATCCCCACCCGGGCGGTGCGCAGCCGCAGCCTGCAACCCGCCTCGCGTCCGCGCGCTCAGCCGTAGGCCCTCCGGGGCGATCGGTCGTCCGAAAGCGAGTCCTGTGACGCGGCGACGAGAGTCTCGATTGCGTCAGCGATGTGGATGGGCTCTATGTGGTCGTCGCCGCGCTCGACCCGGAGGCGGTGCGCTGCAAGCAGCACGTCAGCGTGGGTGTGCTTGGCCGGCGGTTCGAAGCGGTAGGAGGCCAGCTCAATGAGCATCCCCAGCGGGTCGGTGAAGTAGATCGAGTCCATGAAGCCCCGGTCCTTGAGGCCACTGTGCTGTATGCCTCGCTCGTCCAGGCGGTCGATGACCTGGCGGAACACGGCGTTCGATAGCGACAGGGCAAGGTGATGAACACAGCCCGGCTCGGTCGGCGCGCGCCCGGGGTCGGGCTTGCGGCTTTCCTTGGTGAAAATCGTGATGAGCCGGCCGTCGCCGGGATCGAAGTAGAGGTGGCTCTCCTCGGGTCGGTCGAGGTTGGGTTGCTCGAAGACGAACGGCATGGCCAGCACGCCCTCCCAGAAGTCGATCGAGGTCTGGCGGTCAGCGCCGACGATGGTGATGTGGTGAATTCCTTGGCTCTGGATCTTGCGCATGACTGCCTTTCAGGAATGGGTCTTCAGGGACGGCTCGTGCTGGCGGCGGCCAGGTAGATCGCTTCGACTTCTTCGGACCCGATAGCTGGAGGCACGCGCTCCAGCTCAGCGCGCCCGGAGGAGGCGCTCACTGTCCGGCTCAGGAGGTCGCTGTCGGTTGCGAGTGCTCCCAGGCCCTCGGCCCCGGCGCGGGTGCGCAGTCTCTCGGCGAGATCTTCGATGCGGCTGCCCATGGCTTGGTCTATCCGCGCTAGACGTTCGGGAGCGCGGCGGCGGAAAGCCGCCGCGGTGTGCGGCAGCAAGGCGGCGTTGACGCGGGCGTGTTCTAGCGAGGCCATTCGCACCGCGGTCTGCGCGAGGGCGTGGTGGGGTCCGAGGCCGCTGAGGTCGACGCTCCAAGCAGCGAGGAGCGCACCGAGCGCGATCGCTTGGCGGTCGAGGGCGGGCGCTGCCCACGCGTGGGCGAGTCGCCGTATGGCGTCGGCGCCTACCGCCTCAGCGATTGCCGAGGAGCGGCTGCTGACCACGGCGGTGATCGCGTGCCCGAGGGCGTTGGCGGTCCCGGCCGCGAGTTGGTCGGCTGGCAGGGAGGCACTGAGCGTTGGGTCGTTGATGACGAGCGTCGGGCGGACGCGCGGCACGTCGTCGCTCACGCCTCGCGCGTGACGGTGTACCCCGGTCATCTCTGCTCCCGCCAGCGAGGTCGGGATGGCTACCACGTCGGTGATGCCCTCCGCGGCTGCGATGGCCTTGCTGGTGTCGATGACTCGACCGCCGCCCAGGGCGACAAGCGGGAGCCCCTCGACGTTGTGGCGAAGATCGCTTGCCAGCTCATCCACTGCGCCCGAGGGCACGTCGACGATCAGCGCTGCGCCGTCGGCCAGTGAGGGCTGGTTGGCGGCCGCCCGGCTGGTCGTCAGCAGCGCATAGCGCTCGGGCAGGAGTGACCCGGCCTCATCGATGGCTGCTGGCCCGAAGACGATGGTGCGGTCGCGTTCGCGATGACGGAACACTGGCGTCATGCCCCGATCGCCGCCGAGATCCATTCGGTGGCGGGCCCAACATGGGCGGGGTCGATGTGATGCCCGGCGTCAGACTCGTGATAGCCGACGGGCAGACCTCCGGCCTCCAGCCGCTCTCGGGCGCTGCGGGCAAAGCTGATCTCCATGATCGGATCCCGGCGGCCGTGGGCAACGAAGACCGGCAGGTCGGGCCGCGAGGCAAGGTCAGGTTGCCAGCCCTCGACGGTGGGGATGAATCCTGAGAAGGCCAGGATCCCCGCCGGCGTTGGGCGCTCTCCGGTCAAGCCCATTGAGTAGCTCATGACCGACCCCATCGAGAACCCGCCAAGGACAGTCTTGTCGGGAGCGATGCCGGTCGTCGCCCACACCTCGTCATGGAACGCGGCGAGCTTTGAGTAGGCGGCCTGAAACGTGTCGGGGTCGGGGTAGCCGACGCGTGGGACGACGTACCAGTGAAAACCTGGCGAGCCGGACAGTGTCAGGAGTGCGCGTGGCGTCACGACGTGCAGCCGGCGCTGCGGGTCGAGGGTGTCAGCCAGGCCGAGAAGGTCGGTCTCGTCGGCGCCGCGGCCGTGGTGGAGGATGAGTAGGCCCGCGGGATCTCCCGCCGCCGGCCGCTCACGATAGATCAGCACGCTCATGGCTATGCCTCCTGACGCGCGGTGACGCGGGGGTTGTGCAGCGGGGTGAGGATGCGCTCCAGCTGGGAGCGCAAGCGCTCGTGCTGGTCGGGAAGGCGCAACTGCTCGCCGAGATGGTCGGGGTCCTCGTCGACGTCGAAGCCGGGCGAGGTCGTGGCGATCTCAAACAGAATGCCCTGGGGCTGGTGGAAGTAGATCGCCTTGAAGTAGTCGCGATCGATGACCGGGGTCACCTGCACCCCGGCCTGCCCGACGCGCTGCTGCCACGGGATGTGGTCCTCATCCGCGGAGTGCCAGGCGATGTGATGCACCGTGCCAGCGCCCTGGCGTCCCCGCTCGGTCATGCCCTCGTCATAGCTCCAGTGAAAGTGGCGCTCGTCGCCCTGCAACCGGTAGTGGCCTGCGCTCTCCTCAGTGAACCCGAGGGTCTCGACCAGCAGATCGCGGTCGGCGTCCAGGGCCCGCGAGGCATAGGCCCGCGCGCCCTCAACCCCGAGAATGGCGTGCTCGGCGGGGACCTCTGGGTGCTCGGCCCGCAGCGGCGGGTTGCCGTCATCGGCGACGACCAGCTCAAAGCGCAGCCCGTCATAGTCCTCGAAGCTCAGAGAGCTGGCTCCACGCTCGCTCGCGTAGCCCTTGGACGACAGACGCTCGGCCCAGAAGTCCAGCGACTGCTCGGAGCTGACGCCGAGCTGGATGGTGTGGATCATGCCGGCGCCCGGTCGTCCCTTGGCCGCGCCTGCGAACTCAAACCAGGTCAGGATCGAGCCGGGGGAGCCCAGCTCGTCGCCGAAGTAGAGGTGGTAGGCCTCGGGAGCATCGAAGTTGACGGTCTTCTTGACCAGGCGCAGACCGAGAACGTCGGCGTAGAACGCCACGTTCTGGGTGGCGTCCCCCGTGATCATGGTGATGTGGTGCATCCCTTCGAGCTTCATGGCCTCTCCCGAGTTCGACGTAAGTAGTTGTGGTCACAACAATAGCACATGGTTGCCTCTGCAACTACTCTGGTCAGGGGTCGTGGAGAGCAGAACCTCGCGGGGATATGGCGGTAGTTGTGTTTGCAAGCACTCTTGCTATGTTGTGTCTGCATCTCCCTGCGCCGGCTGGCACCGCTCGCACACTACCCATGCCCACTATCGAGTCCCCGTCAGCCACACAGTTCTCAGAACAGGAGCTCGCGGCCTGGCGAGGGATGCTTCAGGTGAACGCCAGCGTCACCCACGCCCTCGACAACCAGATGCGCACCGAGCACGGGATGTCCGTCTCGTCCTACGAGGTTCTGATGTTCCTGGCCGCCGCCCCCGAGCGTCGGCTGCGGATGTCACAGATCGCCTCGCAGGTCCTGTTGAGCCGAAGCGGGCTCACGCGCCTAATCGATCGGCTGGTCGAACAGGGCTACGTCACGCGCTGTGTTGCAGACACTGACGGTCGGGGCCTCTTTGCCGAGTTGACGCAAGCCGGCCTGGCGAAGTTCGAGGCAGCCCGCCTGACCCATCGCGAAGGCGTGCGGCAGTTCTTCCTCGACCGACTGAACCCAACCGACCAGATCGCGCTTGGCGACATCTGGCAGCGACTGATGAAGGGCTAAGCACCATAACCGAGCCTCCCCACATCCAGATCCTCATCGGCTCCATCCGCGAGGGACGCGTCGGCGAGCCCGTCGCCAAATGGTTTGCCGAGCTGGCCGCCGCGCGCGCCGATCTCTCGACCGAGCTGATCGACCTGCGCGAATGGAACCTCCCCTTCCTGACCAACGCCACCCCGCCCTCGCGTGGCTATGAGACCGACATCCAGCGCAAGTGGGCGGCCAAGGTCGGTGAGGCCGACGGGTACGTGCTCGTCACCGCCGAGTACAACCACGGCTACCCGCCGCCGCTGAAGAACGCGCTCGACTACGTCTATGCAGAATGGGCCCGCAAGCCGGTGGCCTACGTCTCCTACGGCGGGCCGGGCGGCGGCACCCGCGCGGTCGAGCAGCTGCGTGGCGTGGCCGTCGAGCTTCAACAGGCGCCGCTGCACAGCCAGGTCATCATCAACCGGCCCTGGCCCAACCTTAAAGACGGCGTCTTTGACGGCCGGCAATACGAACGTCAAGCGACCGGACTGCTCGACGAGTTGGCCTAGTGGGCAAAAGTACTTCGCGCCGGCCGCGCCGATAACGGAGGACAGTGATGGATAGGCAGCTCATGACCCCGGTGCGCCCAATGGTGACGGTCATCGGCCGTCGCCTCGCCGCCGAGGACCACCTGCTGCGCGACTTCCTAACGCGATCGGCGCAGCCGTTTGAGTGGCTGGACGCCGAAAGCCCGGAGGCCCAGGAGCTGCTCGGACGCCATCGTGCCGCTGGCGCGGCACTACCGGTCGTCGTCGAACCCGACGGGACGGTCACCGCACCGGCCAGCCGCAGAAGCTTCGCGAGGGACCGTCCCGAAGGTCCGAAGACCGAATAGCGCGCTCGGCCCCGGCCCCGCGTGAGCGCTTTCGGAGAAGGCAGCAGATTCGCGAGGCGGCGGACCTCACTGACCGCACGCCTCACTCGAGTGGTTGGGCAGCCACTGACACACGTCCCTGCCACGAGTTCCGCAAAACGGATCTGAACAACGCCTGTTGGCAGGTATTTCCTAGTGGGCGGTGCTGGGCTCGAACCAGCGACCTCCTGCTTGTAAGGCAGGCGCTCTGACCAGCTGAGCTAACCGCCCGCGCGGCGAGTGTAGCCCGTGGTTGCCCAGCGGATGGTCAGCCGGGCTTGCGTGCTTGGAAACGGAGCGACGCCTTGACCGTCGCTGAAGGTGATTACGGAGGTGACCTGACTTCAGCGCTCGCGTTGGCGCCTGACGTAGCTCGGAGCAGGAACGCTCGGAGTTCTGCGGCGTGGAGTGGGCCGCACGGTGCTGTAGGCGAGCGCGAGGATCGCAGCCATCAGTGCCAGTGCTCCGCCGTAGACGGCGCCCTGAGACCAGGCTGAGGGGTGGGAGGAGCGGACCAGCAACGTAAACGACGGCGCGGGTTTGACTCGGTCGCGGCGCGCCATCTGGGACGTGCCCGGGGCGATGTTGCGCCCGTCGACCATGTCTCCTCCGCCCTGTTGGGTCTCCGAGGCTTCGCCGGCACCGCTCTCCTCTGACTTGGCCGCCGCGGGCTGTTTGGCTTTGGCTTCGCGTTTGGCTCCTCCTGGGGGCGCCGGGTTGATCGGCGGCGCCGGGGGCGGGACCACCCCCGACGGTGGGGCGAAGCCGACCGACTGCGGACTGACAGAGATCGAGAGTGCTGAGGGGGCCTGTGACGCCGGCGGAGCCGGGGGGGCGGCGCCCGCCGGGGGCGGCAGGGCGGCCGGAGGTGGGGTGTTCAGAGGCGGCAGGCCGGGCAGGCCGGGCAGCTGGGGCAGGGTCGGAGTGCCTACGCTCGGTGGTGCCGGGGGAGGACTGCTGGGCGGGGGTGGCGGATTGGTCGCGGCGATCGCGGCGACGTGGATCTGGGGCAGCGCAGGCGTGGCGGGGATGCTGGTGACCACCGGCGCAGCCGGGAGATAGTTGCGTCGGGGCTCGAAGATCAGCGGCCAGCTCGCCGCCTTGTCTCCCGTCGACAACAGCCCGATCGCATAGACGCGAGGATGGTTGCCCCGCCCGGTGGTGACGGTCCCAGCGATGGGGTCGATCCGACCGATGCTCGAGTCGTCGAGCTCGCAGTAGCCCGCCGGATTCGTGGCTGTCTTCGCGCACGTCGTTGCCGGCAGGTAGGGGTGCTGCGGGTCGGCCTTGAGGAGGTCGTAACGGTGGGTGATGGCCGGGCCGTTGATGTCGTCGAACTGGATCGGCTGGTCGATCCCCACGGGCTCACGGCCGTAGCCCCGGAGGGTGACGTGCTGACCGGGTCTGAGGACGTGGGTGGCCGCGCTGATGCCCAGCCAGTCAAACACCGGACGCTGCTCGACGATCATGCAGCGCGGATCTCCACTCGTGTCCAAGCGCATGATCGTGTAGCCGTGCCAATAGCCCTGCGTGTCGGCGCTGCCCGAGGATTGGCCGTCGGGCCCGAACTTTCCGCCCGCAGACGCTGCCACCACGTTGGGCAGGACGCCGGTGGTGTTGGGACCGGTACCCGCGCACCCGGCGGGTGCGGCGGGGGCCGCCGTCGAGGCGAGCGAGCCGGCGAGTTGGTTCGCTGCGTCCGGGGCGGTCGGTGTCGCCGTGGAGGTGGGACCACACTTCGGCGTGGAGGTGGCCTGGGGAGCGCTGTCCCGTGGATCTGGGTAGGGATCGCCGGCGCACGGCGAGTGAAGACCGGGCGCGGTCGTCCAGTACAGCGCATTCCAGCCCAGTCGTCCCGAGACCACCAGGTTCGCGTGATACTGCACAAGCAGGGTCTCGAGGGTGGTGCCGTCGGTCAGGGTGTCCGTCGTCGATCCCGGGCCATAGGAGTAGCTCGGGGTCTCAGAGACCACGACCGCCTGCTCGTTGGCTGCGCGCGAGCAGTGATCGGCCGGAGACTGGTCCTGGCCTGAGACGCACAGCGTGCTCCTCAGCCACGCCAGTTGTGACTCGACCGGGTTCTGTGCCGAGTCTGCCCCCGACACCGTCTTCAGCGAGCTGTCGAGCATGACCACCCGCGCGACGGCGGTGTCCCCGCGCTTGACGTCAAACGCGTAATGCGTGTGCGCCCCGCCGCCCGGCGCCTCCTGGACGCCCGTGCCCGGCGCCGGGGTAAAGGTCAGGCCCCGCGAGCCCGGACTGGGCTTGGCACTGGGGGCGCCCCACGGTGCCGCCATCTCCGCGAACGCCTGACGCCACGCGAGGCTGGGACCGCAGGAGCTCGAGCACCCGGCCACACCGATTCCGGTGCCGGCCTGCGCGCCCGGCACCACGTCCTGGCCGCCCAGGGCACCGTAGAAGGGAAGCCCCGCATCCTGCAGACGGTGGGCGACCGCCTCGACGAAGCGGCGGTGGTCAAAGCTGTGAGCCGGCGTGTCGCCCGACGCCTTGTCGTTGACATCGCCGGTCCACAGGGCAAAGGCCGGCCCGCTCGGTCCCTGGGCGCGCTGGGCCAGCTCCTGGCTTACGCGACGAGCGACCAGCTCGTTGAGCATGTTCGAGTCGCTGCTCTCCCCGCAGCCGGTGCCCTGGATCTGCACCCGGCATTCCGATTTGCCAAACGCGGCGAACTCCATCTCCCCCGGCCGCGGCGCGGGCGAGTCGGGCAGGGGACGCAGGCCACCGCCCAGGCTCAGGAGCGCCTCGGCAGGGTCGCTGGCGTAGTGCAACACCGTGCTGGGCGGGGGTTGACGGTAAGTGGTCCGGTCAGCCTGGGAGACCGCCCAGGCCTCGACCTGATTGGCGCCGACGCCCGGCGTCAGCGCGACGCCGACCATTCGCGCCGGCACGGTAGATGAGCCCCCGGTATAGGGGCCCAGGTAGGGATCGTCCTGGTTGGCCAGCTCGAAGTGGCCGTCGACCAGCGTGAGCACGAGCCCGTCGGTGCCTCCGATCAGCGCCCCCCGACCCCGACCGACCGGCAGAGCGACCGACCACAGATTCTCGCGAAAGCCAGTCGCGACACGGCGCCACGGGGTCGGGCCGGACCCGGCGCGTTCCAGGATCACGCCCTGGTCGCCGACGGCGAAGCCGTGGCCGGCCGCGTCAACCGCCACGCCGTGCAGCGCGAGGGTCCGGCCGTCGGCGGCGAGGGTGAGAAGGTCACCGTTCTCGGTGACGTCCTCGATCCGCCAGCTCCAGGTGTCCCCGCTCAGAGTGCCGGCGTAGAGCTCGCCGCTGTTGGTGGTGACCCAGGCCCGCTCCGGGCTGGGTAGCGAAACGCCGGTGATCGTTGCCCCCGGCGAGGCCGGGGGCCGGTCGACGGCATGAAAGCTGCCGCCGGCCCGGCGCCAGGCCAACGCGAGCTTGTCCCCTCCGACCATCGCCGACCCGTCCGGCGCCACCGCCGCGCTGTGCAGATCACGGGTGGTCGCGCACGGCAGGACCGTCTGCCCGCCACAGCTCAGGCCAGCGGCCGGATCGAGCCCGCCCACGCCAGGGGCGATATCAGCGATCCGGCCGCCCTTGCCCACCACCACTCCCCGCCCATCCGGACCCACGGCCACGGCATATGCCGGGGAGGCACTGGTAACCACATGGCCTGGATCCCAGCCGCTGACGGTCAGCGTTTCCCACCCGGTCAGCCGGTCATGGCGATGGACCGTGCCTGAGTTGGTGGCGACCCAGAGGCTCCCGTCCGCCGCGGCGGCGGCGGCGGTGATCTCGCGGCGAACTGGGTTGGCCACGTCAGCGAACACCGGCTGAGGGGGCCGATCGGTGTACCGATAGAAGGTGGCCGCGTTCTGGACCTGGTTTTGAAGACCGCCGTGCCTCATCACCAGCCACGCCCCGCCGCGGCCATCGGGCGCCAGCGACCGAACCAAGCCCACCAGACCGGCGTGCGTGGTGCTGGTATCCACCCCCGCAAACGGGGCGTTCAGCACCACCCAGCGCTGGCGGGCAACGTCGAAACGCAGCGGCGGCCCCAGGGGGTTGATGCGGGTCTGCCCCGGATCCACGAGCGCGCTTCCGTCGGCCAGGGCGACCAGGCTGGGCACCGAGGTGTCCGTGGTCAGGGTGCTGGACGAAAACAGGTAGTCGTCCACGGCGTCTCCGTGTGACCACGGACCGGCGGTCCCATCGGGAGCCAGGCGCAGCATCGCGGCATCCCCGCCTCCAGCCGTCAGGGCGACGACGCGGTGCAGGGCGGCGTTGGGTCCGAAGTAGCCGGTCGCCCAGCCGGAATACCGACCCTGGGAGTCCCGCACGACCGACAGCACCTTGATCTGACCCTGCCTTGACGTATCGGGGGCGGAACCGGCTCCCGGGTCATAGGCCGCCTTCCAAGTACCGCCACCATCCCGGTAGAAGATCGCCGGGTAGGAGGTATTCCCGAGACTGCCACCGCTGGCCACGATCCGGTGGCCGGCGATATAGACCCGCTCCCCGGCCGTGGTCAGCGACGCCGGAGTGACGCCGCTGGGCAGGCCGCCGCACCCTTGGCCTCCCTTGGAGCAGTCCTGCCAGCGCCGACCATCGAAGTGAAGCAGTTGCTCCGGGCTTTGGCCCGAGCCCTTCGTTGCCGTCGGTGGGCGCGCGAGCATCCAGCCGTCCTCGGGGGCGCGGAAGGCGACATCCGACAGGAACAGGCGTGTCCCGGCACCGGTCGCTCCCCCCAGCAGCTCGTCGGGATCGATCTGGGTCATCGCCGGCTCATCGAGCGCCCACCGCCCCTGGCGGTAGCGGATCACCACCGGATGGCTGGGCTGCTGACGGCCGGGGGTGTACTCACTGCCCACGGCGATCGCTTCGAAGTCGTTGGCGTGAGTGGGATCGCCGCCGCTCTCCAGGGGCACACGGGCCAGCGCGAACAGCTGCACCGGGTGATCCTGACCGGAGGCTCGGTAGTGCAGCAGCGGCGCGAGGCTCGCACACGCGGGGTCGGGCGCCACCAGCCCGTCGACCCCCTCCGGGTCACACTGCTTCCACGTTGACCCCTGATAGTGAAACAGCCCCATGACCAGGGAGGTGCCACCGTCGCCGGACTGCGTCCAGCCGCCATTGCCGTTGCCCGGCGAGATCGCCCAGCCCTCCGAGCCGTCGCGGCTCATGACGATCGGCCGGATGTCCTGAGCGGCGCGACTTGACCCATCGGTCGAATTCGGTGTGGCCGAGGCGACGAGCTGGGCTTGCGCGAGGTGCTCGGGCGGTCGCGCAGCGAGAGAAGGCACCAGGCCCAGCTCCCCGGATGGTGGGGCGGGACGAAACAGGTCATAGGGGGTGGCGGCAGGGTCAGAGCTCCCACCGGGCGTACCCAGGGCGGGCGAGGCCGGCTCAGCGCCCGCCGCGCCCGCGGTCGCGCCGCCGCCCAGCCGCATGATCGCCCCACGGTCACCCACCGCCCAGCCGACCGTGGCGCTGCCCGTCAACGCGAACGCGTTGAGCGCATAGGACGGCAGGAGCACCAGTGCCTGAGACTTTGCCTCGCTCTGATAGTCGGCTGGCCGGCACTGCGTGGCCGACAGCGCGCCCGCGAGGTCGCCGGGGGCCGCGGCGGGGTTTCGGGCCAGGGTCAGGTCAAACACCCCCGCGATGGAACCGTTGATCACTTCCGGCGGGCAGGTCGCGTACAGCGGGTTCAGGGGTGTCGTGGCATTCGGATTGCTGACATCACCGACGTCAGATCGCTGGGTGGTGGTGTAGGCGGCGCCCTGACCGCTCGAGCGCAGGACCCCCACGGCCCAGGCGAGCCCCCCGCGGGGGGCGATGCCGTCGCCCGCGTTCATACGAACGCTGCTGATCTGGCCGCCCGCCTGCTGCTCGGCGAGCGCGGCCGAGTTGAAGGCGGCCGTCGTGTCGGGCTGAGGCTGGGGTGACTGGGGGACGGCGAGGCCACCAACCACCTGCGAGGGCGCCTCCGGTATCGAGGACGACCCGGGCTCCGGGCCTCCGGGACTGACCAGCACCGAGAAGGTGACGTCGCCCATCGCGGCGGCGTAGAAGCTGTCGGCCACTCCCTGCTGTCCCCCGTCGGAGAACAGCTGGCGCACATACCACTGGCGGCCGTCGTAGACCAGCGCGCGCGAGCCTCTCGTCTCACCCGTTCCGGCGCAGCAACCGCTGGTCAGCGCGACGACCTGCGTGCCCGGCACGTCCCCAGAGCCGCCGGTGTTGTTGGGATCGGGCTGCCCGCTGGAGGTGACCGGTGGCGGCGGGTTGCGGCCCGGGACAAAGCGGATCGCCCGGACCCGGTACAGGAAGTCCGATGCCTTGTCCAGATCGCCGGCCGGGCTGCCGTCCGTGTACGCGTTGGCCTGGAAGCGGCCGTTCTTCCACATCCAGAGCTGCCGATAGCCGCCGGCCACACAGAATTCGCCGTCGACGTTCGGACGCGGCGTGCAGTCAAGGGCAGTCAGCCCTCCCACCCCCGGCGGCAATGCACCACAGGCCGCGCCCGACTTGAGCTCGCACCACGACCCGTGGTCGTAGAGCCAGGCGCGCCCCGCCCCGGCGGAATCGGGGTGCGCTGGGTCGATCAGCTGGTCACGGCTCGGGTAGCTGCCCGAGCCTCCGACGGCCAGCGCCCGGCCCGGGCCGATCCAGGCGATCGCCCCGACGAACCCCGGACCGTCAGCCTTCAGGGTGGGCTTCCACACCCCCGGCAGACCAGGCTTGGCCAGATAGCCATAGATCGACGGCTGACGCACGCACTTATCGATCGGGTCAGACGCCGCCGCGCACTCGGCGCCCCCGGCAAACCCGTTGGCTGGGTTCAGAAACGAGACGGAGTAGAAGTTCACGCCGAACGGCGTCGGCGAGTCCGCCTGCTTATAGCCCGGGGACTCAACGCCCGGGAACACCTCGCCCGCGGCCTGCGACCACAGCCCGGACGGCTTGGCCGTGGGTGTGAACTCGGTGTCAGGTGGGGGCGGCGTGGGCGGCCCGCCGGGCGGGGCCGCGGCGGCCACCGACACCAGGACCACCAGCGCGGCGAAGAGGACCAGGGTCGCGCCCGCGACCCGCAACCGGCTCGGCGCCCGTTGGAGCGCGGCGTCTAGAAGTTGATTCGTATTCATCGCTCAGCGCAGCTCCCTCTATGGGTAGAACGGCCGAGCTGGTGCGATTGGTTACATCTGTTTCGGCGCCGCGATCACCGCGCGCGCCAGACGGGCGTGCCCGCGGTTTCAGAAAGCGCCCAGCGCGAAGCGCCGGCCGCGCAGCACCGGCGCCGGGCGAAAGCAGCGTCGCATCGGTGCTCCCCGCCGCTGCGGACTGCCCCGCCCCAGAGAGGTCAGACGGGCACGAAGGAAGCTCAGCGCGCGGTGCTGGAGAACCTTGACGTCCCCGGGGGAACGGTCGAGGACCCGGGCCACTTCGCGAACCGGCAGATCGAGCAGATAACGAAGCAGAAGCACCTGACGCTGCGCGAGGGGAAGGCGCTCGATCAGCACGACCAGGTCACGATCCGAGACCCAGCTCAGCGCGGTCAACGGTTCCTCCCCGCCTTGGCTGGCCTCCTGACCGGCGCGAATGTCGAACGGGTTGGTGGGCTCCAGACGACTCTCCCTGCGCAGCTGATCGATTGCTTGGTTACGCACGACGGTGAACAGCCAGGAGCGAAACGGTGGACCGCTGAACTCATAGCGATCGATCTGCTCGAGCAGCTTGAGGAACACCTGCTGCACCGCATCCTCGGCCCGACCGGGGTCGCCCATCAGCAGACGCAGGTAGGTATAGAGACGGTCGAAGTAGCGCTCATAGAGCAACGCCAGGACGTCTGGCTCGCCAGACTGAAGGCGCGCCACCAGCCGTGCGGTGTCGATGTCCTCGAGCTTCTGCGTGGAGGGCTCGCAGCGCTCGAAGAACACCAGGCGTCCGGCGTAAGGCCGCGCCCGCCGGGGAAGCACGGGAACCCCACCTCCCACTACCGGGGCTCGGCGATCGGCGAACCGGCGACCGTGCAGGTTGCGGATACGGCGCCGCTCCATCGTGGGGTGGGGCGAGCCGCCCGAGACCTTGCGTCTCGGCGCCACCGCGCGACGGTCCCGACAGCGGAGCTCCACGAGGACCTCGATGCCGCGATCGTGGCCGAAGTGGGCAACCAACAGGCCGTGGAGCTTTGAAGCGAGCTCACGCGGCACCACGCAATAGGTGATCGCGGAGGTCTGCGGAGCCTCCCCTGCCTCCGACCACTCCTCGCCCGTGCCCCCCATAGCGAGCAGATCGTAGCCCTCCCTCCGAACAATCTCCAGCCGGGCGGCGGCCATCAGTACCCCCAGGGGGAATCGAACCCCCGCTACGGGCGTGAAAGGCCCGCGTGCTAACCGCTACACCATGGGGGCGAGCGGGGAGCGATTGTAGATCGCGGCGGACTACGCTCTGTCGGCCCCCGTAGCTCAGCTGGTCAGAGCAGGCGGCTTTTAACCGCAAGGTCGAGAGTTCGAATCTCTCCGGGGGCATCCGGTTGGGCGGGGTCCGGCCTGGGTAGACCCTGAGGTAGGGCAGCGGCCCAGAGCCGCTGCGCACTTCTCAAAGGAGTCACCAAATGGGCGAAGGCTCGATAGACGACGCCAAGGGGCGTCTCAAGCAGGCGGCCGGCGATCTCACCGGCGACCAGGATCTGCACAACGAGGGCAAGGTCGATCGCGCCAGCGGCTCGGTCAAGGACAAGGTCGACGAGGTCGGCAACAAGCTCAAGGACGCCGTTCGGGGCGACCGCGACTAGTGATCAGTGACGGAAGTGCCGGCGGCTGGTGAGGACCATCGCCACATCGGCCTCATCAGCCGCTTGTACCACTTCTGAGTCGCGCACCGAACCACCGGGCTGGATGATGGCCCGCACACCGGCCTCGATCGCCAGCGCGGGCCCGTCGGCGAAGGGGAAGTAGGCATCGGAGGCCAGCGCGGCGCCCTCCAGGCTCTCCACCCGCGCCTTTTCCACGGCCAGGCGCACGGCGTCGACGCGGCTCATCTGGCCCGCGCCGATGCCGACCGTGGCCAGCTCACGGCTGAGGACGATGGCGTTGGAGCGCACGTGACGGCTGACCCGCCAGGCGAACAGCAGCTCGCTCCACTCCTGCTCTGAGGGCTTGCGCTCGGTGACCACCTCCATGCCCGAGCGGTCCTCCAGGTCGGCGTCGCGGTCCTGGAGCAGCAGGCCACCCATGACCTGCTTGGAGTCTCGCTCCCCGGCACGGGGGACACGACGCTCGTTGTTCTCCAGCAGCCGCACGTTGGGCTTCTCAGACAGGGTCTCCAGGGCGCTGTCCTCATAACCCGGCGCGACGAGCACCTCTATGAACTGCTGGCCCATGAGCTCGGCGCACTCACGGTCCACGGGGCGGTTGACCGCTATCACGCCGCCGAAGGCACTCAGCGGATCGCAGGCGAAGGCGCGCTCGTAGGCCTCCTTGACGTCTCGGCCGATGGCCGCGCCGCAGGGGTTGTTGTGCTTGACGATCGTGCAGGCCGGAACCTCGAACTCCTCGACCAGGCGCCGCGCCGCGTCGAGGTCGAGCAGGTTGTTGAAGGAGAGCTGTTTGCCGTGGTGCTGGCGGACCATCGACAGCACGTGCATGCGCGCACCCACCTGGGAGTAGAACGCCGCTCGCTGGTGTGGGTTCTCTCCGTAGGGGAGATCCACGACCTTCTCGTAGGCGCGGACGTGGAGGTGGGGAAAGTCATCCTCGCGCTCGGCGAACCAGCGGGCGATGGCGGTGTCGTAGCGGGCGGTGTAGGCGAAGGCCTCGGCGGCCAGGCTCTCGCGGGTGGGCTCCGATAGACGGGCGTCGCCGTCACGCAGCTCCGCCAGGACGGCGTCATAGCTCTCGGGTCGGACCACCACCGCGGCGTAGCCCTGGTTCTTGGCCGCGGCGCGGATCATCGTCGGGCCGCCGATGTCGATGTTCTCGATGATCTCCTGATCAGAGACCCCACGCCGCGACGCGGTTCGCTCGAACGGATAGAGGTTCACACAGACCAGGTCGATGAACTCGACACCCATCTGCTGCGCTTGACCCAGGTGCTCCGCGTTGTCACGCCGCGCCAGCAGGCCTGCGTAGAGCTTGGGGTGCAACGTCTTGACCCGGCCATCCATGACCTCGGGCGAACCCGTGAGGTCCTCGACCGAGCGTACCGCCAGGCCGGCCTGAGCCAGCTCGCTTGCCGTCCCCCCGGTGGAGACGATCTCCACGCCCAGGTCAGCAAGTCCCTGGGCGAACTCGACGATGCCGCGCTTATCGGACACCGAGAGCAGAGCGCGACGAATGGGGGCCGCGCCCGGATCAGCTCGGCCGGCCACGGCCGCCTCGGCGGTCCCCTCGCTGTCGATGCCCTCGGCGATGGGGCGAGGATATGTCAATCGCCGGTTGCGGGGTTGTCGATGACGATACGGCGGGGGTTGTCAGCAGCCGGGTGAAGGGCCCCGCGGGCGAACAGCCTCACCGCCTCGGGCAGCAGCGCGTGCTCCAGAGGCCGCAGGCGCTCATGCACGACAGCTGGGTCCACCGCGTCGGCGAGCTCGATCGCGCGCTGCAGGATGATCGGCCCGGTGTCGACGCCCTCGTCGACGAAGTGAACGGTGACCCCGAATACCCGCACTCCGTGGGCGACCGCCTGCTCGATCGCGGACAGGCCCGGGAAGGCGGGAAGCAGCGCCGGATGGACGTTGATCACGGCCCGGGGGAAGTGGCTGAGGAAGCCGGGGGTGAGGAGCTGCATGTAGCCGGCGAGGACGACCAGGCGCACCCCACGGTCAAGCAGGTAGCGAGCCAGGGCGAGATCGCGCTGGGCCCGATCTGGGTAGGCCTCCAGAGAGAAGACGCGGTGGTCGACGCCGGCCTGGCGCGCGTGGTCCAGAGCTCCAACGCCGTCGGCGCTGGAAGCGACGGCCACCACCTCGGCCTCGTGGCCGTGGACGGTCTCCAGCAGTGCCCGCAGGTTGGTGCCTGTCCCCGAAACCAGGACGCCCACGGGTAGCGGGCCCGGCACGGGCGCCTGTGTGGCCATGGGGGGTTCGGGATCGTCGGTGGCCACAGGCGCGCCGACCTTACCGGCGCGACCATCGCAGGCGCTATGTGGCCCAGCTCACACTCAGTCCATTCGGATCCGGGAAACCTGGCTGTGGGCCTCCTTTGGCCCGATCCCCAACCACAAGGACTCAAACGCCATGACCGCACTCACTCTTCTCTTCCTGGCGATGGTCGTCTTCGCCGTGATCACCAACGCGATCTCCCGGCGCGAAGGCGGCGGCATCAGCCGTCACCCGTTCGGAAGCCTGTACTCAGACGCCACCGCCGCTCGCTCAGAGCTCGACTAGTACGTCGCCGCGGGGGAATTGCCCTGAGGCGACCCAAGCCAGACGGTGACCGCCGCTGAGGTGACCCAGGCCAGACGGTGATCGCCGCTGAGGCGACCCCCTCAGACCGGGGCGAGCGGGAGCTCGAAGGCGAACTTTCCGTTGGCGCTGTCCTCGTCCGCCAGCGGATAGTCGCCGGTGAAGCACGCGTCGCAGTGGCCCTGTCGCGTCTGGCCGATCGCCTCGTAGACGCCCTCGAGCGACAGATAGTGCAGCGAGTCGGCGCCGAGCTCGGTGGCGATCTCCTGCTGGCTGCGACCGTGGGCGATCATCTCCTCGCGGGTGGACATGTCGATCCCGTAGTGGCAGGGGTGCTTGATCGGGGGGGCGGTGATGCGCATGTGCACCTCCGCGGCACCGGCGTCGCGCAGCATCTCCACGATCTTGCGCGTCGTGTTGCCGCGCACGATCGAGTCATCGACTACGACCAGGCGCTTACCCGCCACCACCTCGGGCAGAGGGTTGAACTTCAGACGTAGGCCGTGCTTGCGCAGCTCCTGACCGGGCTGGATGAACGTCCGCGCCACGTAGCGGTTCTTGACGAAGCCGTCGTCCTGGGAGATCCCGCTGGCCCGGGCGTAACCCCGTGCCGCCGAATTGCCCGAGTCGGGTACCGCGATGACCAGGTCGGCCTCGACCGGCGCTTCTCGCGCCAGGATCTCGCCCATGCGCCCCCTGGCGACCTGCAGCACGGTTCCCCCCATGCGGGAGTCCGGGCGCGCAAAGTAGATGTACTCAAACACGCAGAACGCCTCGGGAACGCCCTCGGTGACCTGGCGCGAGCTGATCCCCCGCTCGCCGATCGACACGACCTCACCGGGGCGCACCTCCCGCAGAAGCTCAGCGCCGATGATGTCAAACGCGCACGACTCGCTGGCCACGCAGTAGCGGTCGCCGATCCGCCCGAGGGCCAGAGGCCGCAGGCCGTGAGGGTCGCGGAAGGCCACCACCCGGTCCTTGGTCATGACGACGATCGAATAGGCGCCCTTCAGGCGGGGCAACACGTCGGCCACCGCCTCCTCCAGTGTGTCGGCCTCGTGGGTGGCCAGCAGCGCGGCGACTATCTCCGAGTCCGAGGTCGAGCGAAACGACACGCCGCGGGAGCGCATCTCGGCATGCAGCTCGACCGCGTTGGTCAGGTTTCCGTTGTGGGCCAGGGCGACCTCTCGCCGACCCGAGCGGTGCACGGGCTGGGCGTTCTCAAAGGAGTTGGCACCGGTGGTCGAGTAGCGCACGTGACCGATGGCCAGCTCCCCCGCCAGCGTCAGCAGCTTCTGCTCGTCGAAGACCTGGCTGACCAGGCCCAGCTCGCGCACGGCCATGATCGACCCCCCGCGGTCGGCCGCAGCTATGCCGGCCGACTCCTGACCACGATGCTGCAGCGCGTACAGCGCGAAGTAGGCCAGCCGCGATACCTCGTGGCCGGGAGCGAATACGCCAAACACGCCGCATTCGTCGCGCGGTCCGTCACGCAGGTCGAGATCGGTTTGACCGGGTGCCATGAGGGGGCGCTCCAGCCCAGATGCGGGCCCGGGAGCGTGCGCCGACTCAGAAGTCAAGCCTAGCAGCGCTCCCGGGGCATCAAGCAATCGTCCCGCTGAGGGTCCGGTGGGCCTGCCCCAGCTCTCCCACGCCGACGTCAATCTCGCCCTCCGCGGTGGCTTTCGTCTCCGGCCCGAACGTGATCTGAAGGTGGTCTCCCTGCACCCGGCCCACCACCTTTCCGCCGCCACGACCGACGACCTCCTGCACCCGGTCGCAGGGACCGGAGACCACGAAGCGGCCTACCCCTTCTCCGAACAGCGCCGCCTCGAGGCCGTCGGCCGCCTCGAGGCGCACTCGGGCCCCGAGCTGTCCGGCCAGGCAGCACTCGGCCAGCGCGACGGCCAATCCTCCCTCGGCCACATCGTGGGCGCTGGACAGCTCGCCGGCACGGACCGCCTCACGGACCACGGCGGCGGCGCGGGACACCGCGGCGATGTCGGGCGCCGGCAGCTGTTCCGGAAGCGCCTCGCCGCGCAGCTTGGCCAGCTCAGACCCAGCCAGCTGGGGGGTGACCGACCCGATGACCGCGATGGCGTCACCTTCGCGGCTGAAGCCCAGGCCCGCGGCTCGCAGAGCGTCGGGCAGCTCTCCCACCATGCCCACCACCGGGGTCGGGTAGATGGGCCCATCGGCCGTCTCGTTGTACAGGGAGACATTGCCCCCCACGACGGGAACGCCCAGCGCCCGGCAGGCATCGCCCAGCCCGCGGACGCACTGCGACAGCTGCCAGGCGACGTGGGGCTTTTCCGGGTTGCCGAAGTTCAGGCAGTTGGTAAGACCGAGGGGCTCGGCGCCGACACAGGCCAGGTTGGCCACGCACTCGAGCACGGCTTCGATCGTGCCCTGGTAGGGGTCGCAGGCCACGCGCCGTCCGTTGCCGTCGATCGATACCGCCAGAGCCGGGTGCTCTTGACCGGGGCGGGCCGGAAGCAACAGCACGGCGGCATCGGCCTGCTCGGGTCGGCGGGCGGTGCGCGACTGCACGAGGCAGTCGTACTGCTCGAAAACGGGACGGCGCGAACTCAGGTTTGAGGAGCCCATCAGCGCGAGCAGAGCCCCCCCGGCGTCGGTGGGAGCGCTGCCGCCGCTGGGGGCGGGATACAACTGCGCGTCCGGGCGCTCGGGGGTGAGGTCATACAGCGGGCACTCGTCCACCAGGGCGGCCACCGGCAGCTGACCGACGGGCCCCCCGTCGCGCAGGATGCGCAGAGCTCCCCCCTCGGTGACCTCGCCGATCGCCGTCGCGCGGGTCTCCCACCGCGCACAGACCTCCAGCACGGCGGTGACGTGCTCGGGCTCGACGACGCACAGCATCCGCTCCTGGCTCTCGGAGACCATGATCTCAAACGGCTCCATGTCGGCCTCGCGCAGGGGTACGCGGGCCACGTCGATGTCCAGACCGACCTCGCCCTTGCTGGCCATCTCGGCCGCCGAGGAGGTCAGGCCCGCCGCGCCCAGGTCCTGCAGCGCCACCAGCAGGCCGCGCTCCAGCAGCTCGAGCGAGCACTCCAGCAGCTTCTTCTCCTCGAAGGGGTCCCCGATCTGCACGCTGGGACGCTTGGCCTCGTCGCCGACTCCAAGCTCGGCGCTGGCCAGCACCGAGGCGCCCCCGATCCCGTCGCGGCCGGTGCTGGCGCCGAACAGGACCAGGACGTTGCCTGGGCCGGTGGCGGCGGAGCGGATCAGGCGCTCGCGGTCGGCCAGTCCCAGGCACATCGCGTTGATCAGGCAATTCTGCTCGTAGGGTGCCTCGAAGTAGACCTCCCCGCCCACGGTGGGGACGCCGATCGAGTTGCCGTAATGGCCGATGCCGGCCACGGCGCGGTCGAGCAGATAGCGCGAGCGGTCGCTGTCGAGCTCACCGAAGCGCAGCGAGTCCAGTACGGCGATCGGCCTAGCGCCGATGGCGAATATGTCACGCAGGATCCCGCCCACGCCGGTGGCCGCGCCCTGGAAGGGCTCGACTGCACTCGGGTGGTTGTGTGACTCGACCTTGAAGGCCAGCGCCAGCCCATCCCCGACGTCCACCGCTCCGGCGTTCTCGCCCGGGCCCATGACCACCCGGGGGCCCTCGGTGGGCAGTGTGCGCAGCAGCTTCTTGGAGTGCTTGTAGGCGCAGTGCTCAGACCACATCAGCGAGAACATGGCGAGCTCGACCTCGTTGGGCTCGCGGGCCAGCTTCTCGACGATGAGCGCGTACTCCGGCTCGGTGAGCCCGAGCAGCTGGGCGCGCTCCAGGCCGGGGGCGCCGGGCGCGGTGGCCGCCATCGCGGCGCTAGGCGGCGGCGCGCACACCGTCACCCTCACAGACCGAGGCAAACAGCTTCAGGCCCGAGGTCGACCCCGTGAGCGGATCGACGGCGTGCTCGGGGTGGGGCATCAGGCCGACCACGTTGCCCTCGCGGTTGCAGACCCCGGCGATCTCGCGCGCCGACCCATTCGGGTTCTGGCCCGGGGCGTAGCGCAGGACGATCTGGTCGGCGGCCTCGAGCTCATCGAGGGTTTCCTCGGGCGCGTAGTAGCGACCGGTGGTGTGCTTGACGGGAATCGACAGGCGCTCTGCGCGCGAGCAGGCGCGCGTAAAGGCGCTGCGATCGGTGACCACCTCGAGCTCGGCCTGGCGACAGACGAAGCGCAGCCCCACGTTGGGCAGCAGCGCCCCGGGCAGCAGCCCCGCCTCGCACAGCACCTGAAACCCGTTGCAGATCCCCAGCACGGGTCCGCCCTGTCGGGCGAAACCGACCACCGACTCCATCACCGCTGCGAAGCGGGCGATCGCCCCCACCCGCAGGTAGTCGCCGTAGGAGAACCCTCCGGGCACGATCACGGCGTCGACGCCGTGCAGATCGGGGTCGGCGTGCCACAGCAGCTGGGCCTCGCCGACGCGGGCGGCGGCGAGCTGGGCATCGACCTCGTCGCAGGAGCCTGGAAAGCGGATGACCCCGAAGCGCATCTAGGGCGCCGCGGACGCGTGGCCTTCGGGCGCCGTGCCGTCGAGCTGGACCTCGTAGTCCTCGATCAAGGGGTTGGCCAGCAGGCGCTGGCACATCTCCTCCAGGCGGGAGGGATCCTCGACTTCGAGCTCGATCAGCCTCCCGACGTGCACGCCCCGTACCCCCGAGAACCCGAGTGCGGGCAGCGCCCGCTCGACCGCCTGGCCCTGGGGGTCCAGGATGCCCTGCTTGGGCCGAACCAGGACCCGAGCCCTCACGTCGCGGGCTGGGCGTGGGTGCGCGCCACCCACGCCGAGAACGGCTCACCGGCGATGCGCTCGTAGGCCTCCAGGTAGCGCGCCCGCGTCCCCTGCACCACGTCGTCGGGCAGCGCAGGCGCGGGAGGGGACTTGTCCCAGCCGGTGCCCGAGGCCCAGTCGCGCACGAACTGCTTGTCGAAGCTGGCCTGCCCGCGACCGACCTCGTACTCGTCGGCCGGCCAGAAGCGGGAGGAGTCGGGGGTCAGCACCTCGTCGGCGAGGGTCAGCGTCTGGTCCTCGTCCAGGCCGAACTCGAACTTAGTGTCGGCCAGGATGATCCCGCGCTCAGCGGCGTGCTCGGCGGCAAAGCGGTAGAGCTCGATCGACACCGTGCGCAACCGCTCGGCCAGCTCGGCGTCGCCCACCAGCCGGGCCGCGCCGTCGAAGTCGATCGCCTCGTCGTGGCCGACCTCGGCCTTGGTCGAGGGGGTGAAGATCGGCTCGGGCAGGCGCTCGGACTCACGCAGGCCGGCGGGAAGCTCGATGCCGCTTACCGATCCGGTGGCCTGGTAGTCCTTCCAGCCCGAGCCCGACAGGTAGCCACGCACGACGCACTCGACGGGCAGCATGCGCAGCTTCTTGACCACCATGGCGCGGCCCCGAACCGACTCGGGAACGTCCTCGACGAAGGACAGCTGGTGATGGGCGACGATCTGCTCGGTCTGGGAGAACCAGAAGGCCGAGATCGCCGTCAGCACGCTGCCCTTGTCGGGGATCGGCGTGGGGTGCACCACGTCGTAGGTCGAGATCCGGTCAGAGGCGACCATCAGGATCCGCTCCCCGAGGTCATACATCTCCCTGACCTTGCCCTTGGTCAGGAGGGGCAGGTCGGCTTCGACGCTCACCCCCGGCACTCTAGCGCCGGCCCCGGCCGATGCCGAAGCCGGCGAGCGGCGCAAAGCGCGCTGTTTGCGAGCTAGACGATGGTGTCCAGGCGCCCGACGATCTCCCGGGCGTGACGCAGGTAGGCGCGCGGGTCAAACACGGCGTCCAGATCGATCCCCGCCGCCCCGCCGAGCAGCTGCGGATCGTCGTCCAGGAGCTCACGCAACGGGCGGGACTGCTCCAGTGCGCGCTGGGTGGCCTGCTGCACCAGCCGGTAGGCGGGATCGCGCTCCATGCCCGCTTGTACGAGCGCCAGCAGCAGGCGCTGGGAGAACAGGGCGCCGTGGGTGAGCTCGAGGTTGGCGGCCATGCGCTGCTCGTCGACGACCAGGCCCTGCACGACCCGCACAGCGAGCGCCTGGCAGTAGTCGAGCAGGATGGTGGAGTCGGGTAGTGCCACGCGCTCGGCGCCGGAGTGCGAGATGTCGCGCTCGTGCCAGAGGGCGACGTTCTCGACCGCGGCGCTGGCGTAGCCGCGCAGCAGGCGGGCCAGGCCGGTGATCCGCTCGCTGGTGATCGGGTTGCGCTTGTGGGGCATGGCCGAGGAGCCCTTCTGCTGGCCCGAGCGAAAGGGCTCCTGGACCTCGCGCACCTCGGTCCGCTGCAGGTGGCGGACCTCGGTGGCCAGGCGCTCCAGGCCGGCGCCGGCCAGAGCGATCGCCTGCACGAGCTCGGCGTGGCGATCGCGGGCCACGACCTGAGTGGAAACCGGCTCGGCCTCCAGCCCCAAGCGCGCGAGCACCCGCCGCTCGAAGTCGGGGTCGTGGCTGGCGTAGGTGCCGACGGCGCCCGAGATCGCCCCCACCGAGGCCTGGGCGAAGGCGCGGCGCAGACGCTCGGCGTTGCGATGGGCCTCGAAGGCCAGGCCGGCGAGCTTGATCCCGAAGGTGGTGGGCTCGGCGTGCACGCCATGGGTGCGCCCCACACAGATGGTGTCGCGATGCTCGCGGGCCCGGGTGACGAGCGCCCCCACCAGCTCCTTCGCACCCCCCACCACGATCTCCCCGGCCGCCTTTATCTGCAGGGCCAGGGCGGTGTCCAGCACGTCGCTGGAGGTCAGGCCGTAGTGGATCCAACGGCCCGCCGCTCCGGCTGAGGCCGACAGGACGTCTACGAAGGCGGCCACGTCGTGGTCGGTGACCCGTTCGCGTTCCTGTACGGCGTCGACCGTGAAGCTGGCAGCGCGAATCGCCTCCAGGTCCTCGGGCGTGGGACCGGGGGCGCCCTCCGCGCCCACCATCTCCTCGCAGGCGGCCACCTCCACGCGGCGCCAGGCCTCCATCTTGGCTTCGTCAGACCACAGCCCGCCGATCTGCGGGCGCGTGTAACGGGCGATCACGGGCCGGCCGCCTCTGAACTAGGCGGCGAGGATGCGGGCGGCGAGGACCGCCGCGTTGCGCGGGTTGTCCAACCCCACGCAGGCCACCGGCACGCCGGGAGGCATCTGGACGATCGACAGGATCGCGTCCAGGCCCCCCGCTGCCGAAAGGCGGCTGGAGAGCGGGACCCCGATCACGGGCAGGTCGGTGTAGGCGGCCACCACGCCCGGGAGGGCGGCCGAGATGCCGGCGCCGGCGATGATCACCCGCAGGCCCCGGAAGCGTGCGTTCTTGGCGTACTCGGCCACCGTGTCGGGCTCGCGGTGGGCGGACATCACCCGGATCTCGAACAGGATGCCTCGCTGTTCGAGCTCCTGACCGGCCTTCTCCATCTGGGGCATGTCGCTCTTGGACCCCATGACGATGCCCACCCGCGGAGCATCGGCCTCGATCTCGGCCAAGTCGGCCTCCACCTCGGTCTGGAGCTCGGGATCGGCCAGCGTAGGTTCGGCGCGCTCGGTCATCGGTGGGCCTCGGTCGTCGGAGTGGATAGCTCGGTCATCGGTGTGGGCGTCTCAGGTCGTCGGTGTGGGCAGCTCGGTCATCGGTGGGTCCGTTCGGCGCGCTGGGCTATGTCGCGACGCAGCTGGCGCCCCGGGAAGTCGATCATGTCGGCGCCAGCATACGCGGCTCGCCGAGCCGCGGCCGGGTCGGCGCCCAGCGCGGTTACATTGAGCACGCGTCCGCCCGCGGTGACCAGCCCTGCCCCGCTCTGGCCGGCCGTTCCGGAAGCGTGCGCGGTACCGGCGTGGGTGACCTCCAGCGCGGGGTCAAGCGTCTCCAGACCCGAGATCGGGTCTCCGCTGGATGATCCCTCGGGATAGCCCGCACTGGCCAGCACGACGGTCACCGCCCACTCCGCCGTCCACGTCAGTTCGATCCCGTCGAGTCCCCCGAGCCGGGTGGCGCGGTCGAGGACCGTGAGCAGGTCAGAGCGCATCCGGGGCAGGATCGCCTGGGTCTCGGGATCGCCGAAGCGGGTATTGAACTCGAGCACGCGCGGCCCGTCGGCGGTCATCATCAGCCCGGCGTACAGGACGCCGTGAAACGGCGTCCCACGGTCACGCAGGAGGTCGACCACCGGTTGATGCACGCCGGCCACGATCTCGGCCACCTGCTCGGCGCCGATGCCGGGAACCGGCGAGTAGGAGCCCATGCCCCCGGTGTTGGGTCCTCGGTCGCCGTCGAAGATGCGCTTGTAGTCCTGGGCCGGCGCCATCGGCAGCGCGCGCCGCCCATCGCACACCGCCAGCAACGAGACCTCCTCGCCCTCCAAGAACTCCTCCACCACCACGCTGTGCCCACCGAAGCGCCGCTGTACGAGCAGGGCGTCCAGGGCGTCGCGGGCCTCGGCCTCGTCGGAGGCAATGACCACCCCCTTGCCCGCGGCCAGACCGTCGGCCTTGAGAACCACCGGGTAGCGCTCGATGGCGGCCATGGCGCTCGCCACGTCGCGCACCTGGGCCCAGGCGGCGGTGGGCACGCCGGCGGCGGCCATCACCTCCTTGGCGAAGGCCTTGGATCCCTCCAGACGAGCGGCCGCCGCGGTCGGACCGAAGGCCGGATGACCACGCTCGGTGAGGGCGTCGACGAGGCCCGCGACCAGCGGCGCCTCTGGTCCCACGACGGTCAGGCCCACCCCCTCGCGCTCCACCGTCGCGACGAGCCCGTCGACGTCCTCGGCGGCCACGTCCAGACGTCGGGCTTCGGCCTCCATCCCGGCGTTGCCCGGGGCCACGAGCAGCTCCGGTCCCTGGGGGGAGCGCGCCAGAGCGCGTAGCAGGGCGTGCTCGCGCCCGCCCGCGCCGACGACGAGGATCCTCAGGACGGCCTCTCGCTCAGGGACGGCGTCTCGCCGAGTCCGTGCCCGGCCCTAGAGCGAGGCGATGAACTGGTCGACGGGGATGGCCGACAGCGTCTCGTAGCGGGCGGTCCCGCGCGAGCCCAGCTCGAGTGAGACGCGAGCCATGGTGGCTTCGTCGGGGGCTTCGACGATGTTGATGAAATCGAAATGCCCGAGCGTGGCCCACTGGGCCTTGACCGAGGCGCCCAGCTGCTCCACCTCGTCGTTGACCTCGCGGATCCGCTGGGGGTTGTTCTTGACCGTCTGGACCCCCTCGGGGGTCAGGGTGGAGAGCATGATGTAGGTCGGCATGGGGCCTCCGGTCGGTGGGGGGTCGGCTGCGCGACGAGCACGCCCGTTGTACCGGAAAGCCGGACCCGGACGCTACTCTCACGCCATGAGACCCGCCATCGCGCCGGTGCTCGCAGCGGTGGCCGTGCTCGCGGCACCCTCAGCCGCCCAGGCCACGGCCACCGTGCTGACCGACTCGCCGTGCTATCTGACCAACCGCACGGTACGGCTGACGGGCACGGGATTCGCCCCCTCGACTCAGTACACGGTGTCGCTGGACGGAGCGGCGCTGGGCCCCGGCATGACCAGCCCCGACGGCGCGTTCGAGGGCAAGCTCGGCAGCGGCCACCTCGGCCACCTGCGCCACCAGCGCCACATCGTCACCGTCTCGGACGGGACCAACATGGCCAGCGCTCCGTTCGAGGTCTCGCGCTTCACGGCCAGCTTCGACCCCGCAGCGGGAGATCCACGCAGCCTGCTGGTGCGCTTCTCGGTCTATGGCTTCGGGCTCGGGGCCATGGTGGCGCCCACCGTCTACCTGCACTACCTGAGCCCGTCCGGGCGGGCCGGCTCGACCGTCCGGGTGGGCCGCACGCACGGGGCCTGCGGGAGCCTGGGCCGCAGCCGCCTGCATCACCTGTTCCCGTTTCACCCGCGCACGGGCACCTGGCACCTGCAGTTCGACACCCACTCGCGCTACTCGGCCGCCAGCCGGCCGCGGGTGGTGCGCACGGTCGTCGTGCGCTGACAGCGCGCGGCGGGCAGGCTGCCGCAGCGGCGTCAGGTCACCCGCAGCGGCGTCGGGCCCGCGCCCAACGGGCGTCAGGCGGCCCGCGCGGCCGTCCCGGCCCGCTCGGGGCGCAGCTCGAGGTCAGGGCCGGCGCCGTTGGCCTGCGTGACCCCCACCTGCACCGAATCGCCGTCGGTCAGCTCGCCCTCCAGGATGGCCAAGGCCAGCCGATCGATCAGGCGCTTCTGGATGATGCGCCTCAGGGGCCGAGCGCCGTAGGTCGGGTCATAGCCGAGCTCGCCCAACAGCTCGCGGGCCTCGTCGGTCAGCGTCACCTCGATGCCGCGCTGGCGCACACGCTCGATCAGGCGCTCGGCCTGCAGGCCGACGATCTCTGAGATCTGCTCCCGACTGAGCGGCGCGAACTCGACGATGTCGTCGAGGCGGTTGACGAACTCGGGCTTGAACTGAGCCTCGACGCCGGCCCGGCCGCCGGGAAGGTTGGAGGTCATGATCAGGACCACGTTCTTAAAGTCCACCGTGCGCCCCTGGCCGTCGGTCAGCCGCCCGTCGTCCATGACCTGGAGCAGCACGTTGAACACGTCGGGGTGCGCCTTCTCGATCTCGTCGAGCAGCACGACGCTGTAGGGGCGCCGCCGCACCGCCTCGGTGAGCTGGCCGCCCTCGTCGTAGCCGACGTAGCCGGGCGGTGCGCCCACCAGCCGGGAGACCGCGTGCTTCTCCATGTACTCGGACATGTCGATGCGAATCATCGCCTCCTGGGCGTCGAACATGAACTCGGCCAGCGCCCGGGCCAGCTCGGTCTTGCCCACCCCCGTGGGCCCGAGGAACAGGAAGCTGCCGATCGGCCGGTCGGGATCCTGCAGTCCGGCGCGGGAGCGCCGCAGGGCCGACGCGACCGCGGTCACCGCCTCGTCCTGGCCGACGACCCGCTGGTGCAGGCGCTCCTCCATGTGTACGAGCTTGGCCACCTCGCCCTCAAGCAGCCGCGAGACCGGGATGCCGGTCCACTTGGCCACCACCTCGGCGACGTCCTCGGCGTCGACCTCCTCCTTGAGGAAGGTGGCCTGCCGCGGCTGTCCGTCGGACTCGTGCTCGGCCAGACGCTTCTCAAGCTCGGGGATCTCGCCGTAGCGCAGCTCGGCGGCCCGCTGCAGGTCAGCCTCACGCTCGGCACGCTCGGCCTCCACGCGCGCCTGCTCCAGACGCTCCTTGAGCTCGCGCACCCCGGAGATGGCGTCCTTCTCGGCCTGCCACTGGGCCTTCATGCCATCCGCGCGCTCGCGCAGCTCGGCCAGCTCGCGCTCGATCGCCTGGCGGCGCTCGGCCGAGGCGTCGTCGGTCTCCTGGCCCAGCGAGGTCAGCTCGATCTCCAGCTGCATGATGCGCCGCTGCACCTCGTCGATCTCGGTGGGCAACGAGTCGATCTCGATGCGCAGACGCGATGCGGCCTCGTCGATCAGGTCGATCGCCTTGTCGGGCAGGAAGCGGTCGGCGATGTAGCGCGTGGACAGGGTGGCGGCGGCGATCAGCGCCGAGTCCTGGATGCGCACCCCGTGATGGACCTCATAGCGCTCCTTGAGGCCCCGCAGGATGGCGATCGAGTCCTCCACGGTGGGCTCGCCCACCATCACCGGCTGAAAGCGCCGCTCCAGCGCGGCGTCCTTCTCGATGTGCTTGCGGTACTCGTCCAGCGTGGTGGCTCCGACCGCTCGCAGCTCGCCGCGAGCCAGCATCGGCTTGAGCAGGTTGGCGGCGTCCACCGCGCCCTCGGCCGCCCCGGCCCCAACGATGGTGTGCAGCTCGTCCATGAACAGGATCACCGTCCCCGACGCCTCGGTGACCTCCTTGAGCACCGCCTTGAGGCGATCCTCGAACTCGCCGCGGTACTTCGAGCCGGCGATCAGGGCGCCGATGTCCAGCGCGATCACCCGACGATCGCGCAGCGACTCGGGCACGTCGCCGGACACCACGCGCTGGGCCAGTCCCTCCACGATCGCCGTCTTGCCCACGCCGGGCTCGCCGATCAGCACGGGGTTGTTCTTCGTCCGGCGCGACAACACCTGAATCACGCGCCGGATCTCGTCGTCGCGGCCGATGACTGGGTCCAGCCGCCCGTCCTCAGCGTCGCGCGTCAGGTCGCGGCCGAACTTCTCCAGCGCCTGGTACCGGTCCTCGGGGTTCTGGTCGGTGACGCGGTGGGGACCGCGAACCTCGGCCAGCGCCTGCAGCAGGCGCTCGCTGGTGGCACCCGCCTCGCGCAGGGCCTCGCCGGCGGGCGAGGCGCCGTGGCCGGCCAGCGACAGCAGCAGGTGCTCGGTGGAGACGTAGTCGTCACCCATCTCACGGGCCTGGGCCTCGGCGGCGCGCAGCACGGCCACCAGCTCGCGTGAGGCGCCGGCGGTCTCGCCGTCCTGCGAGAGGGTGGGCAGCGCGTCCAGCGCCCGCCCCACGGCGGTGCGGATCGCGGTCGGGTCGGCACCCAGCTTGGCCAGGACGGGCGCGACCACGCCGGCGTCCTGCTCTAGGAGCACCGACAGCAGGTGCTCGGGGGTGACCTGGGGATGTGACTGGCGCTGAGCCAGCTCGCCGGCGGCGGCGATCGCCTCCTGGGACTTGATGGTGAAACGGTCGCTTTGCATCGTCAGACCTCGGGCTTGGGTGAAGGTGGGATGGTGTCGGCCAGCCGAATCAGGGCGCGCCCGGTGACGAAGGGCACGAGATCGGCGCGCCCGGAGCGACGCACGCGCTCCAGCTCCTGCTCGTGCTCGAGCACCTGGCTGGCCAGCTGGCGCTCGAGCGCCTTGACGCGACGGCGCAGCCGCTCGAGCTCGCCTTCGAGCTCGAGCACCCGCTCGACGCCGGCCAGGTTCAGGCCGAGCTCGGCGGTCATCTCCTGGATGCGCCGCAGGCGCTCCACGTCGGACTGGGAGTACAGGCGGGTGCCCTTGGGGGAGCGCTTGGGCTCGATCAGCCCGCGGGCCTCGTACATGCGCAGCGTCTGCGGGTGCAT
>DASYID010000156.1:0-4671 GCA_036252775.1 Solirubrobacteraceae bacterium
GGCCGCTTCGATCTCACGCTTCTTGTTCGCGAGCCACTGCTTGAACTGCGCCGGCTCGACCGCGACGACCTTCGCGACCATGTCCGCGTGGTTGCGGCCGCACAGCTCCGCGCACTGGCCCCTGAAGACACCTGGCTTTGAGATCTTGAACCAGTCGAAGTTCGTATGCCCCGGTACGGCGTCGGCCTTGCCGCCGAGCTCGGGGATCCACCACGAGTGCGCGACGTCCTGGGAAACGATGTCCAGGGTGACGGTGGTGTCGGTGGGGACGACCATCTCCTCATAGGAGTAGGGGGCTCCGAGGCCATTGGCGCCTCCGCCCGGATAGGTGTAGCGCCACAGGAACTGCTGGCCGTTGACCTGGATGTTCAGCGACTTGCCGTTGGGGGGAAGCTGGCGATCGGTGGTGGCGAACAGGGCCCCGCTGCTGGCCAGCCGGTAGCCACCCGGGCCGGAGTTATCGGGGATGCGGATCGCGCTGAGCGTCACGAACGTGATCACGGCCAAGACGACCAGGATCAGGGCCGCGCCGACGGTCCAGGCCAGCTCCAGGCGCGTGTTGCCGCGGATCTGCGCGGGCACCACATGGCGCCGGGCACGGAACTTCACCAGCGAGTAGACCAGGGCCCCCTCGACGACGATGAAGATGACGATCGCCATGTACAGCGCGATCTCGTACAGGGTGGAGATCCGGTCGGCGTTGGGCGAACCTCCGCTCTGGGGCAGGAAGGTGCCGGCCCACGCCACGGGAGCGCCCAGCGCCCCGATCCCGAGGACGCTGAGCGTCACCAGGCCGATCAGGCGCCGGCGGCGGGATGGTTGGGCCCGGGGCGTCAAGGGGCAGGATTGTATTCAGCGTCCGGCGAAGCGCGCCGGGCGCTTCTCCACGAAGGCCGTTACCCCCTCGACGAAGTCCTGGCTGGCGGCCATCTCCTGCTGGATGTCGGCCTCGAGCTCAAGCTGGGAGTCCATCCGCTCGTAGAGCCACCGATTGAGCTGGCGCTTGGTGCCCGCGTAGGAGCGCGTGGGCCCATCCGCCAGCCGGCGCCCCAGGGCCTGGACCTCGGAATCGAAGCTCTCACTGGAGTAGACGCGGTTGATCAGGCCCCACTCGAGCGCCTGAGCCGCGGGCACCCGCTCGCCCAGCAGAGCCATCTCAAACGCGCGCGTCATGCCCACGCGGCTGGGGACCAGCAGCGACGAGCCCCCGTCGGGCACCAGGCCGATGTTGACGAAGGCCAGCAGGAAGTAGGCGTCCTCGGCGGCCACGATCAGGTCACAGCACAGCGCCAGCGACAGGCCGATGCCCACCGCCGGGCCGCGCACGGCCGCGAGCACCGGCTTGGGCATGTGGCGGATGCCGGTGATGATCGGGTGATAGCGCTCCATCAGCGTCCTGCGCACGTTGGGGTGCCCCTCGGGCGTGCGGTCGTCGTTGGATCCCATGTCCTTGAGGTCCGCCCCCGAGGAGAACCCGCGCCCCGCCCCGCGGATGACCACCGCGCGTACGGCGTCGTCGTCGGTCACCCGCTGCACGGCCGCGAGCAGGTCGATGCCGAACTGGCGGTTCCAGGCGTTCAGCGTCTCCGGGCGGGCCAGCTCGATCGTGGCCGCACCATCGTCCAGGTGCAGGTTGACGGTCTCGTAGGCGTGGATGAGGGTCTGCTCGGTCATGGCTCCTCCTCGGCGGTTCGAGCGGGGATCGCGTCCGCGGTCGACCGGTGGCGGACATCGGGGGGGCAGTCTCGCGGATTCCATGACCGGCCGGGGTCCCGCTAGGTTGGTCGCATGGCCCGACCGGTGATCGGCCTGTGTACTGCGCTCGAGCGGGCGCGTTGGAGCGTGTGGGACCAGGCGGCGATGCTGCTGCCCCGCAGCTACATAGCCGCCGTCCAGCGAGGCGGGGGCCTGGCCCTGATGGTGCCGCCTGACCCCGAGCTCGTCGAGCACCCCGAGGAGCTGCTCGCGCGCCTGGACGGCCTGGTCCTGGCCGGGGGGGCGGACATCGACCCCGGCGCCTACGGAGCCGACGCCCATCCGGAGACCCACGGCACCGTGCCCGAGCGCGATCGCGTCGAGATCGCGCTGGTGCGCAGAGCGCTCCAGGACGATGTGCCCGTGCTCGGGATCTGCCGGGGCATGCAGCTGATCAATGTCGCCCTCGGCGGCACGCTGCACCAGCACCTGCCCGAGCGACTCGGGCATTCCGAGCACCGCCGGGCGGCGGGTACCTTCGAAGGCTCAGAGCACGAGGTGCGCCTGGCCCCCGGCTCACTGGCGGCGCGAGCGGCGGGCGAGCAGAGACACGTCACCAAGTCCCATCACCATCAGGGGATCGACCGCGTGGGCGAGGGACTGACCGTCAGCGGATGGTCGGTGCTCGACGAGCTGCCCGAGGCGATCGAGCGAAGAGACCGCCGCTTTGCCCTCGGCGTCCAATGGCATCCCGAGGCCGACGAGCGCAGCCGCCTGATGTCCAGCCTGGTCAGCGCTGCCGCCCGGCGCGGCTAGCGGCCAGGAGCGGTGGCGGTCCAGGGCCCTTGGCATACTGCGGGCGTCTTGCGCCTGTCCAGCGCCATTCGAGCGGTCGCCTGGACGGTTGTCGCCGTGGGCGCCGCGGCGCCGGTGGTCCGCCGCCGGGTCAGGCTGCCCGCCGCCGGCGTCCCGCTGATCGCCGCCTGCGCCCCGGTGGCGCTCTGCGTGGCGGTGCCCCGCTCGCGCCGGCGCGACGTGGCGGTATGCGCGCTGCAGATGTGGGCCTACGTGGCGGCCTACAAGATTCCCCACGACGACCCCGAGGCGCTCGTGCGCCGCGTGCACGTCCGCTACCCGATCGCCATCGACCGAGTTCTCGGTCTGGGCGCCACCCCCACGACGCGTCTGCAGCAGGCGCTGGGCCGACCGGGTGAGATCTCGCTCCCGGAGCGGGCGCTGGTGTGGACGCACTGGATGTGGTTCGCCGTGCCCCACGGCGCGGTGCTCTACCTGCTGCTCGCCCGCCGCGAACTGTTCGCCCGCGCGGCGGTCATGACCTATGCCGTGTTCGACCTCGGCGCGGTCGTCTACTGGCTGGTGCCCACCGCCCCACCGTGGTTCGCCTCCGACACCGGCGTCTGCGAGCAGCCGCCAGTCCGGCGGATGATGGTCGAGTACGGCGAGCAGTTCTGGCAGGACGGCTGGGGGCCCCTCTACAGTGTGTTCGGAGGCAACCCGCTGGCCGCCATGCCCTCGTTGCACTTCGCCACATCCGTGATGGCTGCGCACCTGCTCGGCGAGGCGGGACGCGTTCCCGGCGCCCTCGGCTGGAGCTACGCCGCCGCGCTGGGCTTCGCGCTGGTCTATCTCGGCGAGCACTACGTGATCGACCTCGTGGCCGGCTTGGCCCTGACCGAGGGGGTGCGGCGCCTGGGACCGCGTGGGGCGCCCGTCCTGGCGGGGGCCGCACGGGCCATCGCCCGCCTGGAGGCCCGGGCGCACCCGGGCTGACGATGGACGAGACGCGCCATGACCCGGGCACCGAAGAGCCCCTCGCGGGGCGCGGCGCCTACGCCCTGCTGGGCACGACGATCGCCGGTGCCGACGCGGAGGAGATGCCGCGGGTGGCCTTCACGCGCGACCGGGCGATCTTCTTCGCGGTGTTCGTGGCCTCCGCGGTGGCTTTCATGTATTTCGTGTTGCCCAAGGTCGCCGGTCTGGGCGAGACCTGGGATCGACTGGACCGCGGCGACCCCGCCTGGCTGCTGGTCGCCCTGGGCTTTGAGCTGGCGTCCTTCGCCGGCTACGTGGCCCTGTTCCGGACCGTCTTCGTGCGCGGGGAGACGCGCATCGGATGGCGTGAGAGCTATCTGATCACCATGGCCGGCCTGGCGGCGACGCGTCTGTTCGCCGCGGCCGGGGCGGGCGGGATTGCCCTGACCGCCTGGGCCCTGCGGCGCTCGGGCATGGATCGCAAGCTGGTGGCCTGTCGCATGGTCGCCTTCACCGCGTTGCTGTACACGGTCTACATGCTGGCGCTGGTGATCGATGGTCTCGGCCTGCGCACCGGCGTCCTGGAGGGCGGCGGCTCGTTTGCGATCACCGTGGTGCCCGCCCTGCTCGGCGCGGGAGCGATCGCGGTCTTCCTGCTCGTCTCGCTGGTTCCCGAGGACGTCGCGGCGCGCATTGAGCGCCGGGCGCAGCGTCACGGCCGCGGGGCCCCCTGGATGGCGCGCGCGGTCAGCGTGCCCGCCATGGGGGCCAGCGGGGTGAGAACCGCACTGGCCATCCTGCGCTCCCGCGATCCGGGTGCCCTGGGCGCGCTGGCCTGGTGGGGATTTGACATCTCGGTGCTGTGGGCATCGTTTCATGCGTTCGGCGCTCCCCCGGCGTTCTCGGTGATCGTGATGGCCTACTTCGTGGGCATGCTGGCCAACGTGCTGCCGCTGCCCGGGGGGATCGGGGGCGTGGAAGGGGGAATGATCGGCGCTCTGATCGCCTTCGGGGTCAACAACGGCCTCGCCGTGGTGGCGGTGCTGGTGTACCGCGGCTTCTCCTTCTGGCTGCCCACCGTCCCCGGCGCCGTGGCCTACCTGCAGCTGCGGCGGACCGTCAACCGCTGGCGGGGCGAGAGCGACTCTGCCCCGGCCAGCGCGGTATACTTTACAAAGTAAAGCGCCCAATCCGAGAGGTCTG
>DASYID010000157.1:0-11754 GCA_036252775.1 Solirubrobacteraceae bacterium
AACGGAGCGGAGTCGTCGGCCTCGCGGGTGACGATCGTCCCGTCATCGTCGCCCTTGACCGGGGCCACGCCGGTGACCGGGGGCACGTCCAGGGGCGAGGGCAGGTAGTCCACCACGGCGTCGAGCAGTGGCTGGACGCCCTTGTTCTTAAACGATGAGCCGCACAGCACGGGCGTCAGCTTGATGTCCAGCGTGGCCTGGCGGATGGCGGCCTTCAGACGCGCGACGGGCACCTCCTTGTCCTCGAGGATCAGCTCGAGCAGGGTGTCGTCGTAGTGGGAGACCTCCTCGAGCAGGTGCTCGCGAGCGGCGGCGGCGGCCTCGGCGTGCTCGGCCGGGATGTCGGTGACCTGCTGCTCGGTGCCCAGGTCGTCGCCGTAGACGACCGCCTGATTGGCGACCAGATCGATGATCCCCAGGAAGTCGCCCTCGGCGCCGATGGGCAGCTGGATCGGCACCGGATGGGCGCCCAGGCGGTCGATCATCGTCCGCACGCCCTGGTCAAAGTCGGCTCCGACACGATCCATCTTGTTGATGTAGGCGATCCGGGGCACCGAGTACTTGTCGGCCTGGCGCCAGACGGTCTCAGACTGGGGCTCGACGCCGGCGACGGAGTCAAACAGGGCGATGGCGCCGTCGAGCACCCGCAGCGACCGCTCGACCTCGACGGTGAAGTCGACGTGGCCGGGCGTGTCGATGATGTTGATGCGGTGCTCGTCCCACTCGCACGTGGTGGCCGCCGAGGTGATCGTGATGCCGCGCTCCTGCTCCTGCTCCATCCAGTCCATGGTGGCGGCGCCCTCGTGGACCTCGCCCATCTTGTACGTGCGCCCGGTGTAGTAGAGGATCCGTTCGGTGGTCGTCGTCTTGCCGGCGTCGATATGCGCCATGATCCCGATGTTCCGGGTCTTCTGAAGGGTGAACTTGCGTGGCATTGGTTGATCGTCTCCGGCCCGGCTGCGGGCAAAAAAATGGGCCCCTCGGGCCCGCGCGCACTGCCGGTGGTGTGGCGTCCGGCGTGGCTATCCGCTCGAGGTCTTCATCCTGGTCTGGAGCCCGGCCGCAAGACAGGCGCGCATGAGCGCGCCGCGCGGCGAAGCGACAGCCGACTATAGCAGAGCGGATCGGCCCAACGGCCCGGATTCCGGGGCTCTGAGGGCCGCTCACGGGGTGCTGTTGCTCGCCTCCGCCGCCGGCTCGCTGCTGCTCGGGGTGGCCGCGTTCTCGACCCTGTATTCGCTGCGGGTCGAGGGGGCCCAGGCGTCGCTGCACCCCAGCCGCGAGGACTATGGCCTGCTGCTGATCGCCCTGGCCGCCCTCGGCATGGCCGTGGGCGGGGCGCGCCGCGCGCGCCCCGCGATGGCCGCCCTCGCCGCGCTGGGCGTCCTGGCTCTGGGCATCGCCGTGTTGCGCGACCTTGGCCAGGTGCACAGCACCGGGGTCATCGGCCAGCAGTATGAGAACGCCACCGCCACCCCCGACGCCGGGTTCTACGAGGAGACGCTGGGAGGCGCGTTGCTGCTGGTAGCCGGGGGCGGCCTGCTGGTTCTGCACGCGCCCGCCCGACCGGAGCGCGCGTCCCGCGAGCCGCGGGCGGCGCGTCGCTCGCGCCCCCCTCGTGTGGGCGATCCCGAGACGGCGACCGACAAGACCCCGGAGCCCACCGAGAGCCAGAGCGCCCGGCAGGACTGGTTTGACAACTAGCGCGCCCGCGCGGGCGCGGGGCTACCAGCGGTAGTGGGCGAAGGCCTTGTTGGCCTGGGCCATGCGGTAGATGTCGTCCTTGCGCTTGTAGGCGCCGCCCTGCTGGGATTGAGCGTCGAGCAGCTCGTTGGCCAGCCGCTGGGCCATCGTCTTCTCCCGCCGCGCACGGGCGAACTCCACCAGCCAGCGCACGGCCAGGGTGCGCGCTCGGCGGGCGGGAACCTCGACGGGCACCTGGTAGGTGGCCCCACCGACTCGCCGTGAGCGAACCTCGAGCACCGGGGTCAGGATCCGGATCGCGGTCTCCAGCGCCTCCACCGGCTCCTTGCCCGAGCGCTCGGAGACGATGGCCAGGGCGTCATAGACGATCTTTTCGGCCGTGGACTTCTTGCCGTCGAGCATGACCTTGTTGATCACCTGCTGGACGAGCTTGGAGCGATGAACTGGATCCGGATCCAGGGGTCGGATCTGAGCGGCGGCGCGGCGGGGCATGGCTACTTGCGCTTGGCGCCGTACTGGGAGCGCGCCTTCTTGCGGTCGTTGACCCCGGCGGCGTCGAGCGCCCCCCGGACGACCTTGTAGCGCACCCCCGGAAGGTCCTTGACGCGGCCGCCGCGGACGAGCACGACCGAGTGCTCCTGGAGGTTGTGACCCTCGCCGGGGATATAGGCGGTGACCTCCATCGAGCCCGTGATGCGCACGCGGGCGACCTTGCGCAGCGCCGAGTTGGGCTTCTTGGGGGTGGTGGTGTACACGCGCGTGCAGACGCCTCGGCGCTGGGGGGCGGCCACCTTCTTCTTGCGACCCTTGCCCGACTTCAGGCCGGGGGTGGCGAGCTTCTTCTTGGGCGGCTTGCGGCCCTTGCGGATCAGCTGGGAGGTGGTCGGCATGCGGCGCGTGATCCTAACAGGTGGCTGGCCGTGCTCGAAGCTGCGCTCGGGGCCGCCCGGGCGCCTAGGATGACCCGCGCCGGGCGCTGAGACCCGGGACTCCACCGAGAGGAACTGCATGAGCAAGCTCCTGACGACCGCCTCGACCGTGGCGGTCCTCGCTCTTGCCCCGGCGGCCGCCCAGTCGGCCGGGACGCGTCACTGTCCCTACCGGACCAGCAACGTGGGCAACGTCACCGCCTCCAAGACCACCTGTGCGAAGGCCAAGAAGGTCGTTCAGGCCGAGATGAAGGGCAAGCACTACGGCGGCTTCCGCTGCCACTCCAAGGCTCACACCGCCGGCGCGACCGTCACCTGCCGCAAGGGCCAGGCCAAGGTCGTCTGGCAGATCGCCGACTGACCGCGACCGCGGGCCCGGGGCGCCGGTCAGGCGGTGGCGCTGGCCGCGCGCACCGGCGCTGGGGTCAGCGCGGAGGCGACGAGCACCATCAGCAGCCCGACCGCCTGGATCACGATGCCCAGTGCGTCGGAGGGCAGCGGGTCCCCGAACACCAGGATGCCGCCGGCAATGCAGGAGATGTTGGCCGCGGTTCCGGTGATGGCGATGACCGGTACCGCCTCGCCGTCCTGAAGGCCACGCGCCGAGGCGTAGAAGGCGACGACCGAGGCGCCCACCGTGACCAGCAGCCAGGGGCTGATCAGCCCCACCAGGCCGAGGTCTCCGACGAAGCCGGTGAGCGCCTTGATCGCCACGTCGGATACGCCGAAGAGGATGCCAGCGGCAGCACCGAGCATGATGCCGTGGTGATGCTCTGAGCCGCGGCCCATGCGCGGTCCCATGATGAGCAGCGCGCCGATGCCCAGCAGGCCACCCTCGAAGGCGATCATGGCCGGGACCGAGTAGCTGGAATGGGCGCCGTGGGCGGCGGGGGCGGTGATGCCGAAGATGGCCAGGCCCGTCGCCATCAGAGCCAGGCCCACCCACTGGCGGCGGCGCAGCTGGAAGCCAAACAGGCGGTCGGCCATCACGGCCAGCAGCACGAGACCACCGGCCAGGACCACCTGGACCACCGACATCGGCGCGAGCGCCAGGGCGGCCACGTGCAGGCCCCAGCCTCCGATGGCCACCGCCATGCCCAGCGCAAACCAGCGCGAGCTCCACAGGCTCCGGGCCGAACGGAAGGGGTGGCGGATGTCGACCCTCTCGGCCGCGCAGGCGCCCCGGTGCTTGTAGAAGAAGCCCAGGTTGGAGGCGAACGCGCAGGCGAGCGCGAGCAGTATGCCGAGTTGGATCGTCATGAGCTGGAGGGTGCTGCCCCGCGTGCGGTGTGCGTCTGCCGCGGCGGGTCGTGCAGGTGTCCATCGACCCGCTTAGCGCACAGCTTTACCCGCTGCCCGCCATAAGTAGCCTACCGCACCGCGCTGATTAGCGAACTGGCCCTCCCCACGGCTCATAGTCCCTGCAAATGGCGGACAAGCCCTTGCTCTTCATCGACATCGACGGCGTCATCTCGCTGTTTAGCTTCGCCCTGGACGCGCGGCCGCCGGGGCGGTTCGTGACGATCGAGGGCATGCCCCACTTTCTTTCGGCCAGCGCCGGTGAGAACCTGCTCGAGCTGGCCAAATGCTTTGAGCCCGTTTGGTGCAGCGGGTGGGAGGAGCGTGCCGAGGAGCACCTCCCCCATCTGTTGGGCCTTCCCGGCGGTTGGCCTCACCTGAGCTTCGACCGCTCGCCCGGACGTGCCAACGCCCATTGGAAGCTCGGAGCCATCGACGCCCACGCCGGGCACAGGCCCCTGGCCTGGGTCGATGACGCCTTCAACCAGGCCTGCTGGGACTGGGCCGCGGCGCGGCCGGCCGCCACCCGGCTGGTGGCCACCGAGCCGGCGGTGGGGCTGGGCGGCGAGCAAGTGCAGCGGCTGACGCGGTGGGCGCGCGAGCTGGCCTGCCTCTAGCCGTAGAGCCCCTCGATCCGCCCCGCGTACTTGGCCATGATGGGCTTGCGCTTGAGCTTCATCGTCGGGGTCAGCTCGTCGCCTCCCGGCTCCCAGTCGCAGTCCAGCAGGGCGAAACGCTTGATCTGCTCGACCCGGGACAGGTGGGCGTTGGCCCGGGCCACCCCGTCGGCCACCTCGGCCAGGACCGCCTCCTCACCCGCCAGCTCGGCCGGCGTGCGGCCAGCCAGGCCCCGCTCGGCCGCGAACGACCCGGCCGCGTCGGGGTCCAGCACGAGCAGCGCCACGTTGTAGGGGCGGCCGTCGCCGATGGCGATGGCCTGGCCAATCAACGGGCTGGAGGTCTTCAGCCGCGCCTCGATGTTGGCGGGGGACATGTTCTTGCCCCCCGCGCTGATGATCAGCTCCTTCTTGCGATCGACGATCCGCAGGTAGCCGTCGCCGTCGAACTCGCCGATGTCACCGGTATGCAGCCAGCCGTCTGAGTCCAGGGCCTCCGCGGTCTTGTCGGGCTCGTTGCGATAGCCGACCATTACGATCGGACCGCGGATCAGCAGCTCCCCGTCGTCGGCCCGCAGCACCTCCACGCCCGGGGCCGGTTTGCCCACCGTGCCGATCCGGATCGCGTCGGGGGGGCTGACGGTGGCCACCGCACAGTTCTCAGACATTCCCCACACCTCGTTGATCGGCAGGCCCAGAGCGTGAAAGAACTCGAGGACCTCGTAGGGAGTGGGGGCGGCACCGACGATCAGGTAGTCGCAGCGGTCCAGCCCGATCCGCTCCCGGATCGGGCTCAGCACCAGCTCGTCGGCCCGGCGGTGCTGGGCCTCGAGCTCCTCGCCCACCGCCTCTCCGGCCTGCTCGGCGCGCACCCGGCGCAGCCCGACGTCCAACGCCCCCGCCACCGCGTCGCGCTTGGCCGGGTCGGCCTCCACCGCCCAGGCGGCCTCCAGCGCGGACTTGAGCTTCTCCCACATGCGGGGGACGGCGAAGAACGCCGTGGGATGAACCTGGGCGGCGTGGGCGAAGACCTCGCGGGGATCGGGGCAGCAGGTCACCGTATGCCCCGTGGTCATGGGGAAGTAGTGGGTGGAGTTGCGCTCGGCCACATGGGCCATGGGCAGTCCCGAGACGGCGGTGCCCTGATAGAGGCCCACGGTGTCGCGCAGGACCCGGCTCTGGGCCATGAAGTTGGCGTGGGTGAGCTGGACGCCCTTGGGTGGCCCCGTCGTTCCCGAGGTGTAGATCAGGCACAGGAGATCCTCAGGCCCGACCGCCCGCCAGGACGCGTCGAAGTCAAACTGCGGATCGCCCAGGCCCTCGAGCTCTGACAGCGAGAGCGTGCCGGGGGCGTGACCGTCGACGAGCACGATGTGCTCGATGGGGCTCTCGGCCCGGTCGCGGACCGCCTCGATGCGCTCGAGGAAGGCCTGCTCGCAGACCACGATCCGCGTGGCCGCGTTGGCCAGCACGTACTCGATCTGCTCGACCGTGGATGTGTTGTAGACCGAGAAGCAGACCGCGCCCAGGTGCATCCCGGCGGCATCGGCGAGGTGAAACTCCGGACGGTTGGAGAGCATGCAGGCCAGGCTGTCGCCGTGGCGCAGGCCCAGGGCGTGCAGGCCGGCGGCCAGTCCCCGCACCCGCTCGGCGTACTCCCCCCAGGTGATGGAGACGCCTTCATCGAGCGTACGCAGCGCCACCCGCTCGGGATAGGTGGCAGCGATCAGCGCAAACGCCGCGCACACCGTCGGCTCATCGGTGCCGATGGCGCGCACGCGCGAGTCGGGACTGGTGCTGACAGAACTGGCCATGCGGACGGACCTCCCCGTTGTCGAGGCCGAGTATGGGCGCTCACGGGGTGCAGCGCAACCGGACCATTGGGTAGCATATGGTCATGCCCCGCACCCAGACCCTGGTCCAGCTGAGCGCCGAGCTGGTGGCCCTGCTGGATCAGCGCGCTGTCCACGAGCGGCGCTCGCGGTCGGACCTGATTCGCGAAGCGATCGAGCAATACATGGACACTGACCGCCAGACACAAATCAGCCGCCAGATCGTGGCCGGCTACGGTCGCGTACCGCAGTGCGACGATGGACTCGAGCGCTGGGCGAGACGTGCGGCCAGCGACCTGCTCGCCCAGGAGAGCTGGTGAATCGCGGTGAGCTCTGGTGGCTGGAGGAGCCTGGCGGGGGCCGACGGCCCGTCTGCATCCTGACCCGAGCCGAGGCGATCCCCGTATTGCGGCGAGTAACGGTCGCCCCCGCGACGCGCACTATCAGGGATATCCCAACCGAGGTTGACCTGGGACCCGAGGACGGCCTGCCGCAGCGCTGCGTTCTGACCTTGGACAACGTCACCACCGTGCCCAAGGCCCTGCTGGTCGATCACATCGCCACCCTGCCTCAGCGACGACTCCGGGAGCTTTGTGTGGCGCTGGAGATCGCTCTCGGCTGTTGAGCCGCGCTGAGTGGCGGCCGGTCCGCCCGTCGATCGGCCGGGCGGTGCGGCCCGCCTACTTCTTGGGCTCGTCCGGCACGTCGAGGTCGGCGAGCTCCTCCACGAACCCGGGGTCCGTCGCGCCTGAGCCGATGTCCTGCAGAGAGGCGAGGTCCTCGTCGAAGGCCGTCCCCAACCCGCCGAGGCCACCGCCGTTGCCCAGGCCAAGCTCGGCAGCCAGGTCATCCTGGTCGAGCAGGCCGACGTCGTCCATCGCCCGAGGCAACGGCTGAGAGGGCTCGATCTCGATCCGCCGGTAGCGCTTGAGCCCGGTGGCCGCCGGGATCAGCTTGCCGATGATCACGTTCTCCTTGAGGCCGTTGAGCCGGTCGGTCTTGCCCTCCAGGGCAGCGTCGGTGAGGACCTTCGTCGTCTCCTGGAAGGAGGCGGCCGACAGGAACGAGTCGGTGTTCAGGGAGGCCTTGGTGATACCGAGGATGATGTCCTCGAACTGGGCCTGCTCGCCCTTGGCCTTCTTGACGTCGCCGTTGGCCTTGGCGAACTCGAAGCGGTCGACGAACTGTCCCGGGAGGTAGTCGGTGTCGCCCTTCTGGTCGACACGCACCTTCTTGAGCATCTGACGAACGATCAGCTCGATGTGCTTGTCGTTGATGTCCACGCCCTGGGACTTGTAGACCTCCTGGACCTCCTTGACCAGGTACTGCTCGGTCTCGGTGCGCCCGCGGATGGCCAGCAGCTCGTGGGGATACAGCGACCCCTCGTTGAGCTGCTTGCCCGCCTCGATCTTCTCGCCGGAGGAGACGTACAGACGCGTGCGCCGAGGGAAGGTGTGGCGGTGCTCCTCCCCGGCCTCGTCGGTGATCACCACGGTCAGGGCCTTGTCGGTCTCCTCGATGGAGATGGCCCCGTCCTGCTCGGCGATCTTGGCCAGCCCCTTGGGCTTGCGAGCCTCGAAGAGCTCCACCACGCGCGGCAGTCCGTGGGTGATGTCCGCACCGGCGACACCACCGGTGTGGAAGGTTCGCATGGTCAGCTGGGTGCCGGGCTCGCCGATCGACTGGGCGGCGATAATTCCGACCGCGTCACCGATCTGGGCCGTCTTGCCGGTCGCCATGGCACGCCCGTAGCAGGCCTGGCAGATGCCGGTGGTGGCCTCGCACTTGAGCACCGAGCGCACCGGGATCATGACCGCGGCGCCCTTCTCGTGCTCCTCGCGGAAGGCCTCCACGAGCTCGGCGTACTCCGCCCGGTCGATCTCCACGCCCTTGGCCACCAGCGTTCGGTTGCGCTTGGTGGAGATCGCCGCGGCGGCCACGCGACCGAGAACGTTGTCGTTGGGCTCATCGCCGGCGTTGAACATCGGCAGCTCGATGAACTCCTTGGTCCCGCAGTCGGCCTCGCGGATGATCACGTCCTGGGCCACGTCGACGAGGCGTCGGGTCAAATAGCCCGAGTCCGCGGTACGCAGGGCGGTGTCGGCCAGCCCCTTGCGCGCGCCGTGGGTCGAGATGAAGTACTCGAGCACCGATAGGCCCTCCATGAAGTTGGACTTGATCGGTCGCTCGATGATCTCGCCCTTGGGGTTGGCCATCAGGCCGCGCATCCCGGCCAGCTGGCGGATCTGCTTAAAGGACCCGCGGGCCCCGGAGTTGGCCATCATGTAGATCGGGTTCAACGTGTCCAGGTTGCGCACCATCGCCTCGGCCACTTCCTCGGTGGCGGCGTTCCACTGCTCGACGACTGCCTCGTGGCGCTCCTCCTGGGTGATCAGCCCGCCGTCGTACTGGTCCTGGATCTCGGCCACGAGCGTCTCGTAGCGGCCGAGGATCTCCTGCTTGTCGGGCGGGATGACGACGTCGTTCTTGGAGATGGTGATACCGGCCTGGGTGGCGTACTTAAAGCCCAGGTCCTTGAACGCGTCGAGCACCAGCGAGATCGTGGTGGCGCCGTAGGTCTGCACCAGCGCCTCGATCAGACGCGTGGTGTCGCGCTTCTTCATCGACTGGTTGACGAACACGTAGCTCGTCGCGTCGAACTCGTCGCCCAGGGCCTCGTGCAGGGCCCGCTCGATGCGGTCGTTGTAGATGATCCGCCCGACCGTGGTCAGGACGTGACCGCCCTCGCGACCGAAGGGGCGGAACTCGGCCAGCTCGTGGAGCTTGACCACCCCCGCCTCATAGGACAGCTCGGCCTCCTGGGCCGTGCGGTACACGTGGGGGCGCGGCTTGGCGGTGGCGCGATCGACCTTGGCCAGCTCCTCGAGCTCAGGACCGTAGGTCAGGTAGTAGGCCCCGAGGATCATGTCCTGGGTCGGGGTGGCCAGCGGTGCGCCATGGGCCGGGGACAGGATGTTGTTGGAGGACAGCATCAGGATGCGGGCCTCGGCCTGGGCCTCAGCCGACAGCGGCAGGTGCACGGCCATCTGGTCGCCGTCGAAGTCGGCGTTGAACGCGTGACAGACCAGCGGGTGCACCTGGATCGCCTTGCCCTCCACCAGCAGCGGCTCGAAGGCCTGGATGCCGAGGCGGTGCAGGGTGGGCGCGCGGTTGAGCAGCACCGGGTGCTCGTGGATGACCTCCTCGAGCACGTCCCACACCTCGGGGATCATCGAGTCGACCATCTTCTTGGCCGCCTTGATGTTCTGGGCGGCCTTGCGCTCGACCAGCCGCGCCATGATGAACGGCTTGAACAGCTCGAGCGCCATCAGCTTGGGCAGCCCGCACTGGTGCAGCTTGAGCAGCGGTCCGACCACGATGACCGACCGGCCCGAGTAGTCGACCCGCTTGCCCAGCAGGTTCTGGCGGAAGCGGCCCTGCTTGCCCTTGAGCATGTCCGACAGGGACTTCAGGGGCCGGTTGCCGGGTCCGGTGACCGGGCGCCCACGACGGCCGTTGTCAAACAGCGCGTCGACGGCCTCCTGGAGCATGCGCTTCTCGTTGTTGACGATGATCTCCGGCGCGCCGAGGTCCAGCAGCCGCTTGAGGCGGTTGTTGCGGTTGATGACGCGGCGGTAGAGGTCGTTGAGGTCTGAGGTGGCGAAGCGGCCGCCGTCGAGCTGGACCATGGGCCGCAGCTCGGGCGGGATCACCGGCACGGCGTCGAGCACCATCATCTCGGGCTTGTTGCCGGACTGAAGGAAGGCCGAGACGACCTTCAGGCGCTTGACCGCGCGCGCCTGCTTCTGGCCCTTGGCCGTCTTGATGATGTCCGATAGCTCGTCGCGCTCGGCGTCGAGGTCGACCTGCGCCAGCAGGTCGCGAACCGACTCGGCGCCCATGCCCCCGCGGAAGTACTCACCGAAGCCGTAGGAGGATCCGAAGCGCTCCTTGAGCTCGCGGAAGATCGTCTCGTCGTGCTCGATGCGCTTGGGCTCCATGTCCTTGAACAGCTCCCACACCTGGCGCATGCGCTCGGCGGCGTCCTCGATGTAGGCCTCGGTGTCGGCGATGTCGGCCTCGAAGGTCTTGCGCAGCTCCTTGAGCAGCTTCTCGCGCTCGTCGTCGGAGAGCTTGGGCACGTTGACGTCCAGGGACTCGGCCCACAGGTGGTCCTCGTCGGAGAAGTGCGTCTGCTTGTTGGCCTCCAGGTACTTCTCGCGGCGGGCCAGGGACTCGCGCAGCTCCAGCACCCGCTCCTCGCGCTCGGCCGCGTAGGCGTCCAGGACCTTGTTGACCTCCTTCTCCAGGGTGTCGAGGTCGCGCGTGCGCGCCTCGTCATCGACCCAGGTGACGATCGAGGCGGCGAAGTACAGGACCTTCTCGAGCTCCTTGGGAGCCATGTCCAGCAGGTAGCCGATGCGGCTGGGCACGCCCTTGAAGAACCAGATGTGGCTGACCGGGGCCGCCAGGTCGACGTGCCCCATCCGCTCGCGTCGCACCTTGGAGCGTGTGACCTCGACGCCGCAGCGCTCACAGACGATGCCCTTGTAACGGACGCGCTTGTACTTGCCGCAGTAGCACTCCCAGTCCTTGGTCGGACCGAAGATGCGCTCGCAGAACAGCCCATCCTTCTCAGGCTTGAGCGTGCGGTAGTTGATCGTTTCGGGCTTGGTGACCTCCCCCGAGCTCCAGCCACGGATCTGCTTGGAGGAGGCGAGGCTGATCTCGATGGCGTCGAAGTTGTTGATGTCGATCATGTGGCGTTTCCTTGGTCTCTAGGTGGGCGTGCGGGGGCGGTTATGAGCGTCGGTCGGTGGGCTACGTCTCCGCCCCCTCCGCCAGCTCCCCCTCCAGGGGCTCGATGGCGATCTCCGCGTCGGGATCCGGGTCCTCCTCGACGCCGACCGCGTCGGTGTTGTCCTCTCCCTCCACGTTCTCGTCGGCCGCCTCACCGTTGGTGGCTCGCACCCCGGACAGGTCGATGCCCAGCTCCTCGGCGGCGCGCAGCAGGTCATCGTCCTCGTCGCGCATCTCGGCCCGCTGGCCCTCCTCGGAGACGACGTTGACGTCCAGCGCCAGCGACTGCATCTCCTTGAGCAGCACCTTGAAGGACTCCGGGATGCTGGGCTCGGCGATGTTCTCGCCCTTGACGATGGCCTCGTAGGCCTTGACGCGCCCGACGGTGTCATCGGACTTGATGGTCAGCATCTCCTGCAGGGTGTAGGCGGCACCGTAGGCCTCCAGCGCCCAGACCTCCATCTCGCCGAAGCGCTGGCCGCCGAACTGCGCCTTGCCTCCCAGCGGCTGCTGGGTGACCAGCGAGTAGGGCCCGGTCGAGCGCGCGTGGATCTTGTCGTCGACCAGGTGCAG
>DASYID010000158.1:0-11936 GCA_036252775.1 Solirubrobacteraceae bacterium
CCGCAACTCGGGCCGCCGAATCAACTCGACGCTCGCAGCGCTGGTCGCGGTGCCGTCCCTGCAACCCTGGTACGTCGCCTGGCTGCTGCCGTTCGCGGCCATGGGCTCGCGCCGACTGCGCAGGGCCATGCTCGGCTTCACGGTCTATGTCGTCCTGACCCACTTCCCCCCGCTCGGGGCCCCGCCATCGATCTGATCCTCTGGGGTTCGACCACTGGCGGTGCGGTCCGCCCCCGGCGGGAGAATGGCCCCGATGACACCCACCGTGGCTCACCTCGACATCGACGCGTTCTATGCGAGCGTCGAGTTGATTCGGCGGCCCGAGTTGCGGGGTCGGCCGGTGATCGTTTCGGGGTCGGGGCCCCGCGCGGTGGTGACCACAGCCAGCTATGAGGCCAGGCGCTTCGGAGTGGGCTCGGCCATGCCCACCTCGCGCGCCCGGCGCCTGTGCCCCGAGGCGATCCTGATTGCGCCTGACTTCCCCGCCTACCGCACCGCGTCGGCGAAGGTCTGGACGATCGTTGCAGACCATCTCGAGCACATCGAGCAGGTCGGTCTGGACGAGGGCTATCTCGACCTGACGGGCATGATCGCCCCGCGGGCGGCCATGCGTCGGCTGGTGGGCGAGATACGGACGGCGACCGGCCTGACCGCTTCCGTTGGCATCGGGCCCAACAAGCTCGTGGCCAAGGTGGCCAGCGACTGCGAGAAGCCGGCGGGCATGGTGGCGCTGACCCGCGAGCAGGCCTGCGTGCGCTTCGCGCAGGCCTCGCCGGGTCTGCTGCCGGGGATTGGGCCCAAGACCACCGAGCGCCTGGCCGTACTCGGTCTACGGTCCCTGGCTGCCCTGCGCGCGGCCGATCGCGCGTTGCTGCGCCAGCGTTTCGGCGAAAACCAGGCGGCGATGCTTCTCCGCCGTGCCCATTTCGAGGACGAGGGCGCAGTTCAGGCGGTTCGCGAAACCAAGTCCCAGTCCGCCGAGACGACCTTCGATCGCGACGTCAGCGATCGCGGCGAGCAGCTGCAGGCGATCGCCAAGCTCTCAGCCGACCTGTGCCAGCGCCTCGCTCAACGCCGGCTCCCCGGCCGCACCGTCGCCATCAAGGTGCGCCTGGACGACTGGACCACGGTCACCCGGGCCCGCACGCTGGCCGCAGCGACCCACGACCACGCTACGGTCGCGCGTGTGGCCGGCGAACTGCTCAACGAGTACGCACCCGCCCGGCCGGTGCGCCTGCTTGGGGTACGAGTCGCGGGCTTTGCCCGCCCGGTCGCGGGTGCTGGCCCGACGCCGGCCCCGCTCGACCAGCTGCGGCTGGCCGTCTAGGGCCGCCGGCCGGCTGGCCAGGGCGCAGTGCCTCGGGTAACGTGGAGCACCATGCCCGACGCCACCGTCCACGGTCAGCGCCTGCACTACATCCGACGGGGCGCGGGTGACCCTCTGCTGTTGATCATGGGCATGAGTGGAAACCACCTCAACTGGGGTGAGCCACTGCTGTCAGAGCTCGAGCGCGACTTCGACGTCATCGCCTATGACCACCGAGGCACGGGCCGATCGGCGCGCCTGGAGGGAGCCATCTCGATCGTCGAGATGGCCAATGACGCCGCCGGACTGCTCGAGGCGCTCGACTTGGAATGCGCCCATGTGCTGGGTATCTCGATGGGCGGCATGGTCGCCCAGGAGCTCGTCCTGCTCCATCCCCAGCGCGTTCGCACGCTGGCCTTGGGCTGTACCTACGCGGGAGGGCCGGGATCCTCGTTGGCCCGCCCAGAGGTGCTCGACCGGTTGGCCGCTGGCATGCGCACCGGCGATCTCGAGGCGGCGGTGCGGACCGGGTTTGAGATCAACGTCTCGGCTGCCTACGCGGCCGACCCCGGGCACTACGAGCAGTTCGCCGAGACGGCCATGGTCCTTCCTACGGCGGTTCCGGTGATCATGGCCCAGATGCAGGCCATCGCCAGGCACAACACCAGCGCACGCCTGTCCTTGATTGCCAAGCCCACGCTGGTGGTACACGGCACCGAAGATCAGATGGTGCCAGTGTCAAACGCCAGGCTGATCGCCGAGGCGATCCCCGGTGCGCGCCTGGAGATCATGGAGGGGGTCGGGCACCTGTTCTTCTGGGAGCGCCCGCAGCGCAGCGCCGAGCTCATGCGCGAGCTCACCGGCTCGGTCACACCCTCCCCGGCCCCCGCCGTTCAGTAGAGCACGGCCGCGAGGCGGCGTCTGACCTCGCGCGCCACGGGGTGCTCGACCCCCAGACGGTCGAGCTCGCCGACGATCACCTTCCTCAGCGCCTCGCGCCGATCACCGCCCGCGGCCATCAGGTCCACCAGCGCGGTCAGCGCCGGCTCGGGGTCCTCGTCGTCGAGGGCGCCGAGCGCCTCAAGGAGGGCGACGTCGCGCTCGGGTGCCGCGTCGCGTTCCAGCTCGAGTCTGGCCGCCAGGCCCTCGGCGGCAAAGCCTGGCCGTCCTTCCACGAGGGCCAGCGCCTGCTCGCGGTCGCCGGCGGCCAGGCGCAGTCGGGCCAGGGCGACCGCGGCCTCGGTGTGGCCCGGCTCGAGGTCCAGCGCCCGCCGCAGCGAGGCCTCGTCGCCGGCGCCCACCAGATCGTCGGCCTCCGAGCCGACCAGGGCATCGAAGAAGCGCTCCACCGCCGCCGGCGGCTGGGCGCCGACGAACTCCTTGGTCACCCGGCCGCCCTGGAACGCCTTGACCGCCGGGATCCCCTGGATGCCGAAGGAGGCCGAGATCTGAGGATTGGCATCGGTGTCGACCTTGGCCAACACGACACGGCCCTCGCGCGTGCCCGCGGCCTGCTCGAGCACGGGACCGAGAGCCCGGCAGGGACCGCACCAGGCCGCCCAGAAATCCACGACGACCGGCAGCTGATGCGAGCGCTCAACCACCTCCTGTTCGAAGGTCGCCTCGCTGACGTCGATCACGGTCATGACCGGAGGGTAGAAAATCGGGTGGCGCGCGCGCCGGCACCCAGTGCGGTTGGAGCAGCCCAGCGGAAAACTAGGATCCCGCCGTGCCCGACGCCCGCCCGTCCGAGCTGATCGTCGAGTCAGGCGGCAGCGCGTTGGCCGCATCTGACGTCGGAGACGGGCCGGCGGTTCTCTGCCTGCACGGCTTGACGGCCACGCGGCGCTACGTGCTGATGGGCTCGCGCGGGCTCGAGCGCGGCGGCCACCGGGTGCTCGCCTACGACGCCCGCGGGCACGGGCGCTCGACTCCCGCCCCGACCTCGGCCGGCTACGGCTATGAGCACCTAGCGCGTGACGCCGTCGCAGTGCTCGATTCCGCGGCGATCGGGAGCGCCGTCCTGGTGGGGGTCTCCATGGGGGCCCACACCGCGGCGCGAGTGGCGCTGGAGCACCCGGCGCGGGTGCGCGGGCTGGTGCTCGTCACCCCGGCCTATGACCCTGACCGGCATGGCGACCGCGCTTCGCTGGCCCGCTGGGACCGCCTGTCAGAGGGCCTGCGCCAGGGCGGCGTGGAGGGGTTCGTGTCGGCCTACGGCGAGCCCCCCGTGCCCGGGGCGTGGCGAGAGACGGTGGTGGCGGTGCTGCGGCAGCGCCTAGCCGCTCACCAGCATCCCGAGGCGGTCGCCGACGCGCTGCGCGCCGTGCCGCGCTCGCGGCCGTTTGGTGAGCTCGATCATTTGCGGCAGCTGCGCATGCCGGTACTGATCGTGGCCTCGCGTGACGAGGCCGACCCAGAGCACCCGGTGGCCGTGGCCCGGGCGTGGGCTCAACGAATGCCACGGTGCCGCCTGGTCATGGAGGAGCCGGGACGATCGCCCCTGGCCTGGCAGGGCGGGCAGCTGTCTCGTCTGGTGGCCGGAGTGGCGAACCACGCCTAAGGCATCGCGGACGAATGTACGTGATAACGTACACCGAGTGGCGCCGCGTGAATGGAACGCTCCGTCTTATGAGCGGGTGGCCGGGCCGATCGAGGCGCTGGGGCACGACACGCTGGACCGACTGGAGCTGCGCGGCGACGAGACGGTCCTGGATGCCGGTTGCGGTACCGGGACCGTTACCGAAAGGCTGCTGGCGCGCCTGCCGCGTGGACGGGTACTGGCCGTGGACGGCTCGGCGGCGATGGTCCAGCAGGCCCGGCGGCGGCTGGGGCCGGCCGTCGAGGTGCGCCAGGGAGATCTGGTCGACCTGACGCTCGAGCAGCCCGTGGACGCGATTCTGTCCACCGCCACCTTTCATTGGATCCCCGACCACCCGCGCCTGTTCACCCGTCTGCGCCGAGCGCTTGTCGACGGGGGCCGTCTGGTCGCTCAGTGTGGGGGAGAGGGCAACATCGCGACCGTCCGCTCAGCGGTCGAGTCCCTGGCGGCGAAGCCGCCCTATCAATCCCATCTGGGAGGCTGGGAAGGTCCCTGGCGCTTTGCCGGGGCCACCGAGACCGAGCAGCTGCTCGCCGAGGCGGGCTTCGCTCGCGCGCGCTGCTGGCTGACCCTGGCCCCGGTGACCCCCGAGGACCCTGCCCAGTTTCTGACCACGATGATCCTCGGTGCGCACCTCGACCGTCTGCCCCGTGAGCTGGGGGACCGCTTCGTGGCCAACGTGCTGGCCCGGCTGGCCGTTCCGGTGACGATCGACTACGTGCGTTTGAACATCGATGCGACTGCGTAGTAGTAACCTGTCCAATTGACAGGGCGTCAAGGATTAGGAGGTGAAGCTATGGGCACGTTGCTGGACCTGACCCAGCAGGGCGACGTGGCAACGATCAGCGATGAGTCCCAGCTCGCGCGGATAACGCTTCAGAACCCCCAGCAGCTCTATGAGCTCTGGGAGCGCCAGCAGTGGCAGTCCCAGACCATCGACCTCAGCCGGGACCTCGAGGACTGGCAGGGGCTCGAGGGCGAGGAGCGCGATGACATCATCTGGGGCCTGTCCTCGTTCTTCGTCGGCGAGGAGCGGGTCACCACGCAGTTCTCGGGGTTGGTGATGGCCTACGCCGACCAGTCCGAGGAGGCCTTCCTGACCAGTCAGCAGGTCGACGAGGCCCGCCACGTCCAACACTTCAACCGCTTCTTCGATCAGGTGGTCAGCTACGACGGCTCGATCGAAGATCGCCTCAGGCGCGTGCGCGAGAACTGCAACGACGCCTTCATCAAGCTGTTCGACGAGGAGCTGGTCAGCGCGGGGGAGAGGTTGATCGCCGACCCCTCAGACCGGGAGGCCAAGGTCGACTTCGTCACCTGTTACCACATGGTCATCGAGGGAACGTTGGCGCTCACCGGCCAGAACTTCATCACCGACTTCCTGGAGGGCAGGGGAATCCTGCCGGGCTTCACCGAGGGCTTTCGCCTCATCTCCCAGGACGAGCATCGCCACGTGGCCTACGGAACCTGGTACCTCAAGCAGGCGTGCCGGGATCCCGCGCTCGCGCGGCGCATGCAGGCCAAGCTCAACGAGCTGCTGCCGGTCGCCGCCGGCGTGCTGGTGCCCAAGGGCAAGGATCCCGCGGGCGAGTGGGAGCTGCTGGGCTACAGCTCGACCGAGGTCAACGGCTTTGCCTTCACCGCGCTGAGTCGGCGCCTGAAGGTCATCGGGGTCGGACTCGGCGAAAGCGCCGCGGCGGCGTAGCGAGCCAACCTGCTCGGTCGCCCCCTAGACGGGATGCGCGGCGAGCTCGACACTCTGGCCGGCGGGGGAGGGGGCTGAGCTCAGCCGGTAGGCGGCGGAGTCAAAGCGGCGCAGCTGCTGCCAGAAACGCCAGGTGAAGTCGGGCCAGATGGTGGTGTTGCGCCCGTTGGCGTCGATGTACCAGCTCATGCACCCGCCGGAGTTCCATACCGTCTGGCCCATACGCGCCTGCAGGCGCTGGTTGTAGCGCTCCCAGGCCTCGGGTCGGACCTCCACCGTACGGGCGCCCCGGGCCTGCATCGTGCTGAGAGCATCCAGCAGATAATGGAGCTGGGCCTCGATCATGAACACGATCGAGTTGTGGCCGAGACCGGTCCCCGGCCCGACGAGCAGGAACATGTTGGGAAAGCCAGGTATCGCGGTGCCGCGGTAGGCCTGCGGGCTGCCGGCCCATACCTCGGAGAGTCGCCTGCCGTCCGAGCCGGTGACGGTGGCGGCGAAGGGGATGTCGGTGACGTAGAAGCCCGTGGCGAAGATGATCACGTCCGCCTCACAGAACTGGCCGTCCGCAGTCCGGATTCCGTCCGGAGTGACCTCGGCCAATCCGGACGTGACGACCTCGACGTTGGGCTGGTTGAGGGCGGGATACCACCGGCTTGAGGGCAGGATCCGCTTGCAGCCGATCGTGTAGTCGGGCGTCAGCTTGGCGCGCAGGGCGGGGTCGGGAACCTGCTTGGCGATATGTCCCCGAGCCAGGCGCTCGATCCCGCGCAGCAGTCGGGGCTGGTAGACCAGGCCGGGGACGAGCAGCTCCCGCAGCCCGTACACGCCCGCTCGCACCGCGCGCTGCAGACCGGGAAAACGGCGGTACAGGCGCCGCTCGAAGCGGGTGATCGGACGGTCTCGGTGGGGCATGACCCAGGGCGCAGTGCGCTGCAGGACGGTCAGCTTCTCGACCAGCGGCTGGATCTCCGGGACGGCCTGGATGGCGCTGGCGCCGGTTCCGACGACCACCACGCGCTTGCCCTCCAGGGGATAGTCGTGGTTCCAGCGGGCCGTGTGCCAGATCTCGCCCGAGAAGGAGTCCAGACCGGGAACCGAGGGGAGGGAGGGCTCGCTCAGGGGACCGGGCGCGGCCACCATCATCTCGACCTCGTAAGGCCCGGCGGACGTTTCGAGACGCCACAGAGCCCGCCCGTCGTCCCAAACCGCGCTGAGCACCTCGCAGCCCAAGCGCAGGTGCTCACGGACGCCGAAGCGATGTGAGCACTCGTGCAGATAGTCGCGCAACTCGCCCTGCTTGGCGTAGGTCCTCGTCCAGTCGGGGTTCAGGGCGAAGGAGAACGAGTACAGGTGGGACGGGATGTCGCACTGACAGCCCGGATAGGTGTTCGCCCACCACGTGCCTCCCACCTCGGCCTCACGCTCGAGCACCACGAAGTCCTCGATGCCGGCCTGCTTGAGCCGGATGGCCAGACCCAGGCCGGCGAAACCGGCGCCCAGGATGCCGATGCGTGCCCGCCTGACCTCAGTCGGCGCTGGCGATCCGGCTTGCTCGGCAACGGTGCCCATCACGATCCCCTTGTCCTAGAAACAGAAGTGTCTCAAAGATACAGTATTGTTTCTAGGAGTGTCTTTCGCCTCTAAGACCCTGCCGGGGAGGGCTCTGCCCAGGGGCCGCCACGCGGCCCCGCCAGATGTGGTGGCCGAGTCACAGCGTGGACGCCTGCTGGCGGCGATCGCCGACGCGGCGGCCGAGAAGGGCTACGCCCAGGTGGCCGTGGCTGACGTCATCGAGCGTGCCGGCGTCTCGCGCCGAGCGTTCTATGAGCAGTTCCCCAACAAGGAGGCCTGCTTTCTGGCCGCCTACGACGCGGGGGTGGACCTCCTGCTCGACGCCGTGGCCGAGGCGATCGAGACCTCGGGGCCCGACTGGCCCCAGCGCGTGCGCGCGGCCACGGCCTGTTATCTGGCGATGTTGGAGGCCACTCCGAGCTTCGCCCGCACCTTCCTGGTCGAGATCCTGGCCGCGGGGCCACAGGCGCTGGAGCGAATGGCGGCCGTGCACGAGCGCTTCGCCGACCACCTGCGGGCCGTGCATGCCGCCGCGCGCCGGGAGATCCCCGAGTTGCCGGCCTTGCCCGAGCACGCCTACCGCGCGGCCGTCGGGGCGATGAACGAGCTGGTCAACGATCACCTCCTACGGTGCGGCAGCGCAGGGCTGACCACCCTTACGGAGGCGCTGGTGGACGTCCAGATGAGGCTCCTTGTCGGACACGAGCTGGCGCAGCGGCTGGGGGCGTAGGGCTGGGGGCGTAGGGCGGGGGGCGTAGGGCGGGCACAAGACCGAGGAAGAGTCCACGCCGGGCCCCGTTGCTTTCCCCTCGCCCGCCTATTACAGTCCCCGTCGCCAACGACGTCAACGGGGGGGTCTCACATGTCAGCGCGCGGAGTCGCATGGTGTTCCAGCCTCATGGTTTTGGGCATCGTGCTGATGCCTTCCACAGCTTCGGCGGCGTCCTGCAGCGGCAACCGCACCGCGTCGGGCTTCGCGTTCACCTGCGATACGGCGATCGCCGGGACGGCAGACGTTGCGCCCGACAGCTCCAACGGCAGCGGCTTCTCGCTCGCCTACGACGCGGCGGTGACCGACGGGAGCATCACGCAGCCGGCTGGCCTGACGTGTCGCGCGCGGGGCCGTGGGAGTAGAGGCCTCCTGGCCTGTAGTGGCGCCCGCATAGAGGCGGGGCAACGGGTGATCGGCAAAGTGACCTTGACCGACAGCAATCCGTGTTCGGCGAAGGCCTCGCTGACCGCCTTTCTGTTCGGATACACCAACCCTGACACCTCAGACAACACTCTTGACGCAGGCCCATTGGGCGCTTGTCCGGCCGGTGGCGGCGGTGGACCCGTCCCGCCGAGCGGCGGGGGATCGGTACCTCCGGGCAGCGGGCCCGTCGGGCCGCGAACTCCCCCGAGGACACCGGCCTGCAGCAAGGGCTTGCACTACGACGCCAGTCAGCGCAAGTGCGTGGCGAACAGGCCCGGCTGCAAGCGGGGCTTCACATACAAGGCCAAGCGGCGCAAGTGCGTCGCGAACAAGCCCAAGTGCCGCAAAGGCTCAGGGAACAACGGTAAGCGCAGCTGCCGCAAGGTCGCGGGCCGGCCAGGGTCGCCCGGCAGACGCTGAGGTCGGCGAATAGCGAACCTCGGGATCGCCGAACGCCAAGCTGGGCGTGGCGATAGTCAACGCTCGATAACCTAGGTTATGTAGACCACATTGAGCTGAGGGGCCTAGCGGTTTCGCTTGCGCTGGCGGCGTGCGGCCTTGGCTCGGGCCCGGGCTCTCTGGCGAGCTTGCGCGCGCGTGGGGCCACCGCCGCGAGACGGACCATGGTCCTCGACCGGCGCGGCCCGCCGCGCGTCGCGCACGATTACCCACGCGATGCCGGCGAGCAGCAGCGCTCCGGCGCCGAACAGCAGCGCCTGCTGCCAGCCCTGCAGGCCGGAGTCCGAGCTGCTGCTGGAGGCTGTCGCCGGTGTGGTGGTCGCCGGGGCCGGAGCTGGGGCAGCCGGGGGCAGCGGCGAGCGCAGGTCGCTCTGGGCGCCAGCAGCGGCGGGAATCAGCGCGGCCACCGACAGCACGGTGGCGAAGGTCAGCCTGAAGGTCAGGCGCAGAGCCGGCACTGACCCAACCGTAGTCAGACCGTCCGCCCGCGGCCACCGTGGCGCGCGGCGAGCCCGGCAAAGCCCAGGGCGATTCCGAGGTTGAACGCGCCGGCCAGACGCAGACCCAGGCCCGCCCCCGGCCGTGACACCGCCGGGGAACTCGCCCACACGACATCGGTGGCGATCTCGGTGGCGCGAAGCCACGCCAGTGCCCACCAGTCCTCCGGTTGATCGCGTAGCGCTGCCAGCGCGTGGGCCGCGGCGAAGGTCAGCCAGATCGGCCCGCAGCGGCGAAACAGGTGCCGGGCGTCCTCGGACGGAGCATCGTGTCCTATCGCCCTCAGGGTGGCCGTGGGCGCCAGCAGAGCGCCACTGCCGAGGGCCAGGTCAAAGGCGATCATCGACCGGTTCAGGCGGCGCAGGGTTGGGGCGGCGTCCATGGGCGCCGAGCAGCATAACCCTGCGCTCAGGGCGCCGCGTACACTTCCCCGCCATGGCCAAGCAGCGCCAGATCCGAATCGAGCAGCGTGGTGCGGCCGACGCCATGGCCCGGCTGGAGACGCGGTCAGACGAGGAGCTCGAGTCCGAGACGAAGTTCAAGTCCGCCGCCCTGGCCATCCTCGGCGCCCGCGCCGCGGAGCGCTACGACGCCAAGGCGGCCCGCTCCTACTTTCAGCGCGCGATCGCCGCCTCCCGGCCCCAGGAGCGGATGCAGCTGCGGCGCATGGCCGAGGCCTCGCTGGCTCTGGCCGAGCGCCGGCCTGATGACCTCAAGCAGGCGGTTGAGCGCCTCGGCCAGACCCCGCCCAGCAGCCGACAGCTGCTGATCTTGCGCCTAATGGGCATGATCGCCCCCCCTCCCGGGGCCGGTGCCCTGGCGCGGGCGCGCGGGATCCTCACGGTGATCCTGCTCATCCTGGCCCTGCTGGCCATCGGTCTGGGCTTGGTGGAGCTCGTCTCGCTGCCCTTCGGTGGCGGCGTGGGGATCGGCTCGGGCCTGATCCTGGGGCTGCTGGTCGTGGTGGTCGCGCTGGCCGTGCTGGGCTTCTTCGGGCGTCGGCGCCAGGCGGCGGCGAAGGCGCGCGGCCGAGCGCCGGGCTAGCGCTCTGGGCCCTCTGACCGAAGGGCTGCTCGAGCCCGAGGCCCTTCCCTAGCCCTCGACGATCGTGACCTTCTCGATCACTACCGGAGCGGTCGGGGTGTCGTTGCTCGGACCCCCGGTGGGCACCTCGTCCATCGCGGTCAGCACCGCGTCCCCCCTGACCACGCGACCCAGCACCGCATACTCAGGCGGCAGGCCCGCGTCGGGGCCCGTCACCACGTAGAACTGGCTGCCCGAGGCCCCCGCCGGCTCAGTCTGCGTCTTGGCCATGGCGACCACCCCGCGGGTGTAACGGGTTCCGGGCGCAGGAGGCTCGACCACCGAGTAGCCGGGTCCCCCCTGGCCGTTTCCTTGGGGATCGCCCCCCTGGACCACGAAGCCGCGGACGATTCGGTGAAAGGTGAGGCCGTCGAAGAAGCCACGGCGGGCCAGGTAGACGAATGAGGCCGCGGTCTTGGGTGCCCGCTTGGCGTCGAGGGCGATATCGAGCTCCCCGCAGCTGGTCTGCAGCTTCGCGGTGTAAGTGCGCTGGGGATCCAGGCGGAGCGTGGGCGCCGCCAGATGCTGCGCCTTCTTGGGCGCGGGCGCCGAGACCGACGCACAGTGGGCTGGGCCCCCGGAGGAGCCACTCCCTCCAGCAGCACTCGGGGCCCCACCGCCCGTACTCGTGCCCCGCGTCGAAGCTGGCCGGCTCGATGAGCCGCAGCCCGCGGCCACCAGGACGCTGGCGACGATCAGCAGCACGGTCACGGGAGTCCTCATGCCGCCCACGATAGTGACCGGCCCATCGACGAGGGCAGCCGACCAAGCCCCTCCGGCATTAGCCTTCGGGGATGGCCCGCCCGGTCTGCCTGATCGTCAATCCCGCCGCGGGCGGCGGCCGGGCGGCCCGCGTGCTCCCCGAGGTCGAGGCGGCGCTACGGCGCCTCGGCGTCGAGCACCGCACCGACCGAACCCGCGACCTCGCGCATGCGCGGGAGCTGGCCGAGGCGGCGGTCGTTGACCGCCAGACGGTGGTGACGCTCAGCGGGGATGGGCTGGTGGGCGCGGTCGCCGGCGCTCTGCGCGGGCAGGCCGACGCGCTGCTCGGCGTTCTCCCCGGCGGGCGGGGCAACGACTTCGCCCGGGTGCTGGGCATCCCCAAGGATCCGGTGGCCGCGTGTGAGGTCATCGCCCACGGGGTCCCGCGGCCTCTGGACATTGGCGACATCGATGGTCGCAGCTTCATCGGGATCGCCAGTGTCGGCTTTGACTCCGAGGCCAACCGCATCGCCAACGAGGCGCCCGCCTGGATGGGGCAGCTGGTCTACGCCTACGGTGCGCTGAGAGCACTGGCCGCCTGGCGGCCGGTGCGCTTCGAGCTCCAGATCGACGGGCAGGCCCACTCGTTCACCGGCTACAGCGTGGCCGCCGCCAACTCAAAGGCCTACGGCGGCGGGATGTTCCTGGCGCCCGATGCCGAGATCGACGACGGACAGCTCGACGTCATCATCTCCGCCGAGGCCTCCAAGCGACGCTTTCTGGTCACGCTACCCAAGGTGTTCAAGGGTGA
>DASYID010000159.1:0-16532 GCA_036252775.1 Solirubrobacteraceae bacterium
GGGTCGATCCCTGACATTGCGTCATGGTCAAATGACCATCGGCCGTGCGCGTAGCGCAAGACGGTGTCCATCTCCGGGCCGGTGCCAAAGCGGTATTTCGTGCCGACCGCGACCACCTCGAAATCACCAGCGCGAGACGGATCAGATCCGGACTCCGTGGGAATACGGGCAGCCCCCAACAGGTTCACGGGACGCACGGCTCCATCAGCCGCCTTGTAGCGACGCAGTCCGGCGAGACTCGCACATGCCGGATCGGGCGCGCTGACTCCAGCGATGCCGTCGGGGTCGCAGCTGCTCCAGCGTCCCCCGACATAGTGATACAGAGTGGTGACCTGAAACTGATAGCCGATGTCGCCCCCTGAGGGGCCGCCGACCGCCCAGCCCTCGCTGCCGTCGCGGCTCATCACTATCGACGTGACCTGTTGGTTGCGGGGTAGAAACTCGGTCTCGCGGTTGGGATCAGGTGATCCCGCCGCCACCCATTGAGCGGCGGCGGGCCTCAGCAGCGCCCGGCTGTCCAGCGCTGGGACATGCCCGAGCTGACTGCTGGAGGGCAAGGGTCGGTACCCGTCATAGGGCGCGCCGTCTGAGAGAGCGCCAGGCTTATGTCCGCCCAGTGAGGGGAGACTCGAGTCCTGGGTCGTGGACGCAGCCGAATCCTCACCACCGAGGCGTAGGATCCCGCCGCGGTCGCCAACAGCCCAGCCGACGCCAGTGGGCAGCATGGTGAAGGAGTTCAGTCCGTAGGACGGCAGGGCATAGACCGAGCGGGCCTGTGTCTGGGTGATGGCGCCGGTCGCGTCCGGGCGACAGGCCGTGTAGAACGGGTTCGTCACTCCTCCAGCGACGCTTGTGACCTCGATCGGACAGCTGAAGGGGCTCGGCTTGAACGTTCCTCGCTGCGTCGTGGTGTAAGCCATCCCCTGCCCACTCGCCGTCTGTACGCCGACCGCCCAATCCATGAATCCGTCTGGGGCGCCGCCCGCGAGGCTGTCGACGACGCCGATCTCGCTGCGCCCGGTCAGATCGCCGTCACCCGACAGCAGCCTGAGCCCAGATACTCGAGGGGCGAATTCGCCTAGGAGGTCAGGACCCTGCGCGAAGTACAGCGGGTTAAAAGCGTTCTGACCGCTGTTTCCGACGCCTGAGTTCGAACTGATGATTCGAGAGTTGGGCTCGGGCGATCCCCCGACCGCCGGTGAGCCGCCGGGCGTAGCCAGGACCGAGAAGGCTGCCGGGCCCGATGCCGAGGCGGGGGTGATCGTGAGTGCGTAGAAGCTTTCCGGCGTGCTGCCTGTGGCCGCCAGGAAGCCCTGTGGCGACCAGGTACTGCCGTCGTAGCCGAAGATGGCGCCCGCGTCATTAGCCGGGTTGGCGTCACAGCAGCCGCTGGTGGCAGCGGATACCTGCGGGACGGAGCTGTCCTTCGGGTCAGGATTGAAACGCACAGCCCGCACGCGAAACAGAAACGACGCCGCGCCAGGAAAGCCTGGCTGCCCTGCGGAGTCGTCGTAGTTGGCCACAAAGCGCCCATCGCGCCACATCCAGAGCTGGCGATAGCCGCCGGCCACACAGAAGCCGCTGCCATCCGGTGAGCAGTCAACAGCGGTCAGTCCTCTCATTCCGTCGCGCAGGGACCCGCACGATGAGCCGTTGCCCAGCTCGCAGGCCGAGCCGCCACGGATCACCCAGACGCGCGCGCCGCCCGCTGGATCTGCCGCTCCGGCGGCCGGCTCACGGCGCGGATAGCTCCCGTCGCCACCGACCGCCAGCATCGTGTCGCGATCGATGTAGGCCAAGGCTCCGATGAAGCCCGGTCCCCCAGCCGGCAACGGGACCTTGGCCCACCGCCGAGTGGCGCCAACGTAGTGATAGAGGACAGGCGTCCGGGCGCAGCCCGCCGGGTCGCCCGAGGCACTGATGCACTCTGCACCGCCGGCGTAGCCATTGCTCTCTGATGAGAAGCGCGCGGCGAAGAAATCGACGCTGAAGGGCACTCCAGCCGGGTCCGGCTTGTAGGCGTCGCAGGGCGCGGCGCTCAACACGTCGCCTGCGACCTGCTGCCAGCCCACCTGGCAGCCATCCTTGGCGACGGGCGTGGCTTCAGTGTCGGGCGACGGCGCCGACGCGGGGGTGGCACCGAGCGCACCGGGACCAAAGCCGGCGAGCAGTGCGGACGCCGCCGCCATCACGGCGACCCCCCGAGATCCTCGCCCAACCTGACGGGCAGCCGGGGTAGGGCCACCGCCTGCCGATCGCCGCAAACGCATCACTATCGGAGAAAGACATCGGGGGCGCCCAGACTTACAACGAATTTCCTGCGTGATACTCAGGGAGCGCCGGTTGCGCGCCCGGCCAACCCCCGCGCCCGTCGACGAGTACCTAGCCCCCGAGGGCGAAACGGCGAGCTCGAAGCACAGGAGCCTTCGAGATGCGGCGGTGCATGCGCGATCTCGAGCCGTGCTGAGGGGCGCGGCCCAGCGCGGTCAGACGAGCGCGCAGGAAGCTCAACGCCCGATGCTGAAGCACATGCACGTCCTGCACGCTGCGATCGAGCACGAGCGCGATCTGAGCCGGTGTGAGATCGACGAGGTATCGCAACATCAGCACCTGACGCTGGCTTACGGGCAAGCGCTCCACAAACAGCGCCAGATCGTTGTCAGACAGCCAGCGCAAAGCGTCCACGTTGGTGGTCTGCTCTTCGGGTAGATCGCGGCGGCGATCCATCTCAGCGGGCTCGAGAAGGTCTACGCGCCTAAGCTTCTGGATCTCGCGCAAAGCGATGTGGCGCACGACGACAAACAGCCAGGCGCGGAAGGGCTGTCCGGGACGATGCTCATAGCTGCCGAGGGCCTTCAGCACTTGGACAAAGACATGCTGGGCCGCATCCTCGGCCTCGTGGGCGTCCTTTAGCAGGAACTTCAGATAGCGGTAGACGCGGTCGAAGTAGCGCAGGTAGAGCACGCTGAAGGCATCAGGGTCGCCCGCCTGAAAGCGGACAATCAGCCGTGCGGTGTCGAGATCCTCGAGCTCCAGCGCCGATGGGGGCAGACGCTCGACGAATTGCAGTGCGTGCTCATGGCCGCGAGCCGCACGCGGCAGACCGGGCCCATCTACCACCGCCAGTGGAGCTCTGCGTTCTCCCACGCGACGGCCGCCGCGACCGCGAATCCGCCGCCGCTCCACGGCGACCTCGGCCCAGGCCTTTACGCGGCGTTCCGGCCCACGGCGCTCGCGGGCACGGGTTTCGACAATCACCTCGATCGGCCAGCGCGCCGCGAAGTGGCGCCGCAGCCGCTGCTCAAGCTTCGGCGCAAGCCCTGACGGCACCAGGCAGAACATCGCCCCGCCAGCGGACGCCATGACGCTGTCTCCCCCGCCCGTCATCGTCTGCATGCTAAGGCGTCACCACGGCGCAGGCAAACTCCAGCCGCGGGCAGGGTGGTACCGCGTGGCCCTCCTGGTCTTGGGACAAGAGGCCGATCGACGGTGCGAGCGGGGCTGGCGCTAATCAGCCACCGCTCAACGCCGCGGCCGCGGCACGGGCTGACAGCGCGTGCACACGTAGGTCCCCCGTCCGGCGGCCACCAGCTTGACCACCGGCCGACCGCACTCCGGGCACGGCAGGCCCGCTCGGCGATGGACCAGGAACTGGTCCTGAAAGGAGCCGGTGACGCCATCGACATGCCGGAAGTCGTCGATCGTGGCGCCCTGGGCATCGATTCCCGCCTGCAGCGAGGCCACGACCGCCTCGCGCAGACGTTCGCACTGGGCGCGCGTGAGACGACCGGCCGGGCGCAGCGGATGGATGCGGGCACGAAAGAGCGCCTCGTCGGCATAGATGTTGCCCACCCCCGCCAGGCGCCTCTGGTCGAGCAGAAACGCCTTCACCGGCGCGCGCCGCCCCCGCGTCAACGCATACAGATGGGCACCGGTGAAGCCAGCGTCTATGGGCTCGAGTCCAAGCCTGGCGGCCAGGAATGCCTCCAGCGCCTCCCGGCCGCGGGCCAGCTGTCCGGTGCCGAAGCGGCGCGGGTCCACGAACGCGACGCGACGCATCGTGGCGGGTGGGGCGCCCGACGTGGCTTTCAGACGGAGCTCCACCCGCGTGTGCGGCAACCGAGCGGGCGGATCGAGCGCGAGGGTGCCTGTCATGCGCAGGTGCATGAGGAGAAACACGTCGCCCTCGAGCTCCCAGATCAGGTACTTGCCACGCCGGCCCACGCCGACGACGATGCGCCCGACGGTGGCCTCCTGCAGCTCGCGGGGCGCGAGGGGCGTACACCAGCGCGGATCGAGGATCTCCAGCGCCACCAGCCGGCAGCCTCGGACCGGGCCGCAGAGCTGACGGCGGATCGTCTCGACTTCGGGCAGCTCGGGCATGCGGAGCGCTAGGCGACCAAGGCGCTTCCCGGGAGGTCGGGAGCCTCCCGCCGGGCAAGCCAGCGCAGCGTCGAGGCCCCGACGTCGGCCATGGGGCCGTCATGGCGTCTGCCCTGCCGGGCACCGAAGGCGGCCAGCAGCGGGGCGTATTCGCGCGTGTGCTCGGTCCCCGGGCTGGTGGGGTCGCAGCCGTGGTCGGCGGTGATGATCAACAGGTCGTCCGGCCCGCACAGCGACGCCCACACTCCGACGGCGCCGTCCACCTCCCGCAGCGCGGTGTGGAAGCCCTCGGTGTCGCGTCGGTGACCGTAGACCTGGTCGGTCTCGATCAGGTTGGTGAAGATCAGCCCCGGCACCCCCGTACGGAGCAGCTCGGTGGTTGCGGAGATCGCCTCCCGGTTGGTGGGGGCCCGATGCACCTCATCGATCCCGACACCCGCGAACAGGTCACCGACCTTGCCCACCCCGTGCACGGTGACGCCGGCGTCAGAGAGTTCGGTCAGATAGCTCGGCCCCGGGGGAGGCAGGGCGAAGTCGCGCCGTCCCCCTGTACGCTGAAACTCGCCGGGCCGGCCCGAGAAGGGCCGGGCGATGACCCGCCCCACCGCGTCCGGGCCGCTCATGCACCGGCGCGCGGCCAGGCAGGCTTCGTAGAGGCGGGCCGGTGACAGGCGGTCCACGTGCGCCGCCAGCTGGAGCACCGAGTCTTCGGAGGTGTACATGATCAGATGGCCGCTGCGCAGATGCTGCTCCCCGAAGTCCTCTATCGCCGCGACGCCGTTGTAGGGCCGGTTGCAGATCACGTCCCTTCCCATCGCCGTGACCAGGCGGGCGATCAGGTCACCGGGCAGGCCCTCCGGGTAGACGGGAGGGGCTGTGTCGGCCACCACACCCATGAGCTCCCAGTGCCCCGCGGTGGAGTCCTTGCCGGGCCCGAGCGGGTGAAGGCGCCCGTGGACGACCGGGCGCAGCGCCGGCGGCGCTCCCAGCAGGGGCAGGATCGATCCCAGGCCCAGCGCCGTCAGCGCGGGAAGACGCAGGCCGCCGACCGCCTCGGCCAGGTGAGCGAGCGTGTTGGCGCCCGCGTCGCCGTAGTCGGCGGCATCCGGCAGCGCACCGATCCCGCAGGCGTCCACCACCACCACCAGGGCGCGGCGCGAGGCGCTGCCCGCCTCGGGAGCCGGGGCGGCATTCATCTCGGGGGCCCGATGCGCAGCGAGCGCAGGAGCGGCCGGAAGACCCCCGCGTTGACGGCGCGAAACTGGGCCTCGGGGGCGAAGGCGTCGATCACCGTCTCGGCCCCGTGGGCGTAGATGTGCTCCGAACGGACCCGCCGGGGCTGTCCGTCGACCGTCTCCAAGCCCACCACCTGGACGGCCGGGCGACCGACCAGCCGCAGCACCCGTGCGGACTCGAGGCGAAAGCTCGCGTCCCGGGACCGCACGGCGCCGAGCAGGGCACTGAGCGCGTGTCGCAGGCTGGCCCGGGTGCGGGGAAGCGCCTCGGTCCGGGGGTAGCGCCAGACGGTTACCGTGGCAGGCCCGCCGCTGGCCGTGACCACCATCGGGGCCCGGCCCGCGATCGCCGACCAGCCGCGGGGCAGGGCCATGGTCACGCCGGCCGCCGGATAGGAGAGCGTCTGACGCCCGGCGGCGAACCCCATCGGGGTGGTCAGCGAGGGTGGTGGTGTGCGACGCTCACCGCAGGCGCCGAGGATCGCCGAGACGAGCAGCAGGGCGGGCCAGGCGCGTCTCACGCCGGCGATGCTAAGGCTTCGCGGTCGCCCGGGGGTGGGCCCGGAAGTAGACGTCCTTGAGTCGCTCAGCGGACAGGTGGGTGTAGATCTGGGTAGTGGCCACGTCGGCGTGGCCGAGCATTTCCTGCAGCGCCCGCAGGTCGCAGCCTCCGGCCAGCAGATGGGTGGCGAAGGTGTGGCGCAGGGTGTGAGGGCTCATGCGTCCGGCCAGGCCGGCGCTGCGGGCATGGCCCTGGACAATCTTGTACAGGCCCTGGCGGGTGAGCCCCCGGCCGCGCTGATTGACGAACAGTCGGTTGTCGACTCCGTCGCCGACCAGCCGGGGGCGCCCGGCCTGCAGATAGGACTTCACGGCGGCCGTGGCGGCGCGGCCGACGGGAACCAGGCGCTCCTTGGATCCCTTGCCCCGGGTCTGGAGCACGCCCACCTCCAGGTCGATGTCGCCCAGCTCCAGGCCGATGGCCTCCGAGGCCCTCAGACCGCAGGCGTACATGAGCTCGAGCAGGGCACGGTCGCGCAGGGCGGCCGGCTCACGGCCCGCCGGCTGGATGAGCAGGCGGGTGACCTCGTCGCGCGTCAGGACATGGGGAAGGCGCTGGCTCTTGCGCGGTCCGCGCAGGTCGGCGGTGGGATCGCGCTCGAGGATCCCCTCCCGCCGCAGGTGGCGATAGAAGGAGCGCAGGCAGGCCGCCTTGCGCTGCAGGGTTGCGGCCGAGACCCCGCGGTGCTCGGCGTCTCCGGTGGCCAGCTCGGCCAGAAACGCGGCCAGGTCTGCGTGCTCGGCCTCCAGCGCGGTGGTCCCCCGCCGCTGCAGACAGGCGCCGAACTGCAGCAGGTCGGTGCGGTAGGCCTCGAGCGTGTGGCGCGACAGGCCCCGTTCGAGCTCCAGGTAGGCGAGGAAGTCGAGGATCAGGTGCGAGAGCCCATGCGCCTGCTCGGCGGCCGGGCCGGATGGCGCCGGGCGCGTAACCGGGGGCGCCGTGGGTGCCCGGGACGCCGGGGGCGGGCTGATCGCCATCCCCCTAGGTTCAAGGGCGCTGGGGGCCCTCCTGGGGATGCAAGCCGGCGTTCAGCGGCGATCAGCCGCCTCGGCGGGCCAGCAGCAGCAGCCCGATCAGCGTCTTGGCGTCCTGACAGGATTCGATCGCCCGGTCCAGCTCGGCCAGCGGCCACGGCACGATCTCGATGCGCTCGTTCTCCTCCGAGTCGGCGCTGGCCTCGCTCAGGTCGGTGGCCAGGTAGACGTGCACCTGCTCGTCGGTGAAGCCGGCGCTTGAGTAGTACGTGGTGAGCAGCTCCCAGTGCTCGGCGCGCCGACCGATTTCCTCGGCGAGCTCTCGCTGGGCCGCCTGCAGGGGCTGCTCCCCGTCCACGTCGAGTCGGCCGGCGGGGATCTCGAGCAGGTCGGGATCTCCGATCGCCTCGCGCGGCTGGCGCACCAGCCACACGTGCTGCCCGTCGTGGGCCACGATCCCGACCGCCCCGCCATGGCGAACGATCTCGCGCTGCACCTCATCGCCGTCGGGGAACTGGAATCGCTCGACGCGCACCTCGAAGAGGTTGCCCTCGAACTCGGTCCGTCCCCCGCGGGGCTCAAAGCGTCGATCCGATGCGCTCACGCCGCCTCGATCATGTCAGCCAGGACGCGGCCGGCGGCCAGGGCCGTGGCGAAGAACAGGGGGTCCTGCTCCAGCGAACGGCCCATGGTCACCGCGGGCAGGCCGCTGGCGGCGAAGCCGTCGAGGTCGGCATCGGCGCGGCGCCACACATGCGGCTCCTGGCGCACCGGGGGCTCAAAGCGCGCGGGCGGCTCGAGCTCAAGCCACGCCGGGCTTTGGCTCCATCCGCCCACCGCCTCGGGCAGCGCCACGCTGACCGGGCCCAGCAACAGCTCGAGCACGGTCTGGGTGTGGTGGGAGATCCCGCGGTGGCGCGCCCGGGCGTCGGCGCCCGAAGCTCGGGCCACCACCAGGGTGGGGCAGCCGAGAGCCAGCGCGGCGTGGGCCGAGTCCAGGGCCGCCATGCCGCCGTGACCGAGAAACGAGGCGCTGCCCACGATGCCCGGCCCGGGCGCGCACACCGCGGCGTCCCAGCCGAGCTGGCTGAGCCCGTGCGCGAGCGCTCCGACGGTGCTCAGTGCCTCCTGCTCCCCCCCGAAGGCCGCCCCCGCCGTGACATGGCCGGCCAGCAGTCCCCGCTCCCGCAGCTGGCGCACGACGCGGGAGAGCCCGCCGGGCAGCGCGCCACCGACGGTCTGCACGTAGCCCAGCCGCAGGTCGGGAGCTCGCTGGGCCATCGCCCAGGCCAGGGGCGCAAGCTGGCCGTGCAGCGCACCTACTGCCACCGGTGAGCCCAGCGGCAGGGCTGGCCGCTGGCCCTCCACCGGGCTGACGGCGTGCTGGAGGCTCGTGTAGTTGAGCTTCATCACGTGCGCCCCGGGGCGCCCCTGGCCGCCCAGGCCCCGCGTAAGGTTGACGTGGACGACGTCAAACCCGCCCGAGCCCAGGCCGAGGTCGCGCGCCTGAACGTTGACCACGACCTCGTCCCCGGCCCGGGAGAGCCCGAGCAGGCCGACATCGGCCACCGCGGGCCGGAACTCACCGGCGAGGTCGACCTCGAGGGACTGCTCACCCGCCTCCGGGCCATCGGCGCGAACGACGGTGGCGCGCCGCAGCTTCAGCACGCGGCGCCGACTCCGAGCACAGCGTCGGGCAGCGCGAGCGTGACGTCGAGCATCGCCTCCACCGCCGCCAGGCTGACCCTCTCATCGGGCTGGTGGTTGCGCTCGGTGCCGTTGGCCAAGTTGACCACCGACAGGCCGGCCGACTGCAGCGCGTTGGCGTCCGATCCGCCGCCGGTGACGATGTGGCGGGGCTCGAAGCCGCACGCGCGCAGCGCAGTCTCGGCGGCCGCCACCGCCGGGGCCGACGGGCGCGTGCGGTAGCCCTCGAACATCCGCTGGACGACGACGTCCACATCGCAGGCGCAGTCGGAGTGGTTGGCGGCGTCGTGGATGTGATCGACCATCTCGGCCACGACCGCCTCCACGCGCTGGCCGTCAAGGCCACGGGCCTCAGCGAGCAGACGGCAATGCTCGGGCACCACGTTGGTGGCCCCGTCACCGCCTTCGATCGTTCCCACGTTGACCGTCGTCTCGGGGTCCAGACGTCCGTGGGGCAGGGCGGTCACCGCGCGGGCGGCGGCCACAATCGCGCTGCGACCCTGTTCGGGGCGAATCCCGGCGTGGGCCGCCGCTCCGCGGAAGCGCGCCTCGACGCGGTAGTAGGTGGGTGACGCGAGCACGACCTCGCCGATCGGCGACGCGTGGTCGAACACGTAGCCGAGCCGGCTGTGCAGCTGGGCGGCGTCGAAGGCCTTGGCCCCGACCAGCCCGATCTCCTCGCTGACGGTGAACAGCAGCTCGATCCCCACGGGCGGCGGATGGGCGACCCAGCGATGGGCGGCCTCGAGCAGCACCGCGACAGCCGCCTTGTTGTCGGCCCCCAGCACGCCCGGGTGGGCGTTCTCCCAGGCCCCGTCGACGATCACGGGCTCGACCTCCGCCGTCAGGGCGACGGTGTCGAGGTGGGCGCACAGCAGCAGCCAGCCCTCACCGGTGCCGGGCAACCGGGCGAGCAGGTTGCCGCACTCGGCCTCAGTCTCGGCCTGGCTGCGATCTTCGGCGACCGTCACTCCGAGCGCCTCCAGCTGCGCGGTCACATAGCGGGCGCAGGCTCCCTCCTGCCCGGGGGGACTGGGAATGCGACACAGCGCCGCGAAGGTGTCCTGGCACCGGCGGCGCTCGACCTCGCTGGCGACGGCCACGCGGGCCGCGTCAGGGCTGGGGCGCCGAGGTGGGCTCCGCCGAGGTGGGCTCCGAGGTGGGCTCGGAGTCCAGCGGCTCGTCGGTACCCCGACGCTGCGCGGCGGCGGCGACGAACTCCCGAAACAGCGGAGCGGGCCGCTCCGGCCGGGACTTGAACTCTGGGTGAAACTGCGAAGCCAGGAAGAACGGATGGTCCTCGAGCTCGACGACCTCGACCAGGCGCTCGTCGGGCGAGGTCCCGGAGATCTTCAGCCCCGCACTCTCCAGGCGCTTGCGCAGCGCGTTGTTGACCTCGTAGCGATGGCGGTGGCGCTCGTAGATGACCGCCTCGCCGTACAGGTCACGCGCCCGGGTATCCGGGTGAAGCTTGATCGGGTCGGCGCCGAGGCGCATCGTCCCGCCGAGGTCGGAGACCTCCTTCTGCTCGGGCAGCAGATCGATGACCGGAAACGGCGTCTCGGGGTCAAACTCCGTCGAGTTCGCGCCCTCCATGCCGGCGCACTGGCGGGCGAACTCGGCCACCGCGATCTGCATCCCGAGGCAGATGCCCAGGTAGGGGATGCCCTGCTCGCGGGCGATCCGGGCGGCGGCGATCTTCCCCTCGATGCCGCGGCCCCCGAAACCGCCGGGGATCAGGATGCCGTCGGCTTCGAGCAGGCGCTCGCGCACCTCGGCGTTCGGTCCCTCGGGCCCCGGGTCGACCTGCTCGGAGTCGATCCACTCGATGGCCAGCCGGCAGCCCAGCGGAGCACAGGCGTGGTTGAGGGCCTCAGAGACCGATAGGTAGGCGTCCTCAAGGCGGACGTACTTGCCCACCAGCGCTATGCGCAGCGTGCGCTTGGCCTCGTCGGCGCGCCGGGTGATCTGCTCCCACTCGCCCAGCGCCGGAGCCTGAGCCTCGAGGCCGAAGTGTTCGAGGATGAAGTCGTCGACCAGCTCGCGCCGGTACCACAGCGGCACCTTGTAGATGTTGTCGACGTCCTTGGCCGAGACCACCGCCTCGGTGGGCAGTGAGGCGAACAGCCCGATCTTGCGCCGGATGTCCAGGGAGAGCTCGCTCTCGGCTCGGCACAGAAGCATGTCCGGGGCGATTCCGATGCGGCGCAGCTCGTTGACCGAATGCTGGGTGGGCTTGGTCTTGAGCTCGCCGGCGTGCCCGATGTAGGGGACGAGGGTGAGGTGGATGAACATGCAGCGGCGGCGACCGACCTCGACGGGGAACTGGCGGATGGCCTCCAGGAAGGGCAGCGACTCGATGTCGCCCACCGTCCCGCCGATCTCGGTGATCACCACATCGACCTCGTTGGTCTCGGCCACCAGGCAGATGCGCTGCTTGATCTCGTCGGTGATGTGGGGCACGACCTGGACGGTCCCGCCCAGGTAGTCGCCGCGCCGCTCGCGGCGGATGACCGAGTGATAGACCCCGCCCGCGGTCACGTTGGAGGCCCGCGTGGTGTTCACGTCGGTGAAGCGCTCGTAGTGACCGAGATCCAGGTCGGTCTCGGCGCCGTCCTCGGTGACGAACACCTCGCCGTGCTGGTAGGGCGACATCGTCCCGGGATCCACATTGATGTAGGGATCGAACTTCTGCAGGGCCACGCTGAGGCCGCGAGACACCAGCAGGCGGCCGATGGAGGCGGCGGCGATGCCCTTGCCCAGGGACGAGACCACGCCCCCGGTGACGAAGATGAAGCGCGTGGAGCTAGGGGCGTCAGACATTCAGTGGCCTTCCCAACGAGTCTAGGTGACGGAATACGGGCGCGCGCTCGACGAACTCCGAAATTGAGCGAAATTCGCCGTACACGGTGATGGCGACGATCACGGCCAGCGCCACGGCCTGGCCGGCGGTCGAGAGGGTGAGCACCAGCCACAGGCCGCCCAGCGCGCCGGCCAGGTTCGACCCAGTGTCCCCCAGCATCGCCCGCTCGCGCAGGTCATAGAGCCCCGCGACCAGCAGCGGGCCGAGAAACAGGCCCAGCGCCCACAACGGTCCGACATCGGCGGCGCCCAGCGTGAGCGCCACGCCGAGGGCGACCAGCAGCTTGATCGACCGGCCCGGGCGCAGGTCAAGCAGGTTGAACAGGTTGGTGCACAGCACCAACAACAGGGCCGAGAGCACGTAGGCGCCCGTGTCCGCCGCGCGGCCCTCGAGGGCCAGCAGGGCGAGGCCGAGGGATCCCGCCGCCTTGACGGCACCGGTGCTGAAGCGTCCCGCCGTCACCTCGCCCGCGTGCCCGCGCCAGCCACGGGGGCTGGCCGAGAAGCTGTCGTCGAGCAGGCCGAGCAAGGCCACGCCGAGCGCGTAGACCGCCACCACCCGCAGCTCCGGTGCCAGCACGCCGCCGCCCCGGATCTGGTCGGCCAGGGTCAGCGGCACCAGCGCCAGCAGCGACGCGACGGGGACCAACATGCCGAGCGGCACCGGCAGGGAAACCTGGCGGTAGTTGGGCCGCTGGTGTCCCTCGCGGCGCAGGAAGCTCAACAGCGGGGGTGCGATCGCCAGGGCAAGAAGGGAGGCGATCAGCAGCGGTAAGGCCAGCACGCGGGCAACACGGTAGCGCCGCACGCGGACAGCGCAAGGCCGGGCCCCGAGCGCCGGTGGCGCCCCTACGGCGCCGAGCTGGTGCTCACCAGGCGGGGCAGCAGCGCCTCCGCGGTGGGCTTGGTGCCGTAGGCGCCGTGGGCTCCCCCTAGGGCGAACACCAGTGCCGCGCGCCCGGCGATGTCGTCGAGGTCATCGACGCTGGCCAGCTTCTGCTGTCCGTACCAGGGCACCTGCGATGAGGCGGTGGCACTGGTCTCCACGCCGACCACGGGCACGTTTGCCGCCACCAGGCCCGCCACCAGCCCGGCGTCCAGGGCGTTGGCCGCGGTCGCCGGCGGGCCCGGCGCGATGGACGCGTCGTTGCGCAGCACCACCACGCCGTCCAGCGGCGCCAGCGATCCGTTGAACGAGCTCAGCAGCGGACCCCGTTCGGTGTCCAGCAGCCGGGTTCGCCCCGCCACCGCCGGCCGTGCCCCCCGGGCCACGGCCAGCCCCAGGTGGCGCCCCAGCGAGCCGACCAGAGACGGGTCACTGGCCAGCTTGGAGAAGCGCGAGCCCGCCGGCGCGGCCGCGGCCAGGCTGGCCAGGTCAGGCGGCTCACGCACGGCGGCGGCCAGCACCAGTCGGCCCCCGGCGGGCTCAAGGGCGCTGCGCACCAGCCCGCTGATCTCATCCGAGGCCCCGCCCAGGACCAGCAGGCCGACCCGGCGGCCCCCGAGGCGCCCAGCCACCAGATCGGGGTAGACCAGGCTCTCAAACCGCGACCGGAAACTGAGCTGGCCCGACAGCTGGGAGTTCTCCGCGCGGGCGGCGTTGACGTCGCGGCGCAGTGAGTCCCTCAGGCCCCGCTGCGCGGAGGAGACCAGGTTGCGGTCGCCGATCGCCACTCCCAGCAGCAGGCCCACGACCAGCGCGATCAGGACCGCGGTCAGCGACAGGGCGTGGTAGCGAAAGTCGAACATGGGCGCGGGTGACGCGGGTGCTCTCAGCCGATGCCTAGCAAGAACTGGATCTTCAGCCACAGCAGCTGGGCGACGTCGTTGAGCCCCGGCGTCACCCACACGATCGCGCCCAACGCCATGACGCCAACGAGCAGCACCAGCACCAGCGGCCCGTAGCCGGGGGGTGGACGGTACAGGCGCGAGACGCCCTTGGCGTCGACCAGGATCTCGCCGATCCGCAGCCGGGTGAGAAACGTGGAGGACATCCCGCTGCGGTTCTTGTCCAGGAACTCGACCAGGTTGAACTGCGAGCCGACCGAGACGATCAGCTCCGCCCCCTTCTCAGCGGCGAGCAGCATGGCCAGGTCCTGGCTGGTGCCGGGGGCGGGAACGACCTGGTAGCTGAGGCCGAGCTCGTCCAGCCGGGCCCGGCCGGGGGCCGCCCCGTCGGGGTAGGCATGGACCACCAGCTCGGCCCCGCAGCGCAGCGCCGCCTCGTCGGCCGAGTCCATGTCACCGACGATCATGTCGGGCCGGAAGCCGGCCTCGAGGATCGCGCCGGCGCCCCCGTCCACGGCCAGCAGCACGGGTCGAACGTCGCGAATGTAGGGACGCAGCGCGCGCAGGTCGCGCAGGTGGCCGACGCCGCGCACGACCACCAGCGTGGGGCGGTCGCGAAAGTCGGTGGCAAACCGCGGCAGCTCGATCTTGCCCGCCAGCAGCTCGCGCTCCTCGAGCATGTGCTCGATGGTGTTGTGGGCGAAGCGCTCGAGGGCCTGGCCGATCTCCTCGCGCCGGGCGTCGGTCTCGGCCCGGACTCGCTCGGGCGTGAGCACCGAGCCGGCGCACACCAGCTGTTGGCCGTGGCGCACCTCGCCGCCGGACACGGTCACCGGCTGCCCGTCGCGGAGGCTGTCGAAGATCGCGTCGTCGGGGAGGTCAACGAGGTGAAGGCCCGCCTGCACGAGCAGCAGCGGCCCCATGTTCGGGTAGCCGCCGGTGGAGGAGGGCCGACAGTTGAGCACCGCGACCACGCCCGCCGCGATCAGCTCCTCGGCCGAGACGCGGTCGACGTCGCGATGGTCGATGACCGCCACGTCGCCCGGGACCAGTCGCTTGACCAGCAGCTTGGTCCGGCGCCCCATTCGGACGGGCCCGCTGACGCTGCGCGGCGCGCCGGGCGCCCCGTCGGCATGACGCAGATCTCCAGGGGCCACCGACACGCCTGCGAGCGTACCGAGGGCGGGCGCGGGCGAGGGTCAGGCGGCGCGGCGAAGCTCGGTGGCGTGCCGGCGAGCCGCTGCGTCGTCGCCGTCTGACCCGAGCATCCGCACCAGCTCGGAGACGACGTCGGCCTCGGGCAGCTCGGCCACCGTGGTGCGCGCGGGCTCGACGCTCGAATCCTTGGAGATCGAGAAGTGGCGGGCGCCCAGCGAAGCGATCTGGGGCAGGTGGGTGATGCACAGGACCTGGCGTCCGGCCGCCAGCTCACGCAGCTGTGCCCCGACCGCGCGGGCGGTCTGACCGCCGATGCCGGCGTCGACCTCGTCGAAGACGAGCACGCCCCGCCCCTGGGCGTTGGCCACACCGAGCAGGGCGAGCATGATCCGAGACAGCTCGCCCCCGGAGGCGATCTCGCGCAGCGGCCCGGCGGGCACGCCGGGGTTCGGCGCCACCCGGAACTCCACCGTGTCGGCGCCGGCCGGCCCCGGCTCGCGCTCGTCAACCTCGATCTCGAAGCTCGCCCCGTCCATGGCCAGCTTGGCCAAGCGCTCGCGCACGGCACGCGCCAGGCGCGGAGCGGCGGCCTGGCGGGCCTTGCGCAGGGCCGCCACCTGCGCATCGAGCGTCGCGCGTGCCTCCAGCAGGCCGCGCTGCAGCTCGCCGCGGGCCTCCTCGGCGCCGCGCAGCTGGGCCTGGAGGCGACGGCAGTGCTCGGCGTGATCGAGCACCGCCTGGATCGAGCCTCCGTGCTTTCGCATCAGGCGCTCGAGGGCGGCGAGGCGCTCCTCCACCACCTCCAGACGTCCCGGCTCGGCCTCCAGCCCGTCGACGTAGCGCTGCAGCTCAGCCGCCAGGTCAGCGGTCTCGATGACCAGCGAGCGGTGGCGCTGGGACAGGGCGTCCAGCGCCGGGTCGACGCCCGTGACCGCCTCCAGCGCCGCCTCGGCACCCGCCATCAGCGTACGAGCGCCGCCGTCGGTGTCGTTGGAGAGGGCCTGCTCCGCGGCCAGCGCGCCGAGACGCAGCGCCTCGAGGTGGCGCAGGCGCTCGCGCTCGGCCAGCAGGTCCGCGTGCTCACCAACGTCGGGGCCGATCTCCTCGATCTCCGACAGCTCAAAGGCGATCAGATCCAGCTCCCGGTCGCGCCCGCCCTCGCGCGCCTGAAGCTCATCCAGCTCGCGCTCCAGCTCCCGTAGCGCGCCGTGGGCGGCCGCGCACTGTTGCCGTCGCACGCGTTGGGGCGCCCCGCAGGCATCGTCGAGGATCTCGAGCTGCGCGGAGGCCAGGGTCAGCTTGCGGTGCTCGTGCTGTCCGTAGAAGACGATCAGCTCGCCCGCCAGCTCGCGCAGGTCGCCGATCGCCAGCGCGCGGCCGTTGAGGTAGGCCCGGGTGCGTCCGTCGCGGCCGACGCGCCGGGCCAGGACGAGCTCCTGGGCGTCCTCGGGCAGGCGCTCGAGCAGGCCGGGAGCCACTGGGTCGGGCAACTCGAAGACGCCCTCGACGTAGGCCTCGGCCGCCCCCGGTCGCACGATCCCGGTGCGGGCGCGACCACCCAGCAGCAGGTCCAGCGCATGGGCGAGCACCGTCTTGCCCGCCCCGGTCTCCCCCGTCAGCACGTTCAGACCGCACGTCAGCTCGAGGCGGGCCTCCTCGATCAGCAGCAGGTTCTGGACGCGAAGCTCAAGCAGCATTCGGTCCACAGTTCAGCAGTCCGTGGGGACGGAATCCTCGTCGTCCTGTCCATGGGGCCGCCCCCGCCGGCGCGACGGCGCCGGAAACCTCTACCCCGTCCTCACCGGGAGAGGCGGCCGAACTTCTCGCGCAGGCGCCGGTAGAAGCTCGATCCGTGCCACTGGG